>JBMOHS010000074.1:0-18475 GCA_049317725.1 Blastocatellia bacterium
CGAAAGTTACCCAAGGGCCGATTTCGATTTGTAGGGGCAACCCTTGTGGTTGCCCCATTCCACTCTTCCTGATTTTCCATTCTTTATCGCCTCTCTTTCCCTGCTATGGCTGTGATAGCATCTTCGTGGCCATTGATCGCAACGGATGGGTAAGCGGCAGGAAATCTCGGAATTCGTTGCGGTACTTTGTGGGTAAATTCCTCGATCAAGACGCAGAAGACCAGGACGATTGATGAAGCTGGCTGAGAAAGAGACCCTTCATTATTTTGTGGATGAAGCTGGTGATCCGACCTTATTCGATCGAAAGGGCCGCATCATCATTGATCAACCTGGCTGCTCGAACTTTTTTATCCTCGGAAAGATGGAGATTGATGATCCAGTTGAGGTTGAGCAGGCATTGGAGGATCTTCGGGCGGAGCTGATTGCAGATCCTTATTTCAAACATGTTCCATCAATGCAACTGGTGAACCGGAAGACTGCCATTGCCTTCCACGCAAAGGACGATCTTCCAGAAGTACGCCGGGAAGTGTTCAAGCTTTTGCTGCAGAAAAAGCTCCGATTCAACGGAGTTGTTCGGGATAAGCGCGATCTTGTCACCTATGTTCAGCAGCAGAACGAGAGGGACGTGACCTATCGATATCGGCAAGACGAACAGTACGACCTGCTCGTCAATGAACTCTGCCGGAATCTGCATCACATGGCCGAGGATGTTCGCATCTGCTTTGCCAAGCGTGGCAGCAGATCCAGGAGCGCTGCATTTCGACTCGCTCTCGAGGAGGCCGCGAAGTCATTTAAAAGGAGTTTCGGGTTCGACCATCCCGCGAACCACCACGTCTTTTCCAGTACGCCACCCACGTGCGTCAGCTTGCAGGCGGTCGATTACTACCTTTGGGCTCTCCAACGGTTCTATGCACGTCGCGAAGATCGATTTCTTGAATTGATCTGGCCGCAGGTCGGTGAGATCCACGATCTGGATCGAGTGGTCGACGGAAAGCGTGGGGTCTTCTACACAAAACAAAAGCCGCTCACCTTGGCGGCTTTTGAGAAGTAGAGTGGCTGGGGATATAGGACCGGAGGATCGAGATCCACTGATCACACGGCTTGGAGCCGAATTTTGTCCCTAGCCAAGTCGTAATTATAGGCGGGAGCGAGTCACTTCTCAACTCCAATTTGGGGGGCAAAAAGAGGGGAGAATGGAGTAAATGGAGTAAATGGAGTAAATGGAGAATGGAGAATGGAGAATGGGGAAGAGTGAGGGGCTTCCGATTTCCGTGTGTGTTTGCTACGAGGGATGGGGTAAGTGCGACTGGTGAGCCTGGGTGTGCGGGCCTCCGGCCCGCATGGTCCTCCCCAAGCTTGCTGCGAAAGTTACCCAAGGGCCGGTTTCGATTTGTAGGGGCAACCCTTGTGGTTGCCCCCCGTCTCCTCGCAATGAGACAAGGGCAGGCACAAGGCCTGCCCTTACAGAATCGTGAAATTCCTCTTTCGTAAAGGGGGAATGGGCAGTTGGGAAGCGTCTTTCAACCCAAAAACTGCCCTCGCGGAGGCAGATTGCTCACTTCTGGCAAACCGCAAGGGGTAGCGTGCCCACCGAAGCCTTTTGAGAAGTGATCGTTTCGTTCATCCATCCGTCTGTCCTACCGCTGCCGATCACCCTACTTGACGGTTGCGTGTGGATCGATCACATACTTCTTCGCTGCGCCCTGGTCGAAGTCCTTGTATCCCTTTGGCGCATCGTCAAGGCTGATCATGGTCACATTGACCGCTTTCGCCGGATGCACCTTATCGTGGAGAATCGCCTTCATCAGCTGGCGATTGTAGCGCAGGACCGGGCACTGTCCAGTATGGAACGAGCAGGACTTTGCCCAGCCGAGACCAAAGCGGATCGAGAGAGCACCAATCTTGGCGGCGGCGTCGACTCCACCGGGATCACCTGTGACATAGAGCCCGGGGATGCCGATGGAACCGCCCGCGCGCGCGATCTCCTGGAGCGAGTTGAGCACCGTCGCCGGGCGCTCCACCACTGCGTCGGCGCCGTGTCCGCGTGCCTCAAAGCCGACGCAATCAACTGCGCTGTCGACCTCTGGTTCGCCGAGGATCTCGGCGATCGCCTCCCCGAGGCTCGTCACCTTGCTGACATCGATCGTCTCGCACCCGAAGCTGCGCGCCTGCGCCAACCGCTCCGGAATCATGTCCCCGACGATCACCACTGCTGCACCAAGCAGCTGTGCCCCGGCCGCTGCTGCCAGACCCACCGGCCCGGCACCGGCAATGTAGACCGTTGAACCTGGCCCGACCCCTGCCTGTACACACCCGTGGAAGCCGGTCGGGAAGATGTCGGAGAGGAGCGTCAGATCCCGAATCTTCTCCATCGCCTTCTCCCGATTGGGGAACTTGATGAGGTTGAAATCGGCGTAGGGAACCATGACATACTCCGCTTGGCCACCGACCCAGCCGCCCATATCGACATACCCGTAGGCCGCACCGGGCCGCGCCGGATTGACCGTCAGACAGATGCCCGTCTTTCCCTCGCGACAGTTCCGGCAACGTCCGCAAGCGATGTTGAATGGAACGGTCACCAGATCTCCCACCTCGAGCATCTCGACATCACTGCCCTTCTCGATGATCTCGCCAGTGATCTCATGCCCAAGAATCAGCCCCTGTGGCGCAGTCGTCCGTCCGCGCACCATATGCTGATCCGATCCGCAGATATTGGTCGTCACGACCTTGAGGATTACTCCGTGTGGGGCATCCTTGCCGCCGAAGGGATCTGTCTCGCTCTTGGGCATCCGCAGTTTGGGGTAGTCGATCGATTTGATTTCAACCTTGCCGGGCTCGATGTACGCGACTCCACGATTTGTAGCCAAGGTATCTCTCCTTTTTGCCATTTCTGATCGTTGGGGGGATCTGCGGGACTGACAGGTCACGGCCCAGCAGATACGATTTCTCCGATGCTGCGAATACTATTCCCGTTCAGCAATGCCCGCAAGGTTGTGAAGCACTTTCTTGGAAAGGGATAGGACGGATAGGACAGATAGGACGAAATGGCCCTGGATATCCTATAGGCCTATTGGATGACCAGTTGAAACGGACGCGCCGGAAATTCGGATCGAAGAGGGGAAGCCGTCTCGATGCGGCCGATCGGGATGACTGGTTGCGTGACGGGACGGGTCCAGGGTTCGGCGTAGAGTTCGAATCGCTGGGTCGTCTCGTCCTCGGTGATGAGGACGCCATTGAGGCCGACATCGCGAACGATGACGCCGTGGGGGAGGTTGCGGATATCGAAGGGGATGCGCCCTTGGAAGCCGCGTTGGCGCTGGACACGGAGGGTGACCCAGGCACTTCCCCCGGGGGCCAGTTCGACACGGGACTCAGCAGTGGCCACGGTCAGCTCTGGTGGGCTGGTGACAGTGACGACGGCGAGGGGGCCACGGAGGGGGGGCACGCGCACCAGGCGGCGGCCAGCAACGATCGCCGTCCCTTCGAGGTGGAGCGGGAAGGAGAACCCGCCCGGGGCATTGGCAGGCGCACGCAGAAGGAGGGTTACGCGGTCCATGCCGGCGCGGATGATTCCAGTTGTCGCGGTGTAGCCGGGGGGCAGATCGCGCAGGGCGACCTCGATCTCCTCCTCCATCCCCTCGGAGCGGAAGGCGGTGACGTGGATCGGGACCGCCGTGTCTGGGGGAAGGTTGGGATTTTCCGGATCGACCGTCAGGCTGAAGTCTGGGCGCGGCTCCCGGATCGCCAGCCGGTAGCCAAAGGTTTCGCCCTTCCATCCGCGGACGTCGCGCAGCCGGACCAGGTACTCGCCATCGGCCGGGGCGGTGAAGGCGAGGCGTGAGTCCTTGCCATACATCGGCCCGCCATCATCATTGCGGTAGTAGAGTTTGACCTGGGGCATGCCATTGGGAGGCAGGACGGCCTCCGGGGGGTGGATCGAGACCTTGTAGATCGGGGTGTTGACGGCATGTGCTTCCGGAGTGGTGTCGAGAAAGCCGATGCGCTGCCCACTGACGTTCTTGAAGAAGACGTCCTCATCGGGCCCCTTGGGGAGGACTTCGATCTGCAGCAGCTCATTTCCGATCAGCAGATAGTCCTCGGGCTGGAGGCCGTTCCAACTGAGCAGGCGGATGCCGCGCGAGCGGGAGTCGCGGTCGTTGAGCGTCTGGGTCGTCTCGAAGACGCAGCGCAGCAGGGCGCGTGGGACGAGCTGGCCGCGGCTGTCATAGACCTCGATCACCGAATCGAGGGGCGAGCCGAACCGCTCGGCGATCACCTCAAGGGTCAGCGACTGGCCACGCCGGGCGCGGAAGCGGTACCAGGCCTCGGGGGTAGCGTCGAGCTGTCCGTTGATCGTCACGGGCCAAGCGACCGTCTGGGCCATCGCACGCGAGTTCGCGGTCGCGGTGGCCATGATCTCCGGGGTGGTGCCGAGCGGCAGCCGGATCTCGTCGATTGGCAGGTCGGCCATCTGCTTCGGCCGATCGGGGCGGTAGGAGACGACGGGGCTCCAATCATCGTGCACGGGGGCGTCGAGCTTCAGTTGTCGCGTCGGGAGGTTGTGGCCGCGGAGGGCAATCGTCGCGTTGGTGCCTTGGCGCAGTCCGAGCGGGAACCAGCCAGTGATGACCGGCAGCTCCCCGATGTTGAGGCGATAGCCAAACTCGTTCGGCTTGCCCATCCCGCGCTGCTCGTAATCGGTCACTTGGAGGGTGTAGAGACCGGACTCGGCGAAGCGGTGCGCGAGCAGGGCGTCGCGCCGGCCCCGGGCGGTAGCACTGGTCGCCAAGGCCTGCCCGGTCTGATCGGTGAGGGTCAAGACAGCGTCGAGCCGTGAGCCGAAGACGGAGGCGACCACCTCGAAGACCAGCTCCTGCCCGGTGCGTGCGTTGAAACGGAAATGGTCGCGGTCGCCGACCGTCTGCATCTCTCCGACGACCGTCGTCGGGAGGGTCAGGGGCTGGGCCGTACTCGGTTGGTCGTTCTCCTCCCGCTCGAGCGTCTCGGGGAGGACGCCGACGAGGAAGGGGTTGGCGCTGCTTGTCCCGAGTGGGGTGACCAGCCGCAACTGGTACTCACCAGGACTCGCTGCGGGATCGATCGTCACCTTGACCTGCAGGCGGTTCCGGACCGCACGATCCCCCTCGAAGCGGCGGGTCGGATCGGTCGAGGGGCCCGGTGCGGTCCGCGTTGTCTCTGCGTTGAGGATGATTTGACCACTCACTCCCGGCTTGTCGAAGAGGATCGCTGTCGCGCCACTCAGGTTGACCCCCTCGATCATGACCGTCACCGTCTGGCCCCGACTCCCCCCCACCGGACTGATCGTCGTCAGGTAGGGGTGCGGAACCTGTGCTCCGAGCGGGAGCACACTCCCCAGGGTCAGCAGCAACAGGGAGAAGAGTCTGGATTGGCTCACGGAAGATCCCTCCTTACAGGGCCACATCGGGCTTCAGCGCGCGCGTGGCTGGCCAGGGGTGGTGGCATAGACCTTGAAGGCCCCATCAAAGCGACCGGCGGCGATCCACCGCCCGTCGGGCGAGAAGGCGAGCGCCTGTGCCCAGTCGGACTGCGGCTCGAGCGCGAGGGTCTCGACGAGGGTCTGCGCGTTCCAGAGTCGCAGGCTGCGATCACCAGCGCTGGTGGCAAGCGTCTTTCCGTCAGGGGCGAAGGTCAGCGCAATAATTGCGTCCTCGTGGGCGATCAGCGAGCGAAGGCGCCTTCCCTCTCCCGACTCGTCGATCTGCCAGAGGTGGATGGTGCGATCGGCACCCCCGCCGGCGAGCGTCCGCCCATCGGCCGCGAAGGAGACGGCGTTGACGGCGTCGAGTGCGTCGCTCAGCGTGAAGAGGCGCCGACCCGTCGCCGGATCCCAGATCTTGACGGTCCGGTCGGCGCTGGCCGAGGCCAGGAATTTCCCGTCGGGGCTGAAGGCGAGGCCGAAGACGGCGTCAGTGTGATCGCGCAGGACGCGCAGCTCTGCCCCCGTCGCCGGATTCCAGAGCCGGATCGTCCGGTCGTAACTTGCCGTGGCGATGGCGCTCCCGTCCGGCGCGAGGACCACTGCGGTGAGGTGATCGCGGTGGCCGCGCCACGTCCGTGTGGTCGTCCCTTTCGCCACATCGAAGACGCTGATCTCCCCGAACTGCCCAGGATTGCCACTCCCCGCGACGAGCACCTGCCCGTCCGTGCTGAAGGCGAGCCCGCGCACTTGGTTGACCAAGCCCCCCAGGGTCGCCGTCACGCGTCCCGTCGCGGGGTCGACCAGTTCGACCTCGCGGTACCGGCCCAGTGCCAGCCGCGTCCCATCCGGGCTGAAGGCCAGTGCACTGACGGCAGCCCGAACCGCCTTGTCCACCCTGCTCGACGGAGCCTGCCCACTCCCCCCCGCGACCAGTGCCAAGAGCACGGCGACCGACCAGACCATTCCCGATGCGTTCCCGTTTCTTCTCATCTTAGTGGTTGAACATGAACTCTTTGCTGGTCAAGATTGCCCAGGCGACATCCTCGAGCGCTTGGCGTCGGTCCTCGCTCTCTGCCAGCGCCGCCACCATTCGACGCATCTCCTCCGGGCGCGGCTCCCGGGCCAGCGCGGCGAGGTAGAGGTGGCGCAGTGCCATCTCGTCGGCGATCCCGTGGCGCGTCAGCGAGTCGATGAGCCCTCCCGCGGCGCGCAGCTTCTGGTTGATCGTCTCCCCATTGATGGCGTGCAGTGCCTGGGCGACCGAGGGCTCGGCTGTCCGCTCGCTGTCGACCGTGATCAGTCGGGGTGGCTTGCCGAAGACCGCCAGGAAGTAGGGGTTGTTCTTCGCATCTGGTACCTGCAGCGCCCGCGTGCCCGGGGCCACGTTCGGAAACGGGGTCGGCACACCCGTCACTTGCGCGACCGCATCGAGCAGGACTTCGGCTGGCAATCGTCGCAGCACGTAGCGCGAGTAGTAGCGCTCGTCGTCCCCATTCGTCTCGTTCGGAGTCGACGACCGCTGGTAGGCTGCCGAGTTCATGATCGTCCGGATGAGACGCTTCGTGTCGAATCCGTGGTCGGTGAAGTCCTTGGTCAGCGCCGTCAGCAGCTCTTCGTTCGACGGAGGATTGGTCGCACGCATGTCGTCGACCGCCTCGACCAGTCCGCGCCCCATGAAGTTCTTCCAGACTCGATTGACAAAGGACCTGGCAAAGTAGGGATTCACCGGTGCCGTCAACCACTTGGCCAGGTGCTCGCGCCGGTCGACCGGCGCGTCGAAGGGCAACGGCTCTCCATCGAGCGGTGCCGGGGGCAGTGGTTTGCCCAGTCGCGGATGGTTGATCTCGCCGAAGGGATTGGAGTAGACCTGCACGTCCCCATCCCGCTGCCCGTTCTTCATCCCGATCCGGGTGAAGAGGTTGGCCATCTGGTAATACTGCTTCTGCGTCCACTTCTCCAGCGGGTGGTTGTGGCAGCGCGCGCAGGTGATCGACATTCCCAGAAAGGCCATCGAGAAGTTCTCGGTCAGCTCGGTCGTCTCCTTGTGCAGCACATAATAGTTGGCTGCGCCATTCTCGAGCGTGTTCCCATTGGCGGTGACGATCTCCCGCACCATCTGGTCGTAGGGCTTGTTGGTTCGGACGCTCTCGCGAATCCAGTGGTGGAAGGACCACATGGCGTTCTCGCGCAGCAGACGGGAGGAGACGAGCAGCGTGTCGGCGTGGCGGTTGGTCCAGTAGTCGACAAACTCCGGCCGGGCCAGCAGCCGGTCGATCAGTGCGGCGCGTTTGCCCGGTGCGCCATCGGCGACGAACCTCGAGACCTCGGCGACGGTCGGCAGCGTTCCGGTCGCATCGAGAAAGGCCCGGCGGACGAACTCGGCGTCTCCGACCTGCGCCGAGGGGGCGATGCGCAGCTCCTGCAACCGCGCGATCACCAGCTCGTCGATGTAGTTGTGCCGGGGAGATCGCGCGAAGGCCTCTTCCGGAATGGCGTGTGGATGGGGATTCGTAACCCGCGCAAAGGCGACATTGCTCTGGTACCAGAGGCTGATCGCCGTCTCCCCCGCGCCCGTGCTCTTGATGGCTCCCTCGTCATCGACGGTCGCGACGCCCGCGTTGGCGCTGGCATACTTGACCCAGCGCGTCACCTCTTCGCGGCGGCCGTCGCTGTATCGCGCGATAACCTTCAACTTCGCCTCGGCGCCCGTCGCGAGGGTGAGCTGCCCCGGCGTGACTTCGAGCCCGATGATGCGCGCATCACTCTCCGTCGGGCCCGCCCCGCCCGCGGCGATCCACTCGCTGAGCACTTTGTACTCAAGCGAGCCGGCCTCGAGCCGCTCTCCGCCGCCGTGCCCGATCGTCATGGTCGGTTTGAGCAGGAGGAGGCTCCGTGTCGGATCCTGCAGGTTGATGCGCCGGCCGCTGGTCTGGCGGGTCATGACATGGAAGTCGACCTCCGGGTCATAGCCGCGCAGGGTCAGCTTGAAGCCCCCTTTGCCAGCGAGGGCGCCGTGGCACGCACCCGAATTGCAGCCGAGTCGCGTCAGCACCGGGATGACGTGGTTGCGAAAGCTCCAGCCACCGACCGGTGTCGTCACCTCCGACGCCGGCTTCGTCGTGTCGAGCGAGACTGGTTCGACTGCCGCCTTTGCCTCTCGCTCCGCTGGTCGCCCCAGTGCGAGCCCCATCCCCACTCCCACTCCCGCCAGGAGCAGAACCCACCGCTTGCCTCGATCTCGCATCATCGCCTCCCCACTGGTTCAGAACAGCTCGTGAATCGGATGATACCCGTGCTCGATGACACGGATCGGTCGCCCCTGCACACCCGTCAGCTCTGCGTCCGGCGCGATCCCCAGCGAATGGCAGATCGTCGCCGCCACCTCGGCCGGCGCGACCGGGCGATCCTTGGGGGCCCCGCCGATCTCATCCGACGAGCCAATCACCTGTCCGCCCTTGACGCCTCCACCCGCCATCAACATCGTCCAGCACTGCGGCCAGTGGTCTCGCCCTCCTGCTGGATTGATCTTCGGCGTCCGCCCAAACTCGCCGGTCGCCACCACCAGCGTGTCCTCAAGCAGTCCGCGCTGCGCCAGATCTGCCAGCAGCGAGCTGTACCCCTGGTCGAACATCGGCCCGACCAGGTCGCGGTAGCAGGCGATCGGGCTGAACGGTGCCGATCCGTGGATGTCCCAGGTGATCTCGTTGAAGACCGTCTCGAACATGTTGATCGTTACGTAGCGAACTCCCCGCTCGATCATCCGCCGCGCCATGAGGCAGCTCATCCCGAAGCGGTTGCGTCCATAGAGGTCCTTCGTCGCCTCGTCTTCCCGTGTCAGGTCGAACGCTTCGCGCATCTCCGCCGAGGACATCAGCGAGTAGGCCTGCTGGAAGTTGTCGTCGAGCAGCCGCGCGTCTTGGCTTGCCTTGAATCCCGCTTCGAGTTCGCGCACCGACTGGTCGACCATCTCGCGCAACCGCCTTCGCCGGTCGGTCCGGATCGACGAGAGGTACTCTGGCGGCAGCATATCCGGGACCTTGAAGTTCGGTTGGGAGGGGTCCGCGTTGAGGATGAACGGGTCAAACTGTTTGCCGAGGAAGCCCGCCCCATGGCCGTGGGGCATGTTCCCGCCTGTTGCTCCAATCGGCTTGGGGAGCAGAACGTGCGGCGGCGCCTCGCCGCGTGGCCCCCGCATCTTCGCGAGGACGCTGCCTACACTCGGGTGCTCGATCCCCCCCTGGAAGAGCCGCCCCGTCTGCATCATCTGGTGGCCCGTGTCGTGCACCGCTGCCGCCGTATGGTAGCACGAACGGATCAGCGCGTACTTGTCCGCCTGCTTGGCCATGCGCGGGAAGATCTCGCTGATCTCGATGCCGGACACGTTGGTCTTGATCGGTCGGTACGGCCCGCGAATCTCTGCCGGCGCATTCGGCTTCATGTCCCAGAGATCCAGTTGGCTCGGTCCGCCTACCAGCATCAGAAAGATGCAATTCCGCTCTTTCGCTGGATCGATCGCGCCCGCGGCCCGCAGCCGGAACCGGTCGCTCAACCCCAGCCCGAGCATCCCCAGCGCGCCCGCGTGCAGAAAATCCCGCCGGCGCATCCCATCACAGAAACTTACACTCCGCTCCGCATCGAGTCGAATCATGGTGCTCCCCTTCCTGTCGGTGGGTGTGGTAATCGAGATGCCGCGCAGTATACCAAATTTCGGACTTTTCAACAGTCTCCGCGGACATTCCGGGAGATCCCGTCCGCTGGCGCGAAGCGCCGGGAGGCTGGCAAATGACGCAGCCGAGGCCCGCTAACTCACCAGCTCATTCCGTAGAAGTGGGCAGGTCAAGTGCAACTTTCAAATAGATCTGGTCAACCGCGAGCTGACCAGTGATAGACTCAAGAATGATCAATCCTGCCGGATCTTTGGTCTCGGTCAGGATCCAGCGATTGTCAGACTGGCGGCGATAGTGTTCGATATGGCACTTATTCTGAGCAATCAGGATAAACTCCTGCAGCGATTCCAGCCCGCGATACAACTCAAACTTGAGTCCCCGGTCATAGGCTTCGGTCGATTTTGAGAGCACTTCGATCAGAATGGTTGGATTGAGCAGGGTGTCATTGGCCTCGTCTTCAAAGCAGGGAGTTCCACAGACAACGATCACATCCGGATACGCGTAGAGCCGCTGTGGAGAGACCTTCACCCTCATATCGCTGGCATACACCTCGCATTGACGATGGCGGAGTTGCTCGCTGAGTGTCGCGGCGACATTGACGGTAATCAGGTTATGGTGACGGCTGGCCCCGGTCATCGCCCGTACCTCGCCATCCAGAAATTCGTGCCTCAACTCGGATTGGCGATCCAGTTGCAGGTACTCGGCTTGGGTTCGTCTACTGATTGGTCTGGTCGACATGGCCATCTCCCAAAAAAACGAATCTGAACAATTCGAAGCTACCATGCCCTGATGGCGGAATCCATTGCTTCACCGGAAGGCTGCAAAACAAGAACGGGACCGCCGACCGTTGTCACAGCCGGTGGTCCCGTTCTGGAAGGAGATCAGATGATCAGAAGGTCAGCTTGAGGGCAAAGCGGATCTGCCGTTCGGTCGCCTGCGCGGACGTGATCTCGCTGAAGCCGTTGTTGTTGATGATCGAGCCGTCCGCACGGCGCGTCGGCGAGGAGGCGTTCGCACCGGGGTTGTTGAAGGCCGGTGTATTGGTCAGGTTGAAGACCTCGGTCCGGAACTGGAGCAGGAATCGCTCGGTGATCTTGAAGTTCCGGAAGAGGCTCGCGTCGAAGTTGAAGACCCCGGGGCCACGCATGCTGTTGCGGCCGACTGTTCCATAGCGGACTGCCGTCACCGGAGCGAAGGCGAGGGGGTCAAACCACGAAGCTCCCCGACCAATCCCCCCGAGGATGCCCACACTGGACTTGACGAGGTCCGCCGTCTGGGTATTGCCCGGCGCGTTGAGCGAAGCGCCCGCCGACGTAACGGTGAAGGGCGTGCCGCTCATCTGCGTCATGATCCCGTTGACCTGCCATCCGCCGGCAAACCAGGAGGCAGGCCCGCTTGTCGCCCAGCGTTTCCCGGCGCCGAAGGGCAGTTCATAGACGCCAAAGAGCTGAAGGTTATGGGTCCGGTCGAAGCTGGCTAGTGCACGATTCCGGGCCCATTGTGAGACCGAGTGGAAGGTCAGCCCAGAGTCGCTGTTGTCGGCATAGCCCATCGCCTTCGAGTAGGTGTAGGTCAGTCCAACCTGGGCTGCCGGGTTGAGCCGTCGATTGACTTGGGCCTGGAATCCGTCATAACTCGCCGTATTGAACGGGACGAGCATGTTGATGTTGGCAATCCGTCCGAAACGGGCGAGGGCACGCCCTGGGTTGCCAAGCCCAACCTCCCCCGCGTTGATGTTGACATTGGCGGTCTGCCGGATCGCCCGCGTATTGACGTAGGCCCCTTGGACAGTAAAGCCCCAACCGATATCCCGCTGCAGTGTCAGGTTGAGCGACTGGATGTAGCCCCGGTTGAAGGTCTGTGGAAAGGTCTGTGTGCCGATTGTGGTCGGGAGCGCGACCGACCCGGACGAGATATCGGGCGAGACAATCGCCGGCAGCCCCGTGCTGAGCCGACCTGCTGATTGGAACGAAGTCGCACCGGAGAGCTGCAGCGAGATCGTTGCCGGATAGGCGTCACGCATGTTGCGGAACGAGTTGGGATCGACGCTGATGCCGTATCCCAGCCGCACAACCGTCTTCTCCGTCGCCCGCCAAGCAATCCCGAGACGCGGCGCAAACTGGCCCAACCCAACGTCGACGCCGGTATCCTCCGGCGTGCTGCCGAGGCCGCCGATCAGGACGCGGTCGCTGACCGGATCGTAGCGCTCGGCCCCGCGGTGATCGCGCGTCGCGAACGGATAGCGCTCGAAGCGGGTGCCGTAGTTGATGGTCAGCGTTCGTGTCACCTGCCACTGGTCACGGGCATAGATCCCCCAGCCCGGCATGCGCACCGCGGCGGGGTTGATGTTCTGCAGGTCCTTGCCCATCGATTGTGGCAGGCCGAGCAGGAAGTCCGCCCAACCGTTGTAGAGTGTCGGCGCCGGCCCCCCATTGAGCGAGGTCAGGCCACCGCTGAAGTTGAACCCACCACGCGGGCCGAACGCTGCTTGCGGCTGGAAGTGGTTGATCGTGTAGTAGGTGTACTCCCCACCAAAGCGCAGATTATGGGCACCACGGCTCCAACTGAGATTGCCGGCGGCGACATACTGGTTGTCACGGAAGAGGAACGGATTGGAGACATTCGGATTGCCGATCGAGGAGAAGCCGCTGATCGCGAACCGCGGGTAGCCACCCTGCAGCCGATCTGGCCCATTCGTTCCCGGAATGCCGAGATCCAGTCCGTGATTCTTGTCGATATCGACATTCTGTGCGCCTAAGCGTTGGCGGGTGAACCCGATGTTACCATCGAGCAGCAGCGACGGACTCAGGGTGTAGGTTCCGCCGACTGCCGTGCTCTGGACGCGTCCCGGGGCGTTGCCGGGCTGGCCACCGGCGAGGGCATCTCCGCCGGCCGGACCCAGCGAAGGAGGATCGAAGATCTGGCTCGGTGAGATCGAGTAGCGCACGAAGAGCGTCGATTTGTCGCTCGGAATGAAGTTGACCTTGAAGTCGTAGTTGTCGCGGTTGAACTCATAGGTCCCGCTGGCGAAGTAGTTGTTGGCCGGAGTGGCCGAGACGAGATTGGGAGCGGGGATCAGCGCCATCAGCTTCTGCACGATCGGATCGATCCGGTTGGTTGGAATCCGGTCCCCTGGGAAGAGCGTCCGACCGGTTCCATTCGCCGCCCCCGTCGCCGGATCGTAGATTCTCGCGCCAGTCCCGCTGAAATCCCCTTGGCGCAGCGCCGCCGTCGGCAGGGTCCGGAAGGCCGAGGCGTTCTGACGCCGCACGGTCCGCTCCCACGAGCCGAAGAAGAAGAGACGATTCTTGATCACCGGGCCGCCAAACGTCCCCCCAAACTGGTTGAAGATGTTCTTCGGCAGGGTGCCCGGCTGATAGTAGAAGAAGTTCCGTGCCCGCATCCGGCTGTTGGTGTGGAACTCGTGGAGGCTGCCGTGAAATTCATTGGTCCCGGACTTGATCTGGACGTTGACCGCGGCCCCACCGGCCATCCCCTGTTCGGCGTCAAAACTGTTGGTGACGATGTTGACCGTCTCGACCGCGTCCTGGGGCGGAACGTAGGCGACGATGTGCGGCAGCCAGGGATAGCTCACCGTCGCGCCATCGAGCCGCGTATTGTTGTTGGAAAAAGACGCCCCGTTGAAGTTGGTGACGAGGGCACGCTGCGGGTTGCCGGCGTCGGAGTGGGCATCGGCCGGCGCCGAGGCACCTGGAATCAGCTTGTAGAGCTGCTGGAAGTTGCGGCCGGCACCGATCGGCAGGTTGCTGATCTGGGCCTTGTCGATCTGGTTGCTGACGTCGGCACGATCCGTCTGCAGAATGGGCGCGGCGGCGGTGATCGTCACACTCTCGGTCGCGCCTCCCGCCTCGAGCTGAATCTCCTCCCGAACGATCGAGTTGAGGCCGACAGTGACCCCGGACTTGGTATAGGACTTGAATCCACCCTGGGTGACCTGGAGGTCATAGGTGCCGACTTGGAGGTCGCGAAAGGCGAACGATCCGGACTCGTCCGTGACCGTCTCGCGCGACTGGGCAGTCGCCTTGTTGGTGACCGTGACCTTGGCCCCGGGAAGAATCGCTTCGGCCGAGTCGGCGACTCGCCCCAGCAGCGCGCCGTAGAGGACTTGGGCGTTGATCATTGGGGGGATTGACAGTGCCAGACCAAGCACTGCCATCGTCAAGAAGGCCGCTAAACGGCTGAGATGGCTTCTGTTCATGGTGCTCTCCCTGTTGGAATACGGGTGAAGGGTTGATGGGGGAGGGGCACGTTGGCCCCCCGGTTTACCGGCAGCTCGATGACCGCGACTGCCTCTCGCAACGAGTTGTCGACCTCGCTCTCTTCCTGCCGACTATCGCTCCAGTTCCGTCGGATGGATCGGCTTCCCCTCCCAGAACCACTGCCCATCCTGGTTGACCAGCAATCGGGCAGCACTCCCGGCGACGGGCGGTGCGTCGATCTTCGGCAGCCAGCGGGCGTGTTCCCGCACAACGGCGCGGTACCGGTTGGCCTCTCGGCCGCGGGCAAGATTCCGCCACTCGTTCGGATCCCGGCGCAGATCGTAGAGCTCCTCCTCGCCGTTGGCGTACCGAATGTACCGCCACCGCTGCGAGCGCACGCTGTGGTTCCCCTGATTGTGGGTGGTGATGGCGGGCCAGGGCCGGTTCGCGCGAGGGTTGCGCAGCAGCGGAACGAGGCTGTGCCCCTCGAGGTCCCGTGGGGCCTTGCCTCCGCTCAGCTCAGCCAGGGTCGGGTAAAGGTCGAGCAGTTCGACGGGCTCCGCCGATCGGGCCCCCTTCGCGATCCCCGGGCCGGCCAAGAGCAGCGGGACCCGGGTCGAACGCTCCCAGAGCGTGTTTTTGCCGGTAATGCCCTTCTCGCCGAGGTGCCAGCCGTGATCCGACCAGAGCACAACAATGGTCGTCGCCGCGTGCGGGCTGGCGTCGAGCGCGTCGAGTACCCGCCCGAGCTGGCTGTCCATGAAGCTGATGCTCGCCAGGTAGGCCCGCACCAGCGGCCGCCACTGCCCACTCGTCTCCAGCCACGAAAGGCGCGGCTCGGGCAGCTTCCAGTGAAGGTACCAGGCAAAGTCCGGGACGTCGTCGCGGTCTGTCGCCAGAACCGGGGGCATCTTGAGCGACCCCTCCGGGTAGAGATCGAACCAGCGCGGCGAGGCGAAGCAGGGCACGTGTGGCAACCGGAACCCGGCACCGAGGAAGAACGGCCGGTCGACCGGCGCTCTCCGCAGGTAGTCGATCGCCGCATCGGCGATCTGCCAGTCCGCTTGGGTGTTGTCCTCTGCTTCTGTCCCGGGAAAGACGCCCCAGTCCATCGCCTTGATCTGATCCGGCGTCGCCACCAGCTTGGCTGGCGGGTAGGGCATCGGCCCGTTCGTTCCCCACTCGTCGAACTCGCGCGCTCTCTCGGCGGGGCGAATTGAGCCGTCATGATAGATCTTGCCGGTCGAGAAGGTGTGGTAGCCCCGCCCCGCCAAATACTGCGGTAGCATGACGTGGTCCCGCAGCCGCGGCACCGCTCGAACACCCGGCTGCAGCGTGTAGAGCCCAGTCGTCGAAGGGCGAAGCCCCGAGAGCAGGCTCGTGCGTGATGGATTGCAGAGGGGCGCCTGCGTGTGGGCGTTGGTGAAGAGAAGGCCTCGCCGCGCCAGCCGTTCAAAATTGGGTGTCTGCACCTGTGGGTGCCCACCCAGCGGGCCGATCCAGTCGTTGAGATCGTCAATTGCAATGAAGAGGATGTTCGGTTTTGGTCGAGGAGAGGGGGATGACTGGCCTACTGCCGCGCGGCAAAGGATCAGCACGAGCGCCACCAGGATCAGGACCGGGATGTGTCTTCGTGACATTTGTTCTCCTCTTCCAGCCTGCTGGCCCTTCTCGATACACGACTGCCGGAACGCCCCCCGGCAGGGTCGTCTCTCTGACCGCCCGCGCCATCTTCGTGATGGCCGCTCAAGCAGCTCGCGGCAGACTCGACCTTCACCAGAGGACTTCCCCCTTCATTTCGTATCGAATCAGGTCTCTTTTTTGCTGCATTGGGTAATGAAAACAGGGCGTAGTATACCAAATTTCTGGTATTTCAACAGTCTTCGCGAACACTCCGAGCGGGATTGAAGAATTGGGCGTGCAGATGCGGTTTTCGCTTCACTGACGGGCAATCAGGGGAAGCCTGAAAGGATTGCTCGCCATTGACGAGCACGGGCTCCTCTCAGGCGGCAGGGCTCCAGCCAGCCCGCCGATCCCCGTCGCCGTAGAATTCCCCATTCTCCATTCTCCATTTTCAATTCTCCATTGAAGTCAGTAGTGGGCGCAGCGGCGTCGGGCGAGGATCGCGGAGGAGGTCGTCGAGGTCGTTGGGGTCATCAAGATCGAAGCTGATCCCTGGGGATTCGTGGAGGAGGCAGGGGCTGCCGCGCTGCGCGGCGGCCTGCTGGTGTCGACGCAGACTGTCGGGACCGAACGCGGAAGGGAAGAGGCCGCCGGGTCGTCGCCAAATGGCATTGGTTCCCTGTCGATCGCGTGAGGGGACGAGAATCGCGTGCGGTTGGTCGGGGGTATCCAAGGCCAGCAGTCGCTCGATCTCTTCTGGCGTGAGGAAGGGAAGATCGATCGGGAGGCGGAGCACCCCAGTGGCCCCCAGCTTGGTCAATTCGGTGATGCCAAAGTCGACCGAGCTGCTCTCCGAGTGTTGCGATGTCTCAGGGATCGTCAGCATCCCGTAGTGGCTCGCCAGTTCGAGGGCTGGAGGATAGAGCGAGACGACGGCGACCCGGTCGACCTGCCGAACCCGGGTGGCGACATCGAAGGTGTGGCGCATCATCGCCTCGGCAAGCTGGGTACGCTCGGCTTGGGACAGTCGGCTCGCCAGTCGCTGTTTGGCTTGCCGCAGGTCCTTGACCGGAATCAACAGGATGCGCATCGGTTCTTCCTTCTTCCGATCAAGCGAGGCTCCAATCGAGCACGGTCTGGGCCAACGCGACCTTCTCCTCGATCGTCCCCATGAGCGTCTGGGCGGTCGCGACCTCCATCCCCAGCGCCCGGATGGCGGGGGCCTCGGCGGCGTCCTGCTGATCGAGCACGAAGCGATCGACGATATCTTGAAAGAGATTGGCGACCGTCGTTGCCGAGACCTCCATCCCGAGATCGCGCAGCATGCGGTCGGTCGGTCCCTTGAGCGAGCGCCCCCCGACGATCGGGCTGATCGCCAGAGAGACCCCCTGCCGTGCCTGCAGGGCCTCACGGATCCCCGGAACGGCGAGGATCGGCCCGACGCTGATGAGGGGGTTGCTTGGGGCCAACACGACCGCATCGGCCGTGGCGATGGCCTCGAGAACGCCGGGGGCTGGGCGCGCCGACTCGATCCCCTCGAAGCGTAGCCCGGTGACCCGCGGCTCTGTCCGGCGCCGGATCAGATACTCCTGAAAGTGGAACGGTCCTTCCGCGGTCAGCACCGTTGTCGGAGTGTGCTGGTCACTCATTGGGAGGATCGTCATTCCCAGCCCAAAGTGCCGCCGGACTCTCTCCGTCACCTCGTGCAGGGGAATCCCCTCCCGCATCAACTGCGTACGGTAGAGGTGGGTGGCCAGATCCCTGTCTCCCAGATTGAACCACCGCTCCTCCCCGTGATAAGCGACCAGCCGTTCCAGGCAAGCGAAGGTATCTCCTTCGATCCCCCAACCCATCTCCGTTCGCACGACGCCAGCCAGGGTGTAGGTCACGATGTCGATATCCGGTGCGATGTAGAGCCCAAAAAGCTCGATGTTGTCGCCGGTGTTGACGATGACCGTCAACTGTTCCTCGGGCAGCAGTCTCTGCAACCCCACGAGCAGTTTCGAGCCACCAACACCGCCGGCCAGCACGACCATTTTGAAAGAGGGATCGGGAGCCATCTGGTTCTCCTTCGACAACTCCCCCGCTGGTGCGGGGGCCTGGACTTTGGACAAAAAATGAGGTCGTTACGGTCTCGATGATCGATTTTTCAGTGATTTTTGTATTACTTGGCAGCCACTCAGGGTGAACTACCACTTCGTCTCGTCAAATATGAATCAAACCCGGTCACGAAGCGCGAGTTTTGTCTCTCGTTGAACGTTGAACATTCCCCGTGTCCCGAAGGGACACCGCATACCAGCCCAGGGCAACGCCCTGGGAACCTTGCCCGACATCCCCCCGCGTTCTGAAGGAACGCCGCATCTGCCTGAATGGCCGGTTGGGGTCCGGTCGGAGGACGTGTGTCCAATCAATTTTTATGCGGCGTTCCTTCAGAACGCCTGAATGGGGTGCCGCGTCTACCCAGGGTTGCACCCTGGGCTGGTATGCGGCGCCCCGTTGGGGCG
>JBMOHS010000075.1:0-18409 GCA_049317725.1 Blastocatellia bacterium
ATCGCCTGCCCCGGCGGAGTCGCGAAGAAGGCGATCATCTCCTCAAGATGCGGCGCTTCATCGGCCGGCGCCGGCGGGAGCAGGAATGGCAACCCCTCGCCCGCCTCCCGCACCGCCAGGATGGTCTCGACCCGGTCACGGTAGCGGATCAGGTCGAAGACGACCGAGATGACCAGGGATGGAGTGATGGCAACCGGCATAGACTCCCCTCACGAAGCCGCACCCGCAACGCACTTCTCAGAATCAAGGCCCGGGGGGGGCCGGAAGATCACGCTCATCTACGGCAGAGCAGAGGCGAGAGAGGGCTGCAGGCTCCTCTGCCTGGGCGATTGCAGGGCAAGCCGGCCTTCAGGCACGCAATTTTCGGCACGTTGCCTGATCCCAATCCCGAGTCAGAAAGTCATCGACTTACCAACAATTCTGGCGGAGCCGATGATACGCCTCCCGCCGTTGGAGGACCAGCGTCATCCGACAATTCGAAGATTGCCAATCTCCGTTCTCCAGCAGGCTCATTTCAAGAGAAAGATGGGGAGTAAAGAGGACTCCGTTGCCGCCACCCTGGAAGCGGGATCGGTCGGCAACGGAGGTGGGGGATGCGGGAGTCGACTACTCTCCCTCTGCGGACTCTTCTTCGCCTTCTTCGGTCTGCTCTTCGACCTGCTCTTCGGTCTCCTCAATCTCTGCCTCGTGGATCGTCTCTTCCGTCATCGGTCTCTCTCCTTCGATGGTTTGCCAACAAGGGTAGGAAATGATCCTGTCAGATGCACGTCCGCCTGGACGTTGACGGATCGAGCCGGAGAGTACCGGAGGGAGATTAAGGGCGCCTCAGTCGAACGTAAAATCTTACTCAGCTTGGGACCCTTTTTCCGACGAGGGGCGCTGAAAATTGATCTGTTCCTTGACGGCCTGCATCTCCCTGCGCAAATCGTTGATCTGTCGCTGGATCTCCTGGAGAATGATCAAGGGGTCTCGACTGGGATTGCTCTCGGCAGGAATGGAGGGAACCATCGTCGGCTTCTCGCCGAGATCGCGACGAATCAGCTCACGGAGAAGATTGAGCTTCTCCCCAGGAAGTGTATCAAGCTCTTCCCGAAGGATTTGCACGCAGGCCTGGTACTGGCGCAAGGCTCCCGAGCGATCCCCAAGGTGAAGGTAGTAGGACATGATCGTCCAGTGGGCATCCTCGTCTGTGGGGTAGACATTGAGGATCTTGTGGGCGATGTCGGCGGCGTCCTCGAAGTTCCCTTCGGTGAACTCTTGGTCCATCATCTGCTTGAGCAGTTCGACGTACATATCTTGAAACCGTTCCCGTTGCTGAACGCACCAGCCTTCGTAGCACCCTTCGAGAAAGGGGCCGGAGTAGAGCGAGGTGACCTCTCGGAATGAGAGGGGCCTCGGGATCTGGCGTGTCGGCAGACGACGACTCTCCTTGTGCAGCCGCTCCAACCGGAGGACATCAAATGAGACGTCGGGATGAAGATTGAGGCGGATCCAATCGGCCTTGGCCTCAATCAGTGGGCAGGTCGGGCTCAGATTGCCGGGCCTGATGACGTTCTGAACCTGCCAGAGGGTCTGGCGGAGATACCGTCTTCCTTGATCCTCTTGCGTATCTCCCCAGAGCGTCGCGATGACCGAATCCCGGCTGAGGTTGCGGTTGGGGTGGCAAGCGAGGTACCCGAGCAGCTGCCGGGCCTTCGCACTGGAGATTGGTCGCGGTTGACTGGCAGCGGCTTGATATTCGAGGGAACAAGGTCCGAGAAGGTTGATCTGGATCATTGGGGGTCCTTTCAAATCGAAGGGGATCCATGATAGTTGTCCAGAGGGAAGACCGGGGGATTACACCAACCGGGCGGCCACCTGATGGAGGAACCGGTCGGCAGGGCGCGCTTCTCTTCCCCACCAATCCGTTCCTGACGCTTCATTCCGTACGTTTGTTCAATGCCTTCAAATAGCAATGCGAAATTCGCGGAACAATTGGATCATCGTTACAAAAGTTTTTGATCTTTTTTGTAGCGGCTTGGCCGTATGGCGAAGGGAGGGAGCGGAACAGGAGGGGTTGGCTCAGGAGCGAGGCGCGTGGGCGAGGTAGTCGCGGAGCTGCTCCTTCTCTTCCGCCGTCCAACGGGTGGCGTCGCTGATATCCCCGGCGGACCAGAGGTAGGCCGCGGGAAACCCGCGTGACGCGAGGAGGTGGAGGCGGTTCGGGATCGACTGGGCGTCGAGCTCCGGCCACGGCCGGAAGTCGGCCGCGGTCGCCACCTCGCCCACCACCGCTGACTCGAGACCAACGGGCAAGCGTTCCCCGGACTGCGGGTAGTAGTGAAACTGGTCGAGGGTCGCCCCGATCCCGCTCCACTCTTGGACCGAGCGCGACAAGGCAAAGCCGACCGTCGAAGGGAAGACGCCGCCACGATACTCGGCGATCCGCTGCAGGCCGGCCCCAAGGAACTCGCGCATCCGCTGCTTGGGAATGGTCCGCTGCCGACGCCATCGCCAAAACTGGTACCCGGGAGGGCGAACGACCCACTCGGGTTCGTTGATCAGCTCCCAGGCGACGATCTGTTCGCGATACTCGAACGAAAGGTCAAGAAGAGGATCGAGGACTGCGGCGAAGAAGCGCTCGCGCCGGTGGGGGTCGGTGAGGAGCTGCCCGCGGCCCCGCTTGACGATCGATCGGCTGCCGGCGGGGATCTCTCCCGGCCAGGCCCACTGGAAGTCGATCAGGCTTGGAAGGAGTGTCAGGCCATTCGACCGGCAGGTCTCGAGCAGAAAGCAGAAATCGTCGAGCAGTTGGGCGTGGTAAGGGTGTTCGGGGGGCAGCGGATCGAAGTGCCACTGGCCTTCGACGAGCTGCGGAGCCTCTTCCCCGAGACCGTAATTGGTGCCATCTCCAAGGAGGAACCAGCGGACAGAGGCGAGGCCGAGTTGGGCCAGCTCGGCGAGCGTCTCACCCATCCGCTGCCGCTTCTCCTGCCGCCACGCCGCACGTGAACTGGCCGGGACCCACTCCTCCGGCGGATCCCCGAAGTCCCAACCATAGTCTTCCCAGGGGTAGTTGATGCCGATCTTCATGAACCTGCCCCGGGGCCGCTCTTCGCCCTGCAGAAAAGAGGCCGACCGGGCAGGCCTCCCCAAGAAATGGGGGAGGCTGCCCGGCCGGCACGGTCGCACTCAGGAGCCCTGCCTGCATGAGGGGAAGAGCTACTTGAGAATGATGTGCAGCTTGTCGAGCTTCTGCTTCTGCGCAAGGGGCAGCTGCTTCGGGGTGGGGGTCACGTCCGGCTCCCGCCACTTGTTGGCGAGCAGGTAGGACTTGTCCTTGACCATCTCCCCTGGGGTATAGACCGCCCACTCGAAGTTGTGGCCGTGGTTGATGGCATCGGTCGGACAGGCATCGACGCAGAAGCCGCAGAGGATGCAGCGGCCATAGTCGATCTGGTAGACCTTGGCATAACGATGGTCCATGCCGATGCGCTCTTCGTAGGGGCGTGGATCCTCAGCGCCCTCGATGTAGATGGCATCGGCCGGGCAGGCCGCCGCACAGAGGAAACAGGAGACGCAGCGCTCCTTGCCATCCTCATTGACATCGAGAAAGTGCTCGCCACGGAAACGCCGGTAGATGGTAACAGCTTCCTCTGGATAGCTGACCGTCTCCTTGCGGGTCGGGATGTGGCTGAGCGTGACACTCATCCCCTGGGCCGTTGTCCGCGCGACATCGACCACCTCCTTGACCGCCGATACGATTTCAGAAAGTATGGACATCTCTCATCTCCCTGCTACAAATGAGCCGCTCGACCGCGGGGGGGGCTCAGTGAATCTCCCACGTCTCGCCGCTGTTGATCAGTTTCTCGAGATTGCCGGGTCCCTTGGCGGCGAGGGCGCTGGCGACCTGCCCTTCGAGCATCTCCTCGTAGGTCGGACGGCGAATCGCGCGAAAGACCCCCATCGGGACGGGATACTCTGGGTACTGCATCCGTCCGAGGATGTAGGAGAGGTTGGGTTCCGGCGTATTCTCGTCGTGGACCATGAGGTCGTCCTGGGTAACCCCGTTCTCGCCGACAGTGACCACTTCCGGGGTGACCCCGCGCAGGCGAATCCCCTTGCCATTGCCGAAGAGGAGCGGTTTACCCTGTTCGAGGTAAAGCATCCGGTCGCTGCGGACGTCGCGCTCCGAGAAGGATTTGAAGGCTCCATCATTGAAGATGTTGCAGTTCTGGTAGACCTCGAGGATCCCCGAGCCCTTGTGGTGGGCGAGCCGCTCGACCATCATCGAGAGGTGCTTCGGATCGACGTCCATCGAGCGCCCGACAAAGGTCGCCTCCGCGGCAAACGCGAGGCTGAGCGGGTTGATCGGGTAGTCGATCGTCCCCATCGGGGCCGACTTGTTCTTCTTGCCCAGCTCGGAGGTCGGCGAGTACTGCCCCTTGGTCAACCCGTAGATCCGGTTGTTGAAGAGGATGATCTTGAGGTCGACATTGCGGCGCAGGGCGTGGATGAAGTGGTTGCCACCGATCGAGAGGGCGTCTCCATCCCCGGTGACGACCCAGACCTGGAGGGCCGGGTTGGCCGCTTTGACGCCAGTGGCGATCGCCGGGGCCCGTCCGTGGATCGTATGGAATCCGTAGGTGTTCATGTAGTACGGGAAGCGGCTGGAACAGCCAATTCCCGAGATGAAGACGATGTTCTCCTTGGGCAACTGCAGGTCAGGCATGACCTTCTGCACCTGGGCGAGGATCGAGTAGTCCCCGCAACCGGGACACCAGCGCACCTCCTGGTCGGACTGGAAGTCCTTCTTTGTCAGCTTGACGAAGGCGGCGTTCCCATTGCCGCCGTGCCCGTTGCCACCATTACCTTGTTCACTCATTGCGAAATTCTCCGATCTCTTGGCGAGGGCGCTCGCTAGGCACGCCACTCCAGCCTCACTGCATCACGATTGTGCCCGACGCGACGGGGGGACGTCAAAGCTCCTGCCGGATCCGGTTGACCAGCTCCGAGACCTTGAAGGGCTTGCCCTTGACCTTGGTGACGGGGATGGCGTCGACGAGGAAGCGGGCGCGAACCAGCATCGCCAACTGACCCAGGTTGAGCTCTGGGATCAGCACCTTCTCGAAGCGGCCCAGGACCTCCCCAAGGTTGGCCGGGAACGGGTTGAGGTAGCGAAGGTGGGCACTGGCGACCGAGGCCCCTTCGGCTTGGAGCCGTTCGACAGCCGTGGTGATCGCCCCGAAGGTCGAGCCCCAGCCGAGGACCAGAACACGTCCCTCCGATGGCCCGAGGACTTCGAGCGGCGGAATGTCCTGCTGCATGCGCTGAATCTTCTCGGCGCGCAGGTGGACCATGTTCTCGTGGTTGTCGGGATCGTAGCTGACGTTACCGGTAAAATTGGCCTTCTCGAGACCACCGATGCGGTGCTCAAGGCCGGGCGTCCCCGGGATCGCCCACGGGCGTGAGAGGGTCCGCTCGTCGCGCAGGTAGGGGAGGAAGCCCTCCGTCTCGGTCCGCATCTCGATCTTCATCTGGGGGAGGCTGGCGAGTGAGGGGATCTCCCACGGCTCCGAGCCGTTCCCGAGGTAGCCGTCAGAGAGGAAGAAGACCGGGGCCATGTAACGGGTCGCCAAGCGCACCGCCTCGATCGCCATCTGGAAGCACTCTCCCGGTGTCGCTGGAGCGACAACGGCGACGGGTGCCTCGCCGTTGCGGCCGTAGAGGGCCTGCAAGAGGTCTGCCTGCTCCGTCTTCGTCGGCAAGCCTGTCGAGGGGCCACCGCGCTGCACGTTGATGATCACCAGCGGCAGCTCGGTCATGAGCGCCAGCCCGATCGCCTCGGCCTTGAGCGCCACCCCAGGACCGCTCGTCCCAGTGAGGCCGATGCTCCCGGCAAAAGAGGCACCAATCGCCGCCCCGACGGCTGCGATCTCGTCCTCTGCCTGGAAGGTCTTGACCCCGAAGTTCTTGTGCTTGGAGAGCTCGTGCAAAATGTCAGATGCCGGCGTGATCGGATAGCTCCCGTAGAAGAGCGGGCGCCCCGCCAACTGTGCAGCAGCAATGAAACCGATCGCCGTCGCCTCGTTCCCGGTGATGTTGCGGTACTTGCCCGGCTTGATCTTCGCCTTGGCGACCCGGTAGTGGGTGTTGAAGATCTCCGTGGTATTGGCGTAGTTGTAACCGGCCTTGAGCGCCAGGACGTTGGCGTCGGCGATCTCTGGCTTGCCGGCAAACTTCTGCGCGATCCACTGGAGCGTCGGCTCCATCGGGCGATCGTAGAGCCAGTACATCAGACCAAGCGAGTAGAAGTTCTTGCAGCGCTCCTGCTGCTTGAAGGGCAGGCCCGTCGCCTCGAGCGCCTTGAGCGTCAGCGAGGTGATCGGAATCTCCAATAAGCGATAACCGGAGAGGGAGCCATCCTCGAGCGGATTGCTCTTGTAACCCGCCTTCTTGAGGTTGCCGTCGGTGAACTCATCCGTGTTGACCACGAGGATTCCACCGGGCTCCAGGTCGGCGAGGTTGACTTTGAGTGCTGCCGGGTTCATCGCCACCAACACGTTGGGCTCGTCCCCCGGCGTGCGGATGTCCAGACTCGAAAAGTTGAGCTGGAACCCGGAGACTCCCGGCAGACTGCCGGCTGGTGCGCGAATCTCCGCCGGAAAGTCGGGCATCGTCGAGATGTCGTTTCCAATGATCGCCGAGGTCGAGGTGAACTGCGTCCCCGTAATCTGCATCCCGTCCCCGGAATCTCCCGCGAACCGGATCGTGACCGTCTCCAAATCCTCGACCAACGTCCCTGCCCGCGGCCCTTCTTCCGTCGTCACTCCTGCCATAGATCCTCTTTCGTTATGTCTCGTCCTGTATCACGCAATTTTAGTGCAATCGATCTGCCAAACCTGTTATTGATCTTCTTGATGATGCTCTCGACCTTCAAAAGACTCGCACTATACCATGCTTGTCCCACCTCCGAACAAGCTTCCACGGAAAAAATTTACCAACCAAAAAGTTGACAAAAGGCAAATTCGGGACGTAAGATCCGAAACATGTCAGGAGCGACGGTGGAGCATATTCTGAAGACGTCCCGGAGCGCGATCATCGACCTGTTGAAGGCGAACGGGGCGATGAGCGCCGAGCAGTTGGCCGAGTCGTTGGGGGTCTCGAAGGTCTGTGTGCGGCGGCATCTCGGGGTCCTCGAGAGTGATGGGCTGATTGGATTCGAGCAGGAGCGGCACGAGCGGGGGCGGCCGCGACACCTCTACCGGTTGACAGAGAAAGCGCGGTGCCTCTTTCCGCAGCGGTATGATGAGTTGGCGAGGGAAGTGATGAGCCAGATCGAGCGGCAGTTCGGGGAAGCGGCGCTGGCACAGGTGCTGCGGGCGCGTGCTGACGAATGGATCGCGCAGTTGACGACGGAGTTGGACGGGCTCTCCTTCGAGGAGCGGGTGCGGACGCTGGCGCGGATGATCACGGCGCGAGGCTATTTGGCGGAGAGCCGGCGCCAGAAAGATGGCTCCTACCGGTTGCGCAAGCGCCACTGTCCGACGGAGAAGGTCGCGGTCAGTTATCCGCAGCTCTGCGATGAGGAGGTGCGGGTCTACCGCGAGGTGATGGGGGGCGCGGTGACGCGCGAATGCCGGATCGCCGATGGGCACCGGGTCTGTGAGTTTCGGATCGAGGCGCCAGTGCTTGTTCAGGTGACCGGCCTGGGAGCGGGGCAAGTGGTGGAGCGTGAGCGCCCCCGTAGCGAGCTGCCGGTCTTGACGGCCTGAAGAGCGTCGATGCGAGAAGACACGAAAGCATAGTCGACGACGAATCAAGTGGAGAGAGAGGGGTGGAATGGGAGAAGTGGTCATCACGGAGGAGCAGGTACTGCAAGCCCTGCGCGGGGTCAAGGATCCGGATCTGCACAAGGACATTGTCACGCTGAACATGGTGCGGGACTTGGCGATTTGCGGCGGAGTGGTCGGGTTCCGGTTCGTCTTGACGACGCCGGCCTGCCCGGTGCGCGATCAGTTGAAGTTTGAAGCCGAGCGCGCGGTGATGGGGGTGCCGGGGGTCGAGCGGGTCGATGTCCGGATGGATGCGGAGGTGCCGAAGGCGCGCGGGGTGATCGACAAGACGGAGATTGCCGGAATCAAGCACATCATCGCCGTCAGTTCTGGCAAGGGCGGAGTTGGCAAATCGACAGTCGCGGTCAATCTGGCGGTCTCGCTCGCGCGGATGGGCGCGCAGGTCGGAATTCTCGACACGGACGTCTATGGCCCCAACGTCCCGATCATGATGGGTGGGCGGGACATGCCGTCGGTACGGGAGAATGTGATCATTCCGCCGGTCTACCACGGAGTCAAAACGATGTCGATCGGGCTGCTCAACCCGGGGGACAAGGCGGTCGTCTGGCGCGGTCCGATGCTCCATTCGGCGGTTTCGCAGTTCCTGCGGCAGGTCGATTGGGGCACACTCGACTATCTGATCATCGATATGCCGCCCGGAACGGGCGACGTGCAGTTGAGCCTGGCGCAGATGGTCGCGGTCGCCGGGGCGGTGCTGGTCACTACCCCACAAGAGGTTGCCCTGAGCGACGTCCGCAAGGCCTACAGCATGTTCGAGCAGCTTCAAGTTCCCATCCTCGGAATCGTCGAGAACATGAGCTACTTTGAGTGTGCGCACGGAGAGCGGTATCATCTCTTTGGGAACGGAGGGGGCGAGGCACTGGCGGAGCGGTACGAAGTCCCATTCCTCGGGGCAGTCCCGATCTCGATGAGCATCCGGGAGGGGGGAGATCTGGGAATCCCGGTGGTGGTCAGCCAACCGGAGAGCCCGCAGGCCAAGGCGCTGAGCGGCGTCGCTGGCCAAGTGGCAGCCCAAGTCAGCATTGGGGCGCTCAACGCCAAGAAGGCGCTCCCGGTCCTGAAGATGACTCGCTAAGGCGTGGCCCGTCCGGCAGAGGCAAGCAGGGTTTTGTGGTGGCAGCAGGCAGATCGTTGGTCGAAGAGAGATCACGGCAACACAACCATTGATACCTTACATCAAGGAGAGAGAAGAAGATGAACTTGACGATGACAGATTCAGCAGCACAAGAAGTGAAGAAGTTCCTCGAGGCCGAGCAGGTTGGGGAGAATGGCGGACTGCGAGTCCAGGTTGCACCGGGCGGTTGTTCTGGGTTCCAGTACAAGATGCACATCGAAGAGGGCCCGGGGATGAACGACGAGGTGATCGACCTTGAGGGGCTGCGGGTCTTTGTCGACATCTTCAGCATGCAGTACCTCGAGAATGTCCAGATCGACTACGTCAGCAACGTCATGGGCTCCGGCTTCACCTTCAACAACCCGAATGCGCAGGGTGGATGCGGGTGTGGCAGTTCCTTCTCCGCCTAGCAGAGAAGAGTGAATAGAGAGGGGCTTCTCTCGGGACGATCCGTGAGGGATCGACGGGAGAAGCCTTTTCTTTCCTCCAAAGCGAGGGGTGAGGGGTGAGGGACGAGGGACGGGGGACGAGGGGAGCAGGGATGAGTGGAAGTGGGATCGAGGAGGGACGGCCAGTGGGTCAGGCGAGCGTGGAGGCACAGTACCGGGCGGTACGCACGGGAGTGGGCCTCTTCGACTTAGTCGGCAATGGACTGCTGCGCGTGACGGGGAAGAATGCCATCCCGTTTCTGCACGGGTTGGTCAGCAACGAAGTGCGAACGCTCGAGGTAGGCGAGGGCGTCTTGGCGGCCTTTCCCACGCTGCAAGGAAAGCTGCTGGCATTGGCACGGATCTACCGGATCGAGGGAGGAGTGCTGCTGGAGGTCGAGGCGTCGAATCGCGAGAAGGTGCTGCGCAATCTTTCGCGATTTGTCTTGGCGGGAGAGTTCTGGATCGAGGATCTGAGCGAGGCGTGGTGCGGGCTGGCCTTGGAAGGGCCAGGGGTCGAGCAGCTGCTGGGAGCGGTGGCTGAGGGGTGGCGCGTCGAGGAGGAGAAGCCGCTCTCACGACGCTTGGTGATCACCCAGATTGGCGGGGTCGAGGTCTGGGCGGCGGCGCACCGTCGGTGTGGCGAGCCCGGCTATGACCTCTTTCTTCCGCGGGAGGTGATCGAGGGGATCAGGGAGCGACTGCTGGCTGTCGAGGTTCCCTTTCCGGTCCTGAGGATCGATGTGGAGGTCTTCGAGATGGCCCGGATCGAGGCAGGGGTTCCGCGGGAGGGGCAGGACGCTGGTGAGGAGTATATCCTGCTCGAGACCGGCTTGGGCGAAGCGATCAGCTACGAGAAGGGGTGCTACCTCGGGCAGGAGGTGATCGCGCGAATCCACTGGCGAGGCCAGCCGGCGCGGCAGTTGCGGGGGATCCTTCCGGAGATGTCCGAGGCAGGGGGCGTGCCGCCGGTCGGGACCGAACTCTACGCAACCGATGGCTCGCTGACGGAGCGGAAGATCGGGCAGATCACCAGCGCGACCTGGAGCCTGGGACGGCAACGGCCGATCGCCTTGGGCTATGTGCACCGCTACTATCTCACCCCGGGAACGACCGTCGAGTTGAAGCAGGGGGAGACGACACTGGGACGCGGGGAGGTGACGGACCTGCCGTTCACTGCCGATCGGAAAGGATGAGCGATGGAGAGAGAAGCGGAGACGAGTGGGACGGAGGCCCTGGCGGCAGAACCGGCCGAATTGCCGAGCACCTGGGGGATCGAGTCGGCGGAGTTGGCCTACCAGGTGATCGCACGCTATGTCGAGCACACGCAGGTCTCCGGGATGCTGATCGCCATGCTGGCGAGTGCGCTCGGGGAGGAGCGGGTCAAGCCGATTGCCGCGAGTGAGTACTGGCAGCACTACATGGCCGGCAAGCGCGTCCTGACGGAAGCGAAGTCAGAGATCGACCGGCTGACCGAGCTGATCGACGAGGTGCGGCGGTCGAGCCGGGAGGTGGCGGTCGAAGCTCTCTCCCCCGCCAAGGAGGAGTAATGTCGCCAGCCTATGGTCGATTGACGGTGGAGGAGCTGCAACAGAAGCGGGCGAGTGGAGCGGTGCTGCGATTGATCGACGTCCGGGAGCCATCGGAGCACGCCCTCGCCCGGATCGAAGGGTCGGAGCTGCGCCCACTGGGGGGGATCCTCTCCTGGCATCGCGAGCTGCCAAGCCCGACGGAGGAGATCGTGCTCTACTGCCATCACGGGATGCGCTCGGAGCGGGCCTGTCAGATTCTCGCCGCCCAGGGCTTCACCAATGTCCACAACTTGGTTGGAGGGATCGATGCCTGGTCGCTCTCCATCGATCCGAGCGTCCCACGATATTGAAAACGGACAGGGCCATCGGTCGCGACCTCTTCCCGTTGCACCTGCTTCCCCGCCCGAGGTTCCATTTGTCATCCGATCCGTTCACGACAGCCCTGGCGATGTTCGATCGTGGAGAGTACTTTGAGAGCCACGAGCTGCTTGAAGATCTCTGGCGGGAGGCCCCTCCGGGAGACGAGCGAACGTGTCTGCAGGGGCTGGTTCAGGTGGCGGTGGCACTTTGCCACGATCAGCGGGGCAATGAAAAGGGGGCCCGGGGCGTCTACCAGCGGGCGAGGGCGAGGCTGCTGGCCTTGCCCCCACAAATGATGGGAATCAACCTGCGAAAATTGGCCGAGGAGCTTGACAGATATTTTGGCGGGGAACTTGGGGCCAGCCCTCCCCGGCTGAGGCGGGTCGAACCACTGACCCAGACAACAGAGGAGACGGATGCGGGAACTCTCACCCGAGACATTGTCCTTTGAATGGACCGTTATCGAAGATCGAATCCGGTTGGACCAGTTTGTCAGCCGAGAGCTGCCGCGGATCAGCCAGACGCGGTTGCGCCGATTGATCGCCGAGGGAGGGGTACTGGTCAATGGACAGCCCTCGCAGAAGGGGGCGCACCTCAGGCCGGGGGCACACGTTGCCGTGCGCATCCACTCCGCCGATCGATCATCGGCAACCCCGGAGCCCATTCCGTTGGGGGTCCTTTACGAGGACCCGGATCTGATCGTCGTCAACAAGCCGCGCGGGCTGCTGACCCACCCTAACCACAAGGAGAAGTCTGGGACCCTGACCAACGGGTTGGCCTACCACTTCTGGAAGACGGAAGGGGAGGCGATCCGACCCGGGCTTGTCCATCGGCTCGACCGGCAGACCTCGGGGGCGATCCTCGTCGCCAAGACGGCGCGGGCCCACCGGACGCTCTCGAAGCATTTTCGGGAGCGATGGGTGCGGAAGGTCTATCTCGCCCTGGTCAGCGGCAAGGTGGCGGCGGAGACGGGGACGATCGAGGCCCCGATCGGCTGCGATGCGGCTCAATGGCCGAAGTGGCGAATCCTCCCCGAGACGGCTGGGGGGCGCGAGTCAGAGACGGCCTACCGGGTCCGGGAGCGGTTTCCTGTCCACACGCTGCTCGAATTGGAGCCGAAGACGGGGCGGACGCACCAGTTGCGGATCCATTGTGCTTCAATCGGACACCCGATCGTCGGCGACGACATCTATGCCCCGGGCATCGACCCATTGGCCAGTGCCCACCACCTGCGGGCACAACTGCTCCACGCGTGGCGGCTCGAATTTCGGCACCCGGCCACCAACCAACCGATCCACTGTGAGGCCCCACTGCCGGATGACTTCCAGTCGGTCCTCGCCCATTTGCGCGAGGGAGAGGAGGCATGGCAATGAGTCAAGCGGAGGTGATCATCCTCGGAGGAGGCCCCGCCGGGATCAGTGCCCTGCTCTGGTGCCATTCGCTCCACCTGCGTGGCCGCTTGCTTGAACGGGGGGAGGCACTCGGCGGGCAACTGCTGCAGATGTACCACCGGCTGACCGACTATCCCGGCCTGCCCGGACTGACCGGGGCCGAGTTGCGAGACCGGTTTGTCGACCACCTCGGGGAGCTGGCCCTCGATTGGCGGACCGGATGCCAGATCGAGTCCGTCGACCTGCGGAAGCGGACGGTGCGCCTCGCCGGGGAAGAGGTCTCCGCCGAGGCCTTGATCCTGGCAACGGGCGCACGGAAGCGGACGCTCGGAGTCCCGGGAGAGGAGCGCTTCGCCTTGCGCGGAATCAGCTATTCCGGAACACGCGACCATTCAATCTATGCTGGGCGGGAGGTCTGTGTCGTCGGTGGGGGGGACTCGGCGATCGAGAACTGCCTGATCCTCGCGCGCGTCTGTCCAAGGGTGACACTGATCCACCGTTCGGATCGCTTCCGGGCGCGGGCGAGTTGGCTGAGTGCAGCAGAGGCGACTCCCAACATCCACTTTCTCCCCTGGACAGAAGTGCTCGAGGTCGAAGGGAGTGACCACGTCGAGTCGCTCCGGCTGCGGGACCTTCGGAGTGGGGCCGAGCACCACTTCGCCACGGGAGCACTCTTCGTCAAGATCGGAATTCAACCCAATACCGAACTCTTCACCGGCCAACTGCCCCTGGATCCAGAGGGCTACCTCATCGTCGATCACCACCAGCGGACAGAGATCGATCAGGTCTACGGCGTTGGCGACGTCACCCGGCCGGTCTGCTTGAGCATTCCCACGGCCGTCGGGCACGGCGCGATCGCCGCCAAGGAGATCGCCCTGCGCCGGCTGAGCGGTTCCTTAGTGTAGCGGTTTGTCTGGGACAGGTAAGGTCGCGTGAAAGTCCTCCTGGAAGCGCTGCCCATATTCCCCAAGGAGCGACTCGACCCGTGCCGGATCGGGCGAGGCGAGGATCAGTCCGGCGTGGTGGCGTTTGTGCAGGCGCCAGACGACCTCTTCGTCCTGGTAGCCACTCAGGTCTGGCCATTCCTGCCGGGAGAGGGTCAAGAGAATCCCCGCCGAGAGATCTTTGGTGGGGGAGAGCTCGTAGGGCACCTCTTCGGTGGCCAGCTCGATGCGGGCCCACTCAACCCAGAGGTTATGCCCAGTTCCCGCCTCGATCATCTCTGCCAAGTGGGCCCCACCGACACGCGCGGCAATCTCCAGAAAGTAGAACTTGCCGTCGGCCTCCGCGCGGATGAACTCGGCGTGGGTCACCCCTTCGACCATCCCCAGTGCCTTGATGACCCGCCGATTGATCTTACGCAGGGCCTTCTCCTCGTCGGATCCCGGCGCGAGCAGGCGACTGGTGAAGAGCCCCCCCTCGTGCGAGGTGATGATCGGGGGGGCGCCGTACCGGGAGGCCGCGGCAAAGACCACCTTCTTGCCGGTGACGATCGAGTCGACGTGGTAGACCTCGCCCGGCAGAAACTGCTCCAGCAGGTAGTGGGACTGCTCATCGCCGAGTTGATCGAGAATCGGCCAGAGTTCATCAGAGGCGTGGATCTTGCGAATGCCGATCGCCGAGGCGGAAGATCGCGGCTTGAGCATCCAGGGCGGGGGCACCCGGGCCATGAAGTCCCGCAGGGCTTCGTGGTAGAAGATCGGGGAGAAGGCAGGAACGCGAATCTCCTTGGCCGCGGTGCGTAGCCGCATCGCCAGCTTGTCGCGAAAGTGGCGGGTGACCGTCTCCCCCATTCCCGGCAGGCGGAGATGCTCGCGCAGGGCCGCCGCCATCTCCAGATCGAACTCGTCGAGGGCCACGAGGCGACAAATATCGTGGCTGCGGGCAAGCCAGCTGACGGCGTTGATCATGTGGGAACGAACGGTCAGCTCCGGCATGAGGAAGACTTGGTCGATCGCTTCCCGCGGCCAATCGGCGTCGCGGAGCGATTCCTTGGTGACGAGGATGACGTGCCAGCCCAGCCGGTGAGCCTCCCGCAGGAAGGGCTGCCCTTTCTCGAAGCTGGTCATGCAGAGGATCGTGCCGGGTCGGGATGACATCTCTCACCTCCTCTTTGAATCTGCAGGGGACGACGTTGACGTTTGGAGAAGCGCCCGGGGGCGTGGTCAGGCCGAGTGGCGCTGGGGAGCGGCCAGCTCAACGACGGGGAGAGGGCCCCGACGATCACGCAGGAAGGGGAGCTTCCGGCGCACCTCGTCGAGATGAGCCCGGTCGGGAACGGCGGAGATCCTTCCCTCCCCCTCACCGGCATCGGCAAGGACCACCCCGAGCGGATCGATGATCAAACTGCGCCCCAGATAGCCAAAGAACGGATCTCTCCCACAACGATTGATCCCGACGACGTAGGCTTGGTTCTCGATGGCCCGTGCGCGGAGCAGCGCGACCCAGTGCTCGGTCCTGACCTCCGGCCAACTGGCGATGACCGTCAAGAGGTTGGCCCCGGCAGCGCTCGCCGCGCGAAAGATCTCTGGAAAGCGCAGGTCGTAGCAGATGAAGGGCGCCACCAGAAAGTCGCCCCACGGAAAGAGGACGATCCGCTCCCCGGCGGCATAGTGGTCCGGCTCTCCGGCGAGCGAGAAGGGGTGGAGCTTGTCATAGCGGGCCAGCTCGGCCCCGGTCGGCGTGTAGACGAGGCACTGATTAGCGGGGCACCCCGTCGTCCCCTTCCCGATCACGCCCGCGAGAAGAAAGATGCCGAAGTCGATCGCACATTGACGCAGGAAGTCCTGAGTCTCGCGCGTCGTGGTGTCGTCGGTCGCCGCCGCGTTCATGCTGAAGCCGGTCGCAAACATCTCCGGCAGGAGCACGAGGGAGCCAGGGGCGGGCGGGTCCGCCTCCAAGAGCGCACGCACCTTGGCATGGTTGGCGGCCTTCGCCTCCCACTGAAGATCGATCTGCCAGCCAATCAGTTCCATCGAGACCCCCTCCTGCAGAGACCACCTGTCGATCAGCGCCTCTGACTCTTGCTCATCCATGTTGAAGGATCGCCCTCAACCCGGTGACGAGCCGCTCGATCCCCTCGACGACCGTCTCTGGCTGGAGCGCCCCGTAGGAGACTCGCAGCGGGCAGCCGGTCGTCAACCCGAAGGCGCTCCCCGGAATGACGGCAACCTGATGGTCGCGCACCAGCTCGGTGACCACCTCGAGCGGGGTGCGCGCCGTCTCCACCTGAAGCAGAAAGTAGAAGGCACCCTCGGCTGCCGGGAAGTGGCACGCAGTCCCCGCCCCCCGCAACCGCTCAAGCACCTGTGTCCGGACCCGCGTCAACTCAGCCAGCTTCTCCCGACAGTAGGCAGCCCCCACCGTCAAGGCACCCACTGCGACGTGTTGGGAGACGACCGGGGGACAGATCAGGTTGGTATCCTGGATCTTCTCGACCGCCTCGACGAGGTGCGCCGGAATCACCTGATATCCGATCCGCCAACTGGCAAAGCCATAGGCCTTCGAGAGCGAATAGAGCGAAATGGTGTAGCCCGCGCTCCCCTCAATCGATCCGGGGGAGAAGTGGCGGGCGCTCCCGTGGACGAAGTACTCGTAGGCCTCATCGTGAATGTGGTAGATCCCACGGTCACGGCAGAGCTGGTTGACCTTGCGCAGCGCCGACTCCGGATAGACGACTCCCGTCGGGTTGTTGGGCGAAACAGTGACGATCGCGCGCGTCCTTGGCGTAATCGCTGCGGCGATCCGGTCGGGCTGCAACTGATACTCGGCATCGGTTGGCACGAGCACCGGCTGGCAGTTGGCCATGCGGATCGCCATCTCGTGATTGAAATAGAAGGGGACGTTGAGGATGATCTCATCCCCAGGGTCGGCAATCGACAGCAGCGCATTGAGAAAGGCCATGTTGGCCCCGGCGGTGACCACTACCCGCTGGCCGTCCCGGAGAACGATCCCGTTCTCCTCTGCCAGCTTCGCCTCAATCCGCTCGAGCAGTTCCGGGATGCCGCCCACCGCTTGGTACTTATGATTCCCCGGATCGGCAAGAAAGGGGGCGACCCGATCGAGGGCCGCCGGCGGAGGACCATACCAGACGACCCCTTGCCCGAGGGAGATCGTTCCGGGATGGCGTCGGATCAAGTCCGCAACCACCGGAATGATCGGCGGTTGCACCGCCGCCAACCGTGCCGAGCCTCCTGCCTGCTCACGGACGGTCGCCATTGCTCTCCCCCTGCAGCCGCTTCCAGGCCTCGACATAACGGGCTGTCTTCGGATTGGCCTCGTTCCATTTGGGTGCCACCGGGTTCTCGGCAATGCCCAGCAATGAGAGCGCGACGAGCCGGTTGACGCGGGCGAGGTTGTCGTAGTCGATCTTCTCCCAGTGGTCGCCCGGTTGGTGGTAGTCCGGGTAGACGAAGGCAACACAGAGCGTGTGGGCGGGAATGCCCGCGTCGGCAAGTGCCTGGTTGTCGCTGCGCCCGAAGAAGGCGTCGCTGTTCTGCTCGTGCTTGTAGACGCGAATGCCGAGCTTCTCCCCTGCCCCCTGAAAGATCGGCCCGAGATCGGTGAAGTCGAACCCGGTCAGCGAGGCGGTATTGACCTGCGGGCCCTCGCTGCTGTCGGTCCGCCCCACCTGCTCGAGATTGACCATGGCCACGGTGCGGTCGAGGGGAAAGACCGGATGCTGGCCGTAGAACCGGGAACCCAAGAGCCCCTTCTCCTCCCCGAACCAAGCGATGAAGACCAGGGAGCGCTTCGGCTTGGTCGGGAGGCGGGCGAGGGCACTCGCCAGCTCCAGGACACTGACCACTCCGCTGGCATCGTCATTGGCCCCGTTGTAGATCGTGTCAGCAGAAGCGCCCGGCATGATCCCGACGTGGTCGTAATGGGCGGAGACCAGCACGTAGGTGTCCCGCAGGACCGGATCCGATCCCGGGATGACACCGATGACGTTCTTCAACTCGACCGGCGAGACGACCGGGGCCCCGAGGCGGAGCGTCAGCGTCCCGCGCGTCTCCCCATCGGCCATCGTGTCATAAAGCGCGACGGCACGCGGTGAGTGAACGGTCAAGACCGGATCGGCCGCCCCCCCTCGCATCCCTCCCGCGGGGCGCGCGGGATCGATCAACCGTGTCCCAAGCAGCCCGCGTCCGACCGTCGATTGCCGCCCGAGGCTGAGCACGAGCGCGGGTCGCAGGCGATTCAACTGCGCAAGAATCTGGCCGCGGGCCCTCATCCCCTCCATGAACTTGGCCCGATCCTCCCGCGAGATCTCGGGAAGGTCGAGCAGCAGGGCCTTCCCCGCTACCTGCTCTTCGGTCAGCGCGGCGAGGCGGTCCACCGCCTTGACATCGACCTTGAGCAGGGGAACGGCCCGCAGGTCAATGGGCTGCTCCGTCTGAAAGCTGATCTCGTTGAGGCTCAGGGCCAGCCGCTCCTCCCCCACCTCGATCGCCCCGGCAAAGGAGTCCCGGTCGGGCCGACTCACCTGCCAACGGGCGACCTGGAAGTAGCTCTTGCCCCCCGGCGCGCCCGGGTCATCGACCGCCGGCGTGACCCCCGCCCGCATCAACTGGCTGGCAATGTACTCCGCGGCCACGTCGAGCCCCCGCGAGGGCGTGTCCCGGCCCTCCAGCAGATCCGAGGCGAGAAACCGCAAATGGCCTCGCAGCGAATCGGCCGAGATCGATCCCAGCATCGCCTTCTGGTCTGCTTCCGCTGCCGAGGGCCCCGCCTTGGGCCCCGCCTTGGG
>JBMOHS010000076.1:0-18293 GCA_049317725.1 Blastocatellia bacterium
GTCTTCGCGGCTTCGCGTGAGCCTCTTCCCTCGTCCCTCGTCCCTCGCCCCTCACCCCTTCTTCCCTCCCCCCTCGCCCCTTCTTCCATCAAACTGCTTGCGAGAAGATCCGCGAGGTCGGCTGCTGACGTCGCAACCGCTGATCGAAGAAGAGGCAAGCGTTGCGCAAGAACGGCAGGCCCTGCTCCGTCAGGCGCAGCTGCGTTCCGTCCACCTCGACCAACCCATCTTCGATCATGGTCGCCAAGAAGGTCGGGGCTTCCTGCCGCTGCTCCTCCGTCAATTCGACCTCGAAGCGGGTCATGAAGACGAGGATCTGCTCACGCAGCCGACGATCCTCCTCGTCCAATCGGTGGCCACGCAGCGTCGGCAGCTCTCCCTGCCGCAACTTCTTCTCGTAAACGGGAAAGGCCTTCTCATTCTGATGGAAACAGTCGGGCGTCTCCGAGATGGCGCTGACCCCCATGCCCAGCAAGAGGCGCGTCCGCACCTCGGTGTAGCCCATGAAGTTCCGGTGGAGCGTCCCCTCGGCGTGGGCGCGCGCCATGGCGTCGTGCGGGAGCGCGAAGTGGTCCATGCCGATCTCTTGGTAGCCACCTTCCAGCAGCAGCTCACGGGCCAATTCGTAGAGCGCCCGCTTCTCGGAGCCGCGCGGGATATCTTCGTCCTTGTAGCTGCGCTGCGTCGGCTTGATCCAGGGAACCAGCGCGAAACTGTAGAGGGCGATCCGGTCCGGCCGCAGTGAGAGTGTCTCCCTCGCCGTCATGACGATGCTCTCCCGCGTCTGCTTCGGGAGCCCATAGATGAGGTCGAAGTTGACCGAGTCGTAGCCGAGGGCGCGCGCTTCGTCGGTAACACGCGCTGTCTCGGCATAGGGCTGGATGCGATTGACGATGCGTTGCACCTCTGGATCGAAATCCTGGACCCCAAGGGAGATCCGGCGAAAGCCGAGCCCGTGCAGGGCCTCGAGGTGCGCGCGCGTCGTGCGGCGCGGATCGACCTCAATCGAGGCGTCGAGCCCCGTACCCTCGACCCGGACCCGCTCGAGGATCGGCACGAGAATCCGCTGCAGATTGTCCGGAGAGAAGAAGGTCGGCGTCCCTCCCCCGAGGTGCAGCTGCCGCATCGGCCGCTCCAAGAAGGCCGGGGCTGCTTGTCGGTAGAGTTCCCATTCCCGATTAATCAGCTCGACGTAGCCCTCTTCCCGACCGTGATCCCGCGTGATCACCGTGTTGCACGCGCAGTAGGTGCAGAGGGTCTCGCAGAAGGGCAGATGGAGGTAGATTGACCAGGCCATCCCCTCCTCATCCAGCGCCCGATTGACCGAGGCCAGCCAGTCGTCGGTCGACGGCGGATCACTCCAGAACGGCACCGTCGGATAGCTCGTATACCGCGGCGCAGGGACGTCATACTTCGTAAAGAGCTCACTCACCGCACACCTCCCGTACCACCTCGACAAACCGGCGTACATTCCCCTCTGGGGTCGCCGGCAGCACCCCGTGCCCCAACCCACAGATCCACCCGTCCCGTGAGACGGACCGCAGCGGCTCGAGGTATCGCCGCAGCAGCCGCTCAAACGTCTCCCCGTCGAGGTGGAGCAGCGCCGGATCGAAGTTGCCTTGCACAAACCCTCCCGGAAACATCGCCAGCGCCTCCCGCAAATCCCACCGGTAGTCGACGCCGATCCCGGCCAGTCGGCCTGTGGTAAAGAGGGCGCCACGCAAGTGAGCCGGCTGCGTCCCCTTCGAGTAGTAGCCGGGCGCACGCTCGCAGCCCTCAACCAATCGCGCCAACTGCGGGACGACCAAGTCCTGGAAGAGTTCCGGCGAAAGTTCTCCCGACGCCGTATCGAGCACCATTACCGCCTCCGCCCCCGCCCGGTACTGATCGTCAATCGAGCGCGCCAGAAGCGGGACGAGCCGCTCGCAGAATCGGTCGAAGAGTCCCATCAACCGCTTGCTCGGCATGAGCGACCCACTGTGCCGTCCCTCCACCGCATAGGTGAAGAGTGTCCAGGGACCGCCAACAAACCCGATCAGACTCCGGTCGGTCGGGAGCACCTCCCGGGTTCGCCGGACCGCCTCCCCCTGAAATCGAAGTCGTGGCCACGCCTCTTCCACATCCACCAGCCGGTCGAGTGACTCCTCGGTGGTCAGCTGCCAATCGAGTCGCGGCCCGCCCTCCGGATAGGTCAATCCCATCCCGAGCGCCTCCAGCGGAAAGAGCAAGTCGCTGAAGAGAATCGCTGCGTCAAACCCGAAGTCGGCGACCGGCCCCCGCGCGACCTCTGCCGCCAATTCCGGCTCCTTGCAGAGATCCATAAAGGAATGGCGCTGCCGCAACTGCTGATAATGGTGGTGGTACCGCCCGGCCTGCCGCATCAACCAGATCGGTGGGGTCGCCTGCGACTCCCGGCGCAACGCCCGCTCAAATCGTCTGTTCGCCATCGTTCTTCCTTCTCTGCTCTTCAGGCAACCTACTTGCCCGATCCTGACGAAGAGTCGGAACTCTCCGGATTCCATTGGTAGCCCACTCCGCGAACGGACCGAATGAAGTTGCCGCCCGTATCCCCGAGGGCGTGACGCAACTTGACGATCATGTTGTCGACCGTCCGCTGATTGGGGAGACTACTCTCCCCCCACAACGCATCAAGAATCTCGTCGCGGCTGACGACGCGTGGGGCCGAGACGATCAACAACTGCAACATCTGGAACTCTTTGTATGGGGGGTAGTCCCGCTCTCCGTCGGGTTGAATGATCGCCCGCGCCGTCAGGTCGATCGTTCGACCATTGCAGCGGAAATGGGGGCGCACCGCATGGGTGTCGAGAACGTGTTTGACGCGGAGAAGCAGTTCCCGCAACTGGAATGGCTTGGGGATGAACTCCTCGGCCCCGATCTCGAAGCCTTCGAGGCGGTTCTCCGCCGAGCTGAGCGCGGTCATGAAGACGATCGGAGTTGCGGAGGTTACCTTGATCTGGCGGGCGAGGTCGAAGCCGGAGCCATCGGGCAGGCCGACGTCGAGGATGATCAAGTCCCACCATCCCTCGGCGAGCCGGGCCAAGGCCCGCGCCTGCGTCTCGACCCAGACCACCTCATAACCCTCCCGGGCCAGCCGTTCCCGCAGGGTCGCTCCCAGCGAGCGGTCGTCCTCGACCAAGAGCAGGCGGATCATCGCGCCGGCCTCCTCCCGATCTCCGGCACCCCCACCTCGGAGAGGCTCGCCTCTGCACTCCCTGCCCTTCCCGCGGCGGGCAGAATCAGCGAGGCCGCCAGCCCACCAAGCCGACTCGGCGCGAAGCGGATCGATCCCCCCATCCGCTTGAGCAACTGGCGCGTAATGTAGAGCCCGACGCCACTGCCACTGCTCCGGGTATGTCGCGTGAAGAGGGTTCCCAGCCGTCTGTAATCACCGGAAAAGCCCGACCCATTGTCTTCGACCGTAATCTCTATTCGGGGAGTTCCCTGCCCCGTGATCGTTACCGTGACCTCTGTCGCTTGGCCGTGAATCACCGCGTTCTGCACGAGGTTGGTCAAGACGCTCTCCAGCGCCCGCGTGTCCGCCAGCACAACCCCGTCCCCCGACAGGCGCAATCCCACCTCAGGCCAGTGGAAGCGCATCGATTCGACCATGCGCTGAATCTCAATTCGCTCGCGCAACAGGCTGCCACGCCGCAAATTGACCAGGAAGAGCGAATTCTCCAACTGCAACTGGAGCCGCAGCGCGTCCTTCAACAAGCGCTCGATCAGGGGATTGGGCGTCTCACCGGCAAGGTCCTCGCGGATGCTCTCCGCTTGGAGCTGCAAGCTGGCCAGCGAGGTCTTCGCGTCGTGCGTAAAGGCGGCGAAGAACTCCTCGATCTGTCGATGGCGCCGGCGCTCCCGCCAGATGTAGGAGATGAGGGCCGCTCCGCCCCCGACCAGCAGGACGATCAGGACACTCCCCTCCCAGAGCAGCATCCGGTGGTACTCATCTGTCTTCGGCACGTTGACGACCGCCGCCGCCCGCAACTGCTCGATCTGACGAAGGCCGAAGACCATCCACCACCAAGCGAGCGCCACCGTGAAGAGCAGCCACGTGCAGGCCAGACCAATCTTGAGCCGATCGAGTAAACGTTCCATACAATCTCAGAACGAACCTTCCCGGTTCATCCCACCTGCTCCTTCCCGTTTTTCCGGTGCTACGACAGGGTCGAATCTTGGCAAACCGCCAACGTCGCCGCGACGATCTCGCTGGCCGCCCAGGCGAGCTGCTCCGAGGTATGGGCGAGCGAGATGAACCCGACCTCATACCCACTGGGAGCCAGATAGATCCCCCGGTCGAGCAGGCGATGAAAGATCTTCGCAAAGGCGGCGCCGTGGCCCTCCGGAATCGCCGGAACCGTCCGGATCGGCTCGGCCGTCGCCCCCCGCAACCAGAAGAGCGAGCCAAAGCGGGTCATCTCGAAGGGGAGGTTGGCCTGCCGCAGCCCTTCATTGACCTGATCGGCCAGCTGCGCGCTCTTGGCTTCGAGCTGCGCATGAGCCCCCACCGCTTCCATCTTGCGGAGAGTCGCCAAACCGGCACGCATCCCGACCGGATTCGCGCTGAGCGTCCCCGCCTGATAGACCGGTCCGAGCGGGGCCACCAGATCAAGCAGCTCGCGCCGCCCACCATAACACCCGACCGGAAAGCCACCGCCGACGACCTTGCCGTAGGTCACCAGGTCAGGGACCAGCCCGAGCACCTCCGCCATCCCCCCCATGGCCACCCGGAATCCGGAGATGACCTCGTCGAAGATCACCAAGCTCCCGTGTGCCCTCGCCAACCGGACGACCGTCTCCAGGAACTCCCTCCGTTGAATGAGCAGCCCGTAATTGGCCGGCAGCGGTTCGAGAATCACCGCGGCAATCCCCTGCTCTCCCGCCGCCCCGTACAAGGCAAAGATGCGCTCGACCCGCGCTTCGTCATCGAGTGGTGCGACGATCGTCTCGGCCGCTACCTCTTCCGAGACCCCTGCGCTTGAGGCCGCCGCCACCCCGGCCAAGCCACTCCCCGCTTTGACGAGCAACCCATCGACGTGGCCATGGTAACACCCCTCGAACTTGAGGATTCGCCGACGGCCCGTCGCCGCCCGTGCGACCCGGAGCGCGCTCATGACCGCCTCCGTCCCCGACGAGACGAACCGCAACTTCTCGACCCACGGAATCCGCGCCGTGATCCACTCGGCGAGGGCAAGCGAATAGGGCTCGCACGCCCCGAAACTCCACGCCGTCTCGATCGCCTCCTGGACCTCTCGCGTCACCTCTGGATCGCGATGGCCAAGAATCAACGGGCCAAAACTCTGGCAGAAATCGAGGTACTCCCGCCCTTCGACCGAGCGCAACGTCGCTCCGTGCGCCGACTCAAAGAAGACCGGTGTCCCTCCGACACTGCGAAAGGCCCGCACCGGACTGTGCACCCCGCCGGGGGCGACGCGGAGGGCTCGCTCAAAGAGTGCCTCTGACGACCTCTCTGACCATTGTGCAACGGCACCAATCGAATCTGCGGTTCGCGTGGGGTGGGTACTCATCGGTCTCTCTTCTCCTCTCTTCTCTGGCGCGTGCGGACGGATCATCGCCGGGTAATGCGGCTCAGCGTCCTCCGCCAATTCCAAGCTGGCGGGCCAGTCGGGCACCGTAGGTAATGATATAGCCAGCACCGGCGCGTTTGAAGACGTGCCACGTTTCGAGGAGGGCCGTCTCGAAGGAGGTCAGGCCCGCCTCGTCGAGCAGGACCAGTCCGGCATACTCTCCACTGACCTGGTAGGCACCGACGGGATGGCTCGTCGCTTCTCGGATCGGGGCGATCAGATCGAGCGAGGTCAGCCCCGGCTTGACCATCAGCAGATCCGCCCCCTCGGCGGCACAGCGTCGACTCGCCGCCAGCGCGTCGGTCCGGTGGCGGACGTCGATCTGGTAGTGGCGTCGGTCCCCAAACTGCGGCGCCGAGTCAGCCGCGACCCGGAAGGGACCGTACATTGCACTCGCAAACTTGGTGCTGTAACTCATGATCGGGACGAGGTCGAATCCGGCGCCGTCGAGGGCTTGGCGGATCCGGGCTACCCGCCCATCCATCATATCGCTCGGGCTGATCCCGTCGGCCCCCGCCTCGGCAAAGGCGACAGCGGCGCGCGCCAGCTCCCCGAGCGTCGCCTCGAGGTCGATCCGTTGATCCTCTTCCCGCAGAACGGCACAGTGGCCGTGGCTGGTCGAGGAGCAGAGACACGTATCGATCCAGAGGCAGAGATCGCTCCCGAATTGACGGCGCAGCGCCCCGATTGCCGCTTGCGCGAACTGGTGCTCGAAGCCCCGCTGACGTTTCTCCCGCGCCGAGACAAAGAGCAGAAACTGGGTCACCCCCGCCGCCAGATCGTGCTCGACCTGCCGCACCATCGACTCGATCCCCTGCCGAAAGACCCCACGCAACCCTGGGACTGCTTCATCCTCCCGCACCCCTTCGGCGACAAAGAGGGGCTGAATCAACTGCGCCCGGGTAAACTCCGTCTCCGCACAGAGATCGCGCAGGTGCCGGGTGGCACGTAAGCGCATCAGTCGCTCGCTCATTCGGGATCTCCCTCCTGCCAAGTTCGAGTGGAGGCGTCGTCCTCCGCTCCGGCTCGTCCCATCCTCGCCAGCCAGGAAGCGTGATCCGGGGCGAGGTATGGATCGATCCCCGCCGCCCGCAAGACCTCACCGGTCTTTCCGGGGCCACAGAAATGGACCTTCCCCCGCAACCACGGGTAGCATACGAGAGCACGGTGGAAACTGGAGCCACTCGTCCAAAAGAAGTAGTCGTAAGGGGTGAGGTCGGGAGGGCAACTTCGCGGAACCAGCCGATAGGTCGGCAGGACTGCCGTGGACGAATTGGCGCTGCTCTCCTCCACCGCTCCTTCGTGGGTCAACTTCCACCAGCGAAGGGCGTCGGACGATTGGCCAAGCAGCGCCCCGATTCCTGGATCTTCCTGCTCTCCCAGCCCTTCGGCCGATCCGTGAACCCAGACTCCCCGTTGAGCCAGTCGGTACCACGTCTGCAGGCCCGCCGTCCAGACGATCCGCGAGGCCGGTACGGCCCAATCGGCCGGCAACGCGTCGGCCCGCGCGATCCAGAGCCCCGCTTCATCTGCGGGCAATGGCGGCAGGTCCTGCAGGGGGATCCGGTCGAACCAGGGGCTGGGCCCCGCCTCCGGCGGCCAGAGCCGCGCTCGGTCGACCGGTGCGGGCCAAGACCTTGTTGGCTCATACTCGAACGTGGCCAAGAGCTGCCCGGCCTCGTCCCGCCCTCGCACCATCGCCATCCGTCCGTAGGGGCGATCGAGCACGTGCGCGCCGATCGCCTGGTGGCACCCGCCACCGTGCGCCCGCAGAATCTCCCGCTCGCGCTCGACCGCGGCAAAGGTGGAGTGGCAGTTGATCGCCTGGAGCCTCGCCCGCAGATCCTCGCACGAGGTGGCGATCTCGATCGCCAGGGCACCTTGCGCCGGTGCCGTCGGATTCTCCGTCAACGGCAGAACCATCCAACGACACTGGGAGAGTGCGCTCCGCAACGACTGCTGCGTCTCGGCAAACTCCTCTCCTGGTGCCGTCAACAAGCGATCGAGCGCCGCCTTGGCGAGGACCAGCCCATCGACCCCCTCCTGCCACATCTTGGCGACCCGTGTCTGCATGTTGCCGCGAACGGAGCGAAATTCGATCTCTTCGATCCCCCCTGGCAGCGCGCGCGGCAGAAATCGCGCGAGGTTCTCCATTCGCCTCGGGGAGGAGGTCAAGAGGACAAGTCGACGACGCTCCTCGACCCTCGCCCAGCAATCCTCGCGGACCAGCAAGAGGTCTCGGGCATCCGCGCGAGGGAGCGTTGCCACCACCGCCGTCTCCCCGCCCGTCTCGATCGGCAGATCCTTCCACGAATGGACGACCAGATCACATCGCCCCTCGATCAGATCTCCTCGAAGATCTTCGGTAAAGACCCCTTTGCTGGCCATCTGCCAAAGAGGCTGCGTCAGATCACGATCCCCCTGCGACTCCCGAAAATGGAATTCGACCGCCACCTCGGGGTAGCGGTCGCGAAGGACATCGGCCACCTGCCGCGCCTGAATTCTGGCCAAGTCGGAGCGGCGAGACCCAATTCTCAGGCGCACAGGTCCTCCCACCCAAATGGCCGGCACTGCATCTGCCGAAGGTGCTGATCGGCGCAGGCGCGAATCTCTTCGCGCGCCCGCGTCGAGAGGTGGCGCGCGCGGCTCCGCTCCTCTTCGAGCAGACGGAAGAACCGATGGAGATCGAGCACCTCTCCCGGCAACTCGACCGGATCTTCCGCTGACTCCCCCCGCAGATCGATCGTCTTCGTAAAGCCCACTCCCCGCCGCTCGACCCACCGTCGGATCTCAGCCGACGAGAGGGGCGCGGCGATGACCAGCCCTCCTCCTGACACAGACCCGGTCACCTCCTCCTCCAATTGCGCGACACGAATCGTTGGAAACTCCGCCTGCAGATCGTCGAGCGTGCTCCGCGTCCGGTTGAAGACCGTCACGGCCCCCTTGCCCACTTCCTTGCCGATCAGCCACGGCAGCATCTCGCGAACCAACTTCCCCGCCCCGAGCACGCTCATCGAGGGAACCGATCGAAAATATCGCGCCGCCAAGCTCCCGTACGACTGGCTTCCCAAATTGCGTAGATGGAGGTGCCGGATCCGCTTCGCGTCGGTCAGGAGATCCTGGGCCATCTGCCGGAGGTAGTACCCCCACATCGTCTCCGGGAACGGTGCCTCTGCGCAGAACTCCCGAAACTGCCCCATGACCTCCGTCTCGCCCTGAATCGGGGAGTGGAGCCCGCAGACGACCTCCAACAGGAATTGATAGGCCGCTTCGCCCTGATAGACCTCTGTATCCCTTCCCACTCCTCCCCGGACCAGCCTGTACTCCGACGCATTGCAGAAGTGCAAATGGCGAAGACACGTTCCCCACTCCATCCCCATCGGGTAGGTCGTCAAGACAACCCCCGGGACTCGACGCGTATGCAGGATGACCAGTTCGTTCAACATAGCCGGCATCCTACTCAATCCTCTCCCCCCCTATGTCATCGAATTGTCATTCGACACATTTTTGATAACAATTTCACACGCAATCTCCACAAGTGAGGAAAAATTGCGAAAAATCTTCGACGAAAGGGAAGCGGGCGATCGGCCATTTATCGACCGACCATCCCCTCGGAAGGGGAGAAGACGGCATCGGCGAAGGAGGAATGGGCGAGAAGGGTGGCGAGGCGCGTGCGTTCCGGGTCGGTGAGGGGGCGGCGGGGTGGAAGGACCGAACCGCAGTCGATCCCCGACCAGGTGAGCATCGTCTTGATGGCTGGGAAGAGGGGAACCTGGAGAGTGAGGGTGATCAGTTCATTGATCCGCCGCTGAAGCTGGCGTGCCTCCTCCCACTGCTCGGCGCGGGCATGGCGGTAGAGGGCGACGAAGAGCTCCGGGATCAGGTTGTAGAAGCTGCCAATCCCCCCATCGGCGCCCATCAACAGACCGGCGGCGAGGACCTCATCGTAGCCATTGAAGACCGTCGGTCCGGCCGCGCGGAGTTTAGAGAGAAGATAGAGATTGTGGTCCGTAAATTTGACACCGGCGACTCCCGGCAGGGCGCAGAGCTCAAGGAGTTGCGGGAGGGTCGTCACGGGAGATCCCGCGATCGGCAGGTGGTAGACGAGGAGGGGCAGGTCACAGGCCTCGGTCAGGTGACGGTAGTAGGTGACGATCTCGGCGAAGCCCCACGGACCAGAGGGCGGCAGGCTGCTGATGGCAGTTGCGCCGTGGGAGGCGGCGTGTCGGCCCAGCTCGATCGCCTCGGCCAGGCAAGTGGATCCCACATGAACGATCACCTGTTTCCCGGGGGGAGTCGCGGCAAGGACCGTCTCGGCCACCTGCCGCCGCTGCGCGACCGGTTGGAGCATCCCCTCCCCCGTCGTTCCACAGATGTAGACCCCATCGACCTCGGCCCGAAAGAGCCGGTCGAGCAGCCGCTCGCAGGCGGATGGTCGGAAGCGTCCGTCGTCGTCGAAGGGGGTGATCAGGGCTGGGTAAATCCCCTGCAGCGTTGGTCTGCTCATCGCCACTCGCTCTCCTGATTGGGATCAAAACCAAGGAAGGTCATCCCAGAAGTGCCTGGAAGAAGGTCCTGGGCAGTTGGTCAAGAGTCTCGACCGTCCAGTCCGCCTCAAGACCCGGATGGGTCGTCTGCACTGCCAGGGAGCGCATCCCGGCGCGACGCGCGGCTTCGACCCCGGCGGGAGCGTCTTCGATGACGATGCAGTCGGCCGGATCGACTCCGAGCAGCTCCGCCGCCGCCAGAAAGACGTCCGGGTGCGGCTTCCCGTGGCGGACCTGGTCGGCCGACATGACCGCATCAAAATAGCCCGCAATCGGATGGACGGAGAAGATCGCCTCGATGTTGCCCCGGGGGGCCGACGTCCCGAGCGCTTGGCGCCACCCATCCTCGCGGAGCCTCCCCAACCAATCGGTCACTCCGGGGAAGAGTTCGATCCCCTGCGTGCGCACCAAATGACGATAGGTCTCTTCCTTGAACAGCGATAGACGCGCAACCTCTTCATCCGGCATCTCAGGATCGATCCGCAATCGCAGAATCTCGTCATTGCGGCGACCAAAGTCGGAGACATACTCGTCCCAGGTCAGGCGCAGGTTCTCCTGCTCGACCAGGACTTGCCAGGCTGTCCAATGATGGCCTGCCGAATCGATGAGGGTGCCATCAAGATCCCAGATGACCGCGCCGGGCCTCCGTGCTTGCAATGGTTCGTTCACTCGTTCTCCTTCGCTTGTCGTCATGGCCCTGCTCCAATCGGGGCTCTTCATCCCCTCCACCACCGCATCGCAAAGTAGGCCAACAACCCGACGGGGCCGAGCAGGAACGTCAGGAGCAGGCAGGGGATCACCCAGGCGTGCGCGATCCCTCGCGCTTGCGCGTCCCGCAACTCCCAGGTCCCGATAAAGAGATCGAAGGCGAGGTAGTGGATCCAGCCGGTAAGGACGGACCACTCCGATCGGAAGAGGAGCTGCAGCTCGGCGAGCGAGCCAAACCCACCCTCCGCCTGCCCGAAGGTGCTGACCAGCAGCACCACATAGCTCCCGGCCAAGAGGAGCGGGATCGTGCCCGAGAGAACCAAGCGCGACGTCCAGCGCCATCGCGGTGCGAAGACGAGCAACAACCACCCGACCAAGGCCAAGCTGTTGACGGCCATAAAGATCTGTTCCGGTACGTTCATCTCTCGATCCTCCGGTGCTCGATTGCCGTTTTGGCCGGCCAACCCCCGCCAGACTGCCCCTGACTCAACCCGGGCCTTCTCAATGCGAGGTTCAGGTATGCCACCTTCTCTCCTTTCGGGCAAGGGCACAACCGTGGCCCAGGCACTCCCGAAGCGAAAATTGACAGCCGGGGAGAGGGCGTGCTACGGTCGATTTGTTTTGAGCAACTGCAAGCCATCCAACCAGCTCGGCAGTGTGTCCGAGGGGACAGAGAGATCATCCCCGGGCCGGAGTGCGGGTCTGCCTTGGGCCCTGATCCGGCGTCACGGGATTGTCCGGACCTTTGTCGAATATGGGATTGCACGGGCCATTCTGGGAGGGGCAACCCTGCTCCCCCGCACCTGGGCGCTCCACTTCGGGTACGGAGTGGGAGCCGTCGCCTACCGTCTGCTGCCTCACCTGCGCCATCACGCCGAGACCAACCTTCGACTGGCCTTTCCAGGGATGACGGCCGCCGAGCGGGACTGGATTGTTCGCGAAGTCTTTCGCACACTCGGTCGCCTCCTCGCCGAAGTCAGCCAATTCCCCCGCTTGAACCCCGCCAACATCGATCAGGTGGTCCGCTACGAAGGGCTCTCCCATTTTCTCGATGCCCAGGCGACCGGACGCGGTGTCATCTTCCTGACTGGCCACCTGGGGGCCTGGGAGCTCTCCGTCTATGCCCACTCCGTCTATGGCCATCCCTCATCCTTCCTCGCACGACGGGTCGACAATCCCCTCGTCGAGCGCTTGGCCGAGCGGTACCGGACGATGTATGGCAACCGCAGCATCGACAAGAAGAGAGGCCTGCGCGAGGTGATCCGCACCCTCAAAGCGGGTGGTGTCGTCGGCATCCTCGCCGATCTCAATGCGCTGCGACCGGAAGGGATCTTCTGCGACTTCTTTGGTGTTCCCGCGGCCACCACCGTCGGCGTCGCCACCCTCGCGCTCCGAACCGACGCGGTCGTCCTGCCGGGCTACCTCATCTGGGAAGAGGCGGAACAACGCCACGTTCTCCACTTCGAACCTCCCATCGAGACGGTCCGGACCGGAGATTCGGACGCTGATGTACAGATCAATACCGCGCGCTACACTGCCCTGCTCGAGTCGATCATCCGGCGCTATCCGGGACAATGGCTCTGGATCCACCGGCGCTGGCGGACTCGGCCACCGGGTGAACCAGACCTCTATTGATGCGGAATGAGCCTCGGGAGGCAGGCGGGCAGGGATGGAAAGACAATCATCTCTTCCTCACCGCGAGTAGTTACCAAAAGAAAGACGAACAATGATCAGGAAGAGCGGTTGAGGGGGATCTGCCTTGCCCATTCCCGTCCATCGCATCAATCGTCGCTCCTCATCTGGACCTCGAATTCCGCAGATAGTAAAACCTTCCGTCCTCGGCTCCTCCGAGGAAATCGGGAATCGAATCCCCATTGAAATCGACCACGGACGGGCTGACATCGTGGCCCTCGATATTGCGTTGGGCAAGGGTTCCGACATTCTTCAAGATCAGGAGTCCGTCACGCTGATCGACTTGGCGCAGAAAATCGGCATTGCTCGAATTGAGCAACAGGTCGAGACGTCCGTCTCCATCCCAGTCGGTGAGGGAGAGCTTGCGCCTGCCGCTGCGCCCTGCCAGCCCCGGGTTGAGCCGGATGGCCGCCCCACGATCATCGACGAAGATGCGGCGCGGGCTTTTGAGAATCAGCCTGCCGCCAACGCGGGCCCGCTCAAAGAAGGCGAGATAGCCCTCGTGATCAAGCATGACCAGATCGACCAGCCCGTCACCATTGAGGTCACAGAGCCCAGGAGTGGTGCGCCACTGCGTCAACAACTCCCGCCCTTGGGGACGCAGCCACCCCCAGGCAAGGTGCGGCTGCCGCCCCTCCCATTCAACCTCGATCGGCTGCGGCGCAGCCAGTTGCGGGGCTCCCCGCTTTCCTGTGTTTCGCAGCCATTCAACACGACCGAAGATCGAATTGAAGACGATGTCGAGCCGCCCGTCCCCATCCCAGTCGGCAATGTTGAGTGCCGTGTAGCCCCACTTGGCCTCAGCCGGCCCCTGAATGCTGCCGTTCCTGCCGGCCATGATGCGAAAGCGGCGTCCGCCCGCCTCCAGCCGCCGCGGGGCTGCCCATCGCGGTGACTCAACCCGCGGGCCGCTCAGATTCTCGAAGAACTCGAGATAGCCCGCCGTATTGCCGCTGACGATGTCCATATCCCCGTCTTCGTCCCAATCGACCCCCACCGGCGTTGCCAGCGCGCCACACTTGAGCGTTTCCGCTTCCTGGCGGAAATAGACTGGTTGCGCAAAGATTGGCGTTCGATCTCTTGCCAGCCTGCCGCTATTTTCGACGAAGGCGACGCGGCCATCCTCGTCCCCGACGATCAGGTCGAAATCTCCATCCCGGTCCCAGTCAAAGGCGACCGGGACGATCATCTCCAGATCCATCGTCAACGCCGCTCCACGCCCGTCCCGCAACCGCCGCCCCGCAGCATAGACCGGACCGACCCGCGTGCCGGTGTTCTCAAAATAGGTGAAGCCATCGAGAAACTCTCCGGTCAGCAGGTCGAGATCCCCGTCTCCGTCGAAGTCTTCAAAGTTTGGCGAGGGGCAGCCAAAGGTGTCGATCGGCTGCCCCGCCGCCTGCAACTTCACCGGTGGCTCGTAGCGCGGTGCCGCGGTCGTCGCCGCGTTGCGGTGCAGAATAACGAAACCGTGCAGCGGCCCGTTGACCCATTCCCCTCGCTCATTCCACGCATCGTCCCAGCCGTAATCGCTCCAGTCCTCGATCCCCGTTACCAGATCCAGTGCCCCATCCCCGTCATAGTCGACATAACGCCACTGGTTGTGGCGTACCTTCGGCCCCTTTGGCTGTTTTCCCTCCGGCTTGTAAAAGTTGGCGGGGACTGGCAGCTTCTGCGGCTGCGCCAGCCCGACCCGTTCAAACCCCGGATACTCCTCACCCGGTGCCAGCACCCGCATCCGCCCGTCGACATAACTCGGCATGACGTAATGGCGGGTCGCGCTCAGTCGTCGCCCCGGCCTGAAGACTGGCATCTTGTTCCGCGATGTCTCGCCAGTCGTATTCTCAAAGAACCAGATCCCGTTTGATGGCTTGTCCGGACAGGAGACAATCAGATCGTAATCGCCATCCCCGTCGGCATCGCACGGGACCGGCCACGCCCAGAGCCCCACGCCGAGGTCGACCACCAACCCTGGATTGTTGTACCTCAACTGCTCCAATCCGCCTGCCCCCTCGCCCGAGGCCGTGACGCCGCGATCACCTGCCACACTCGCTAAAATCGAGACGATCATCACCGCCAACACCAGTCTCCAAGATCGCTTCATCTCTTTCTTTTTTGCCTCCCAATCATTGATAATTGAATGAATCTCTGACTCACGGTGCAATCATTGGTGGTCAGAGGGTGATGTCCCAGGCTCCGGCGATTGAGGTTCACTTCCTCAAGTCGAACAACCCGCCCACCGGCCTTGGCGAGCCGGCGCTGCCGCCGATCCTGCCGGCAATCAGCAATGCGATCTTCGCGGCCTGCGGTGAGCGCATCCGCACCCTCCCAATCACCAAACAGGGCTTCCGCTTTGCCTGAAGCCCGCTGAGGAGAAATATGAGGCTGACTCGACGTCGATTTATCACCACGAGCGGCGCCCTTCTCGGGGTGCCGTCTTTTCAACGGGCGAGTCAAATGCCACAAGCATCTGCTCCGGAAAGACAGACACTCTTCAGCGGTGGCGAAGGGGATTATGCCCTCTACCGCATCCCCGGCATCGTCGTCACCCGGCGCGGGTCGGTGCTGGCATACTGCGAGGGGCGCCGGGAGAGTCACAGCGATTGGGGAACCATCGATCTCCTCCTGCGGCGCAGCACCGATAACGGGCGCAGATGGGATCTGGCACGACGGATCGCTGCTGTCGATGGCCCGGTCACTCGCAATCCGGTGGCGGTTGAGCGCAAGCAGGGCCGGCCCGACGATGTCACGTATAACAACCCGATCGCCATTGCCGATCGCAAAACCGGAGCGGTGCACTTCGTCTTCTGCCTTGAATATGGACGCGCTTTCTACCAGCGCAGCGACGATGATGGGATCACCTTCAGCCGCCCGGTCGAGATCACCTCTGCATTCGAGGCCTTACGCTCCCGTTACCATTGGCGGATAATCGCCACCGGGCCGGGCCACGGCATCCAGCTGGCCAATGGGCGGCTGCTCGTCCCCGTTTGGCTCTCGCTTGGCCTGACCGGAAATGGACACGCTCCGTCCGTCGTCTCCGTCATTTTCAGTGATGATCACGGGCACACTTGGCAGGCGGGGGAGATCATCGGGCTCGACTCGCCTGACCTGATCAATCCAAGCGAAACGGTTGCTGTTCAACTCAATGATGGCCGCACCATGCTCAACCTGCGCAACACGTCGAAGTCCAATCGCCGCGCGATCACCTTCAGCCGTGATGGTGCCACCGGATGGTCGCCTCCGGTCTTTGACGATCAGCTTCCCGAGCCGATCTGCATGGGCAGCATCATCCGCTTCAGTAGCAAGCCTTCACGGATCCTCTTCGCCAATCCGGACAACCTGACGCGCGCCGACGGGCGAGAGACTCCTGGGGCTGGCCGTGATCGCCGCAACCTCTCCGTCCGCCTCAGCCTCGACGAGGGGCGCACTTGGCCGATCATCAAAAGCCTCGAACCCGGGGCCAGCGGCTACTCCGATCTGGCCATCGCTCGCGATCGATCCATCCTCTGCTTTTATGAAAGCCACTCCCCGCAGCGGCCCGAAGCCGCCAGTGCCCAGCTCGTCTTGGCCCGGTTCGGTCTGAACTGGTTGATCAATGGCAAGGATCAGCCGGGTCGGTGAGGAAATCAACGACAATGCCTTCCCCGGCAATGATCGGGTTTTCCCGAGGAGGCGGGGGGACATTTCTATTTTGGCAAGACAGTCCGCGGTGGAGCGAAGAGGTCGATAACCGGTGCAGGTGGATAGTCGGTCGGCTGATACCTGATCGCCAGCTCCGGCGTAGCCAGCCTCTTGCCACCCTGAGCGCGTGAATTGAGCGCCCGGTCGAGAATGCCACTCGTCAGCAGTGTCCTTTCAACAGGATAGGCTGGGCGGCCTGTGTGAATCATGGCTTCGATGGCCTTGAGCAGGTAGGCAAAATGGGGATAGCGCGGCTCTTGTCGCTCCTCGAAGCCAGTAGCCGTGACACTCTTCCCAGCTACTTTGACTGCAACACCCGTCAGCAGGGCGCTTGGCAGCATGAACAATGTTCCCCGGAATCCATCGAGGTACTCGAACTGGAAGAGAACTGGATTCTGGTCGTCACGAATCCGTGAAGTTGACTGGCCTCTCCCGCTTTCTGACCGCAGTCTCTCCCAGTCGGTCTGTGCGTCCTCGCGAATCTGCTTCTTCAATTTGGGGATGACCGAGTAGGCGGCCTCGACGACATCATTGTCCACCCACCCCGCATCGATGGCCTTCCACGCCGCCTGCCCCTCAAGACACTGCACCCACTTCACTCCCTGTTCAGCCTTGGCGCGTCGTTCGACGATCGATTGATAGCATTCGAGTGCGTGAAAACCGTAGATGTCGAGTCCACTGTAGCCAATCCCGACGGCTGACTGAATGTTGCTGCCGAGTGGCACGTCAAGGGGATGGCTGCGATAGGTGACCGGCAATGATGAACCAGCCATGAATGGCACCTGGAGGGCACGCGCGCGATCGTAGATCCACTGTGACTCGTGCCAGATTGTGCTGATGTGCTTGTCATTGAAGACCGGCACGACACGACCATACTTGACAAAGGTGTCGGTGATCTCTTGGAAGAATCTCTTTCTCGGGTAGAGCTGCTGGCCAACTTCATTGACGGGGTAGTTCCCGTGTTCACCAATGCTCAGCACGCCGTCGACAGGGATCGACCTGCCACCAACCGTGACCGCCTTCTCAATTGTCTCAAAGATCGGCACGTTGTGCTTGCGGCACAGCTCACGGCCAAGCTCACTGCCCTCGGGCTGGTCGAGATAGATCGAGGCCAACTTCAACGCCGGCCCAGGACCGCCGTCGTGCTTCCATCCCTCGAGGATCTTGGTGAGGATCACATCAGCATGGGAATTGGGGCGGTAGATTGTCACCACGGCGGCCACGGGCCGCGGACTGTTGCTGGCTACAGAACGGGCCTGACTCAAGTCTGGCCAGCCCGGCAAATTCAATCCGGTAACGAGCGAACCGGCAGCCATCCGCAGGCAGTCGCGTCGTGAGATATGACTCATCAGACAATCCCCTATTTTGTGACCTGAGCCGATTGCCAATGTCGATTCAGGCAGTCGTCCATCTTCCCTCTACTGGCTGCTGATTTGTACATCAGGTCTTCACTGTCAAGCAATCATTTCGCGTCAACCATCTCGCGAAAGCATCGTCAAGGCCTGGGAACACACGTCTTCAGATCCGCATTCGCTCGCGGCTGATCCGGTGCGTGGGGACACTTCGCGAAGTCATCTCAAAACCTTCTTTACCGCGATAAGAACTCAGACTTTGACAGCCCTTCCTGATCTTTTCGTGTCTTCATGACTTCACGTGAGACCATCCCGTTATTCATCGCCTTCCAGTGGTTACTGGGTCGCCGCTACAAACGAATGAGAAAGATGGGCTAGACCCCGACAGCTTCGGCTGTCTGCGCAATCAGCGCCACCGCCTGTTCCTCCTCCGCTGGGTCAATGAGAATAAGTTGACGATTTTGCAGGAAGAGCGGGAGTGCGGCGGGATCAGCACCGCCGAGAAGCACTGGGATGACGGTCTTTTTGGATTGGCCGACTGCCGAGCGCAGCGCCATGCCGAGCTCCAGTTCCTGCCAAGGCGCCCCCAACGAATTCTCCGACAAGATGAACAAAAAGACGGAGGCTTGATCCAGTGCCGTCTCAATGGCGCTTTGCCAGTCCTCTCCGGGAAGAATCTCGCGATCCGTCCACACCTCAAAACCCTG
>JBMOHS010000077.1:0-18120 GCA_049317725.1 Blastocatellia bacterium
GATGGGGCCGCGCTCTTCCTGGTTCTGCTCTTCTCGCTGCTACAGTCGGCGCAAAAAACTCTTTCCCGGCAACTGAATGATTCTATCTTTCATTTCAAGGGCAAGCAATACGGACATCATGACGGACGGGCTCAGCCCAGTCGAGAGCAGCAGTTGATCGATGTGCGCGGGAGCATCGGGTGTCAACAGGGCAAGGACAAGCCCCTCCTCCTCCGTCAGCAGCAGCGGCTCGATGGCACGCTCGGGGAGAGAAGCGACGGAAGATCCCGTCCGCACCTCCCGCGGAAAGAGGAGTGGGTCGTGCATCGCGCGAGGCAACTCTTCCAGCACGTCCCGCCCACACTGGATCAACTTCGCGCCGTCTTTGATGAGGTAATTGGGTCCAAACGATGTCTGCGAGGTGATATTGCCAGGGACGGCGAAGACGTCCCGACCCTGCTCATAGGCGAGCCGGGCGGTGATGAGAGAGCCGCTGTGTTCGGCTGCCTCGACGATCAGGACACCAAAACTGAGCCCACTGAGGATGCGGTTCCGGTAGGGAAAGTTCTGCGGGAGCGGCGGTGTCCCGAGAGGAAACTCCGAGAGGAGCGCGCCAGAGGCCGCGAGGATCTCCTCTGCCAGCTTCTGGTGCTCCGGCGGATAGGTCGTTTCGAGCCCCGTTCCGACGACGGCGATCGTCCGCCCAGCGGCTTCCAAGGCTCCACGATGGGCCGCCGCGTCGATGCCACGGGCAAGGCCCGAGACGATCGTCAGTCGGCTGGCCGCCAGCTCCCTCGCCAGGCTCTGCGCGGCATTGATGCCATAGCTCGAAGAGCGGCGCGACCCGACTACCGCCAGACAGGGCTGGCGCAACGACTCCCGCCAAGCCCCGCGCAGGTAGAGGACGATCGGCGGATCGTGAATCTCCCGGAGGAGTGTGGGATAGTCCTCATCGGCCAGGACCACCAGGTCGATGCCGAGCGGCTCCAGACGCTCGACCTCGGCGTTGGCCTTGGCCAGCGTCTCTCCCCCTTTCAGCTCCTGGATGGTCTCTCCCTTGAGGCCAGCGGCCTCGAGCTGCTGCCGCGAGGCGGTCAAGATGTCCGATGGGGTTCCAAAACGATCGAGCAGCTGATTGGCCAGCCGGGGGCCGATTCCCCGGACCATGTTCAGCGCGACCCAGTCGACAAGATTCGTCCGCATGGTGGTACCTCCTAATGGCTCTTTGATGGCAGCCATTATAGGCCGAACGCGCCGCTGTCACTATCCCGTGCGCCTCTTTTTGGCAAAAAGACCGCTACCACATGAAAATTTTTCTGGGAGAAACGACGGGGAATGAAAGGGTCGAGGGGGAGAGAACTTCAGGAAAAAGAGACTTTTGATTGTGTGATCAAGAGTTTTTGGGAAAATTCGGGAAGAATCGTCGGCAGGTGTTGGCAGCTCGCGGGAAGGCGCTGGAGGCAGGGAGAAGGATCGAAAGGGTCGATTGCTCACTGGGTACAATCGACCCTCTTCGTACCAAAGATCGAACCAGACGGTAGTCGATCGCCAAAATCGGTTCTCGCTACGGAATGTCAGGCATCGGTAGATCTTACCGACACTCTAAGTAAACATCGAACCAGCCCGGAATTCCAGTCTTTTTGGGCGATCACTCAATTTTTTTGATCCCGGATGGTGGATCGAACTGAGCGATGGGGGACAAAGGATGGGGCCGACCCATTTCGATCGGCCCCGGAAGGCCTGCCCTAGCCGCGATTGATCAGGCTGGCGACAAATCCCGCCCCAAAACCGTTGTCGATGTTGACGACAGTCACATTGGATGAGCAAGAATTGAGCATTCCGAGTAGAGCGGCAATGCCATGGAGACTGGCCCCATAGCCGATGCTGGTCGGGACGGCGATGACGGGCACCCGGACCAGTCCGCCGACGACGGAGGGGAGGGCGCCTTCCATGCCGGCAACGCAGACGATGACCCGGGCCGATTCAAGAAGTTGGCGACGGCTGAGAATCCGGTGAATCCCAGCGACACCGACATCGAAGAGGCGTTCAAGGCGATTGCCCATCAGCTCGATGGTCAATGCCGCCTCATCGGCCACCGGAATATCGGACGTTCCCGCGGTGACCACCGCAATCAGGCCGTGGCCGTGGATGGTCAGATCGCGCTGCACGGAGATGGCGTGACAGCTTTCGTGGAAGACGGCCTCGGGGGCGAGTTCCCGGACGCGGTCGAAGGCTGCGGGGGTAGTCCTGGTCACCAAGAGATTGCCGGATCTTTCGAGCAGTCGCGCAGCGATTCCAGCGACTTGGTCCGGAGTCTTGCCCTGCCCAAAGATGACCTCGGGAAACCCTTGCCGGATGGCGCGGTGATGGTCGACGTGGGCGTAGCCAAGGTCTTCAAACGGGAGGTGGCGCAGCCGCGCCATGGTCTGTTCCAGGTCGAGTTGCCCCTCGCGATACTCTGTCAGTAGTGTTGCCAATCGTTTTTCATCCATCTGGACTCCCTTCGTGTTCTTGCTTCTCCTGCCGCATCTTCAGGTCTTTTCTGTTCGATTGGGTCTCGACCTTCGCCGGAACACCAGGAATCTTGAGTGATTCGTGACAGATTCGCGACTGCGGGGAGGTAATCCTCTTCTGTTCAAAGGGTAACCCGCCAACGCCCTCCCGCCGCAGGCGGGTGAGCCGCGGGATTGTACCTTGTCCGGGGCATTGCTTGACAAGCTTTTCTCGTGACTTCTATAGTCACGAGTTGCTCAAGTTCCAATGGTATCGTCGCGGCAAGCGCTCCGGATGGACGGTGAGGGTTGTGTTTTGGTTTTCTTTTTAAGGAGGACAGGGCAGTCCCTGTCAGCAGGACTGAACGGTGATCCACAAAAAACGCATCACGATTGGCGTCACGGGAGCGAGCGGGGCCATCTACGCGCAGCGGTTGCTCGATCGCTTGGCGAGCAACGATGCCGTCGAGCGGATCGAGCTGGTGATGACCCAGGCTGGGGTTCGTGTCGTCAATGAAGAGCTGGGGATCAATGTGGCGGGATCGGACCGTCGGGTGGTGGCCTCGCTCATTGGCCGGGACGTCGAGAAGGTCATCGTCCACTCGGCCAATGACATTGGAGCGTCGATCGCGAGCGGATCGCACCTCAGCGACGCGATGGTGATCCTCCCTTGCAGCATGGGGTCGCTGGCGGCGATCGCGCACGGGGTGACCCGGGATCTCGTTCATCGTGCCGCTGACGTCGTCATCAAAGAGAATCGGCTGCTGATCATTGTGCCGCGGGAGACGCCACTCAACGCAATCCACCTGGAGAACATGCTCAAGCTGGCACGGATGGGGGTCCGCATCATCCCGGCCATGCCGAGTTTCTACCATTTTCCGAAGAGTATTGACGACTTGATCGAGCACTTCACCCATCGATTGCTCGATCACTTGGGACTGCCGCACGAACAGGAGACGCGCTGGGAGGGCAGTCGTCCCGCCAAGGCACGGAGGTAAGCCGCTCGCGATGTGGAAGAGATTGTGGATCACGCTGGAGATGATCAAATTTGAGCACACGCTCTTCGCGCTTCCATTTGCCTTGCTCGGAGCGGTCTTGGCCGCGCGCGGATGGCCGAGTGGATCGACCATTGGGTGGATTCTCTTGGCAATGGTCGGAGCTCGTTCGGCGGCGATGGCCTTCAACCGCTTGGTCGACCGGCAGTTCGACGCGCAGAACCCTCGGACCCGGACGCGCGCCCTTCCCGCTGGCCTGCTTGGACCCCAGTTCGTAGTAATCTTCGTCGTGGTCTCCGCGCTTCTCTTCTTCTTTGCGGCGGCGATGCTCAACAACCTGACGCTCTGGCTCTCTCCGATTGCGCTAGGCTCGGTCTTGGGCTACTCCTACACCAAGCGATTCACCTCTCTTTCGCACTTGGTGCTTGGGTGGTGCCTCTCGATTGCGCCGACGGGAGCGTGGATCGCGGTTCGGGGTGTGATCGACTCCCCCATCCCGCTTCTCCTCAGCTTGGCGGTCATGCTCTGGACCGCGGGGTTCGACATCCTCTACGCTTGCCAGGATCAGTCCTTTGACGTTGAGGCTGGGCTTCACTCGATTCCTCAGCGATTTGGCGTGGAGGGGGCCCTGCGCATCGCGCGCGGGCTGCATCTGGCCATGTTCGGGGTCCTGCTGATCCTCTCCTGGTGGAGTGAACTTCGGTGGATGGGACTGCTCGGAGTGGGAATCGCCGGGGTGCTTCTGGTCCATCAACACCGTCTGGTCCGGGCTGACGACCTCTCGCGCCTCAACGCCGCCTTCTTCACGACCAATGCCTATGTCAGCATCATCCTCTTCGTGGCGATTGCCGCAGACCTTCTTTTTCAGTCGAGGGGCTCGGTATGACCAGCCAAGCAGATTGGCCCCCAGATTCAGCCCTGCGGAGATGGCAACGGATGGCGATGTGGGGGGGGATTTGTCTGCTCTCGGCACTTCCCATCGCCGCACAGCCCACCGTCAAATCGAATGGACACCCGGCAGAGGAGGAGACGCACAAGCGACACGAATACGCTCCACTCCGCAAGGCACGGGTGGAGGTGGTCGACTTCGAGATGCCGACGTTGGCGGGTACTCCACTCCAATTCCGCGAGTTGATCCAAGAGGCCAAAGTGGTGCTGGTCCACTTCTTCGCCACCTTCTGCCACAACAGCAACTATGATGTGCGGACGATCAATGATCTCTATCGGGCCTACCGGGAGCAGGGATTGGTCGTCATTGGAGTCTGCGAATATTCGACGGCCGCTCAGTTACGTCGATTTCAAGAGCGCCACCGTCCCGAGTACCCCATCGTCCTTGAAGGAGAGGGGACCCGCGAGGATCGGGAGCGAACGCTCCACTATCGCTATCGTCGCCAAGTCGGCGACCAGCGCCATTGGGGAACCCCCTTCAACCTCTTCCTGGAGAAGTGGTCATCGGATCCGAAGAAGCCGCTCCTGACACGAAAAGTCAAGGTGGCGACTGGAGAGCTGATCCGAGCCGAAGTCGACGCGATGTTGCGCCGCCGACTTGGAGAGCCTCGCCAGGAGAAGAGCAACGAGCCCCTCCCGGGATCATCCGCCGAGGGAACAGCCAACTAGAGGGAGATTTGTGCGATGAACCCAGCGAACTACCTTGTAGATCAAAGCCTCGCCCCGATCGCCGAGCGCGTGATGGCGGGAGAGCGCCTCTCCTTCGAGGATGGGATGGCCCTCTTCCGCAGCCATGACCTCCACGCGATTGGGCGGCTCGCCGACGTGGTCCGCCGCCGTCGCCACGAGCGCACGACCTACTTCAACGTCAACCGCCATCTCAATCCAACCAATTACTGCTACGCCGATTGCAAATTTTGCGGGTTCTTCGTCAAGCACAACCAAGAGGGTGGTTACACGCACAGTATCGACGAGTGCCTCAAGATTGCCCGCGACGCCTATGCCGAAGGGGCGACCGAGCTGCACATCGTCGGCGGCCTCAACACACGGCTGCCCTTCTCGTACTACACCGACCTGCTTTCATCGATCAAACGTGAGTTCCCCACCCTTCACCTCAAGGCGTTCACCATGGTCGAACTCGACTTCTTCGCCAAGTTCTACAAGATGAGCGACGAGGAGACGATCGAGCGGCTCCAGGTGGCCGGGCTCGACTCCTGCCCGGGGGGAGGTGCCGAGGTCTTTGCCGAAGAGACACGAGCCCAGATCTGCACTCACAAGACCGATGGAAACCGCTGGCTGGAGATGGCTGGCAAGGTCCACGCGGCGGGGCTCAAGACCAATGCGACGATCCTCTATGGGCACGTCGAGAGCCTCGAGGACCGCGTCGACCACCTGATTCGCCTGCGGGAGCAGCAGGACCGTTCCGGCGGCTTCCAGTGCTTCATTCCGCTGGCATTCTACCCGCCCGGAACCCAGCTCTCGCACCTGCCCGGACCGTCCGGGATTGACAGCCTCAAGATGATCGCCCTCTCGCGACTGATGCTTGACAACATCGACCACATCAAAGCCTACTGGGTCATGCTCGGCAAACGGCTCGCCCAGACCGCTCTCCATTTTGGAGCCAACGATTTTGACGGCACGATCACCCGCGGGGGAGAGTTGATGGAGTCCTATCTCGTCGAGAACCGAAGCGACAATGAGGCGACCCGGGACGAGATCGTCCGGCTGATCGCCGAAGCGGGCTTCCTCCCTGTCGAACGCGATACCCTCTACCGGCCCCTCCAGGAGTATGCCAGCGCACACGCCTGAGCCTGATGGCGAAGCCATCGCTAATTGGATGGAATTGCTATTCTTCATGGATGTTCCAGGGGATGCTCGTGTACTCCCCTACTATCATCTCAAGTAAGGACAGACGTCATGACCCGAGAGATCAAGGTTGCCCACAGTCCGGATTCGGACGATGCCTTCATGTTCTATGCCCTCGCGACCGACAAGCTGGACACGGGCGACATTCAGTTCACCCACGTCTTGCGTGACATTCAGACCCTCAACCAGATCGCCATGACCACTCGCGAGTACGATGTCACGGCGGTCTCCTTTCACGCCTATGCCTACCTCGCGGAGCATTACGTGCTACTGCCGCACGGGGCGAGCATCGGAGATGGGTACGGTCCGATCGTCGTCGCTCGGGATCCCTTTCCCGCATCAGAGCTTTCGCGGAAGCGCATTGCCGTGCCAGGAACGCTGACCAGTGCCTATCTGGCCCTGCGACTGCATACGCCAGAGTTTGAGTACGGTGTCGTCCCCTTTGACGAGATCATTGAGGCAGTAGTAGATGGATCCTATGACGCGGGGCTGTTGATTCACGAAGGGCAGTTGACCTATCACGAAGAGGGGCTCGGAAAGGTTGTCGATCTGGGTGACTGGTGGAAGACGGAGACGGGACTTCCCCTGCCGATGGGCGGGAATGTCATTCGACGCGAACTCGGACCGGACCTGCAGCGCCAAGTCTCTTATTGGCTGCACCGGAGCATCGAGTATTCGATGGAGCATCGCCAGGACGCGCTCAATTACGCGCTCCAATTCGCGCGGGACATGCCGGCAGAGACCGCGGACCGCTTCGTCGCCATGTGGGTCAATCAGAGTACGCTCGGATACACAGATCGGGATCGGGAGGCGGTCCAGCGGCTTCTCGACGAAGGCTTCCGCAAGGGAGTGATCCCACGCCAAGTTGCCGTGGAGTTTGTTCCCGCGAGTTGAGAGGGCGGGCGGGCGACCGCCGGGTCATTCCACGCGCGGTGGGGAGGAGGAGTCGAGCGGCTCGACGTGGATGGTGGCGGTGACGCGGCCAAAAGCGTTCTGGAGCCGCTCTTCCACCGCTTCGGTCACGGCGTGTGCCCGGTGGGCATCGTGCTCGATGGTCGGGTCGATGTGCATGTGCATCTCGACAAAGATGGCTCCCCCGTGGGACCTTGATCGAATGTCGTGAACGGAATGGACCCCGGTGACGGCCTCCGCGATCGCCGCGATGCGCGCCGGGGGCACTGGGGCCTCATCGACGAGAACCGGCACCGTTTGGATAAAGATCTGATACCCACTCCAAGCGATGAAGATCGCCACCCCCAGGGAGAGGACCGGGTCCAGCCAGTACATCCCCCGCTCGACCAAGAAGAGACCAACAAGAATTGCCGTGCTGATGACGATATCGCTTCGTGTATGAACGGCATCGGCCAAGAGAAACTCACTGTTCCAGCGACGTCCCTCGCGTGTTTCGTAGATGGTGACGATCAGGTTGACGACCAGCGTGATGACCATAACCCAGATCGTCAGCGAAGTGATCTCCGGCGGGGATGATGTGCCGCCCATCAGGCGACCAATCGCGCTCAGCCCAATCTGATAGCAGGTCACAAAGAGAAATCCGGCGATGACAAAGGCGGCGAGCGTCTCGAACTTGGCGTGACCGTAGGGATGATTCTCGTCTGGCTCGGCCGAGGCGTAGCGCGTGATGACCAGTCCGACCACATTGTTGAGGGAGTCGACCGAGGAGTGGATGGCATCGCTGATGACGCTGAGGCTTCCGGCGAGAAGCCCAGCCATCAACTTCCCACCGACGACCAGCAGGTTGAGCACGAGCGTGACGAGCAGCACCCGTTGAACCGCTCGCGCATAATCGGGACTCGTTCGTTCCATCGTTACTCGACTCAAGATTGGTGCTCTCTCCCCGCTTTTTACCAGATCGCAGGCTGCTGCTGCGTCACACAATGGATGGCGCCAAGCCCCCAGATGAGCTGCGTGCAGTCGATTGGGATCACCCGGCGGGTGGGAAAGAGCGACTGGAGCTGTTCGCAAGCCTCTTTGTCGTGGGGATCGCGGTAGGTGGGAACCAGCACCACTTGGTTGGCGATGTAGAAATTGGCATAACTCGCCGGCAACCTCTGTCCGTCATAGACGATTGGACTCGGCATCGGCAGTTCGACAATCCGGAGCGGCGCTCCATCCTGATCGGTCATCTGACGCAGCCGGGCCAGATTCTCCCGCAGGGGAGCGTAGTTCTCGTCCGTGGGATCCTGCTCGACGACGGTGACGACCGTATCCGGAGCAACAAACCGCGTCAAATCGTCGATATGGCCATCCGTATCGTCCCCGACGATCCCATCTCCGAGCCAGAGGATCTGGCGAACCCCGAGATAGCTTCGCAGGTACTCCTCGATTGTGGCCTTGTCGAGTTCCGGGTTGCGGTTAGGATGGAGGAGGCAGGACTCGGTCGTCAGCAGCGTGCCGCAACCATTGACATCGATCGATCCGCCCTCGAGGACGATTCCTGGCAGGAAGAGCGGATCGCCCATCTCCTGGGCGATCCGGGTGGGGATGAGATCGTCGGCGTCGTAGGGTGGATACTTGTTGCCCCAGGCATTGTAGCCCCAGTCGTTGATCGCGCGTTCCCGCTTGCCCGACCGGTCGCGAACGACATAATTGGGACCGTGGTCCCGGCACCAGGCATCGTTGGTCGGGTGGTAATGGAAGAGAACGCGGCGCGGATCGACACCTCGTTGCGCGAGCAGGAGACGGACACGGCCGGCGAACTCCTCATCCGCGACATTGATCCGGACCAGCTCCGAGGCGGCGAGGTGCTCGACCATCTCGGCAAAGATGCCCGGAACCGGCTCAAAGGCCCCTGGCCAACTGGCCTCTTTGTGGGGCCAGGAGAGCCAAGTCGCCTCGTGAGGTTCCCACTCGGCCGGCATGTGGTATCCAAAGGCACTCGGGGTCGCGGGAGGGATTCGTTCTTCCACGAATTCACTCTCCTTCCAGATAGCGACGGGTCAGATCACCGTAGGCATCGACGCGCCGGTCGCGAAGAAATGGCCAGTGGGTTCGCTGCTCTTCGATCCGACCCAGATCGCAATCGGCAAGGAGGATCTCTTCGCGGTCGATGGATCCCTCGACCATCAATTGGCCAGACGGATCGGCGAGGAAGCTCTGTCCCCAGAACTCGATGCCCTTGCCCGGATGGCCCGGTGGCGTCGGTTCGTGGCCAACCCGGTTGGCCACCGCGACGAAGACACCGTTGGCAATGGCGTGGGACCGTTGAATCATCTGCCAGGAGGCGTGTTGTCGCTCGCCATACTCGGCCTTCTCATCGGGGTGCCATCCAATTGCAGTGGGATAGAAGAGGATCTGGGCTCCTCGCAGCGCCGTCAGCCGGGCGGCCTCGGGGTACCACTGGTCCCAACAGATGAGGACTCCGATCTTGCCATGCCGCGTCGTGAAGGTCTGAAACCCGAGATCCCCTGGCGTAAAGTAGAACTTCTCATAGAAGAGGGGGTCGTCGGGAATGTGCATCTTGCGGTAACGACCGAGGAGGCGACCGTCGGCGTCGAGGACGACGGCCGTATTGTGGTAGAGCCCCGGCGCACGCCACTCGAAGAGCGAGGCCACAATGACGATCTGGCGGGCCGCGGCGAGGCGCGCCAGGGCCTCGGTGCTGGGCCCCGGAATCGGCTCGGCAAGGGCGAAGTTGGCGTGCGTCTCGGTCTGGCAGAAGTAGCGTGATCGAAAGAGCTCCTGTGTCGAGACGATCTGGGCCCCTTGCGCTGCGGCCTCTTCGATACGATCGAGGACCCGGGCAAGATTGCTGCCAGGATCTTCTTCACAACGCATCTGGATCAGGGCCACCCGAATTTGATTGGATTTGGTCACTGTCATAGGAGTTCTAGGACGAATGGGACCTATAGGACCTAATTCACCTATTACCTCAATTCAAGCAATTCCACCTCAAAGATCAGGGTCGAATTCGGGGGAATCACCCCGAGATCCCTGTTTCCGTACCCCAGCGCCGGGGGGATGATCAACCGGCGCTTCCCGCCGACCTTCATCGACATGACCCCCTCATCCCAGCCCTTGATGACGCGGCCCTGACCAATGGCAAATTCAAACGGGCGCCCGCGATCGAGCGAGCTATCGAACTTCTTGCCGTTTTCCAGTGTTCCTGTATAGTGCACGACGACCGTTTGTCCAGGGCGCGGGCTCTCTCCCGTGCCTTCGACCAGATCTTCATATTTCAGTCCAGAATCGGTGATCATTTCTCTGCTCCCAAGTAGAAAATTCGCAACGGATTGGCCTGAGGAGGCCATTGGGACCGCGGTCAGGGTCGCGAGACGCCAAGTGCCTGCCCTGCGCACCCAGAGGGCAGTGACACGGGCTTCCGCCAGCGAGTTCCCCTGCCGCACAAAAGTGACCTTCCCTTGCCAGAGAGCGGCGGTTCCATAGGGCTTAACGGTTACCTCTTTCGTTTCGATGGCGTCGAGCGTCAGCCGGTTCTCCTTCATCCGGTCGAGCACCTCGGTCCGCGTGAGAATCGCGCCATTGTCATTGACGAAAGTCAGGTCCGCAGCCAGGAGAAGTCCGGCGGCGGCAACATCCCGGGCGACAATCGCCTGCAGCCACTGGCGCTGGCGTGCCTCAATCTGTCGTGGGACAGAGGGCGGGGCGGCTGCCGCTCGACGAGCGGGAGCGGATCCCTGCGCCCGTGCATCACCCACCCATCCCGGCAGGACGCAAATCGCCGCCATTGCGACACGGACCATCCATTTCTTTGCGTTCAATCAAGTTCCTCCTCTGTCTCGCATTGCATTCGAGCAAAGCTGACAATACTTGATCCGACAGGAATCAGGCAAGCCGATGGCAGGCCGGCCTCACCGCCCCTGCCAGCAGGGAGGCCGTTTTTCGAGAAAAGCACCGATCCCCTCCTGCGCGTCGAGCGCGAGGGCGTTGAGGCTCATGACCTCGCGGGTGTGGTGATAGGCGTGCGCCTGGTCAAGGTCGATCTGGGCATAGAACGCGGCCTTTCCAATCCCGAGGGTGAGGGGACTGGCATCGGCAATCTGCCGGGCAAGCGCTTCCGTCTCTGTCGCCAGTCGCTCAAGTGGAACGGCCCGGTTGAGGAGCCCCCACTCGACGGCGGTCTGTGCGCTGATCGGCTGGCCGGTCAACAACATCTCGAGCGCCCGCTTGCGGCCGATCGAGCGGCTGAGGGCCACCATCGGGGTGCTGCAAAAAAGGCCGATGCGAACTCCCGGGGTCGCAAATGTTGCGGTGTCGGCCGCGAGTGCCAGATCACACGTCGCGACCAGTTGGCAACCGGCAGCGGTCGCCACTCCCTGGACCTCGGCAATGACGGGCTGGGGGATCTGCTGAATCGACTCCATCAGCTCGACACAGACCGCGAAGATCTCCCGCAACTCGGTCAGCGAGGCCTGCTGCAGCTCCTGCAGATCATGCCCGGCGGAGAAGGCCGAACCGGACGCCCCCAGAATGATCGCCCGACTCTCCCGCACCAGGGGATGGCGGCGCAAACAGTCTGACAACTCCCGCATGAGCCCTTTCGAGAGTGCATTTCGCTTTTCCGGTCGGTGCAGTCGAACCCGCACGACCTCTCCAAGGGACTCTATCTGCAGATAATCGTAAACAATCTTCACGTGTCAGCTCCTTTCAACGCTCCATTGAGCTTCCCAATATTGAAAAGATTGGCCATTCGTTCCACTATGCGGACAGTTGTCATTCATCCTGTAGGGGATGATCCGCGGAGCCGCGTGCCGGTTCCGAGACCGGACGCTAAGGTCCGAACCCCTTGTATGCACTGGAGGAAGAACGATGTTCAATCACCAACAGCCCCTTGGCAACTCCCGCAGAACTGGATGGCGTCGGGTGGGAGCCACGCTTGGCCTGACCCTGCTGGCCCTCACCCTCGCCCCTCATTCCTCTGCCAGCCGGGCCTCCCAGAGTCCCGCAGCGGATGGCAAACTGCGCATCATCGCCTTTGGGGCTCACCCAGACGACTGCGAACTGCAGGTCGGCGGGGTCGCCACGATGTGGGCCGCCCAGGGGCACCACGTCAAGCTGGTCTCCGTCACCAACGGAGATATCGGCCACTGGCGAGAGGCCGGCGGCCCCCTCGCCCAGCGACGACGCACCGAGGTCGAGGCCACCGCCAAGATCTTTGGCACGTCGGTCGAGGTGCTCGATAATCACGATGGAGAGTTGCTGCCGACGCTCGAAAACCGGCGCGCGATCATTCGCCTCATCCGTGAGTGGAAGGCCGATCTCGTCCTCAGCCCGCGACCGAATGACTATCACCCAGATCATCGCTACACCGGAATTCTCGTTCAGGATGCCGCCTACATGGTCACCGTCCCCTTCATCTGTCCGGAGGTGCCTCCCCTCAAGGCCAACCCGATCTTCATGTACTATACCGATCGTTTCATGAAGCCCAATCCATCCCAGCCCGAGATCGCCATCTCCATCGATCGGGTGATCGACAAGAAGCTGGACGGATTGGCCGTCATGGAGTCACAGTTTCTGGAAGGGGGAGCCAATGGACACGAAGGGTTGATGCCCAAGAACGCAACGGAACGGGTCCGCCGCGTCAAGGAGGTCCGAGATGGTCACGCCGCCCGCAACATCGGGGTCGCCAACCGCTTCCGCTCCGTGCTCGCGGAGTGGTATGGGGAACAAGCGGCCGCCGGGATCAAGTACGCCGAGGCGTTCGAGATCTGCGAATACGGACGTCGCCCGGACAAGGCCGAACTCAAACGGCTCTTTCCCTTCTTCTAGGAAGAGAGCCCGCCCGGTCCCCGGAATAACGGGGGACCGGGCCGTCTTCTCTTGCTTCTCTTGGGCGAGACGTCAGGCGAACGCGCTGATGCCGGTCACTTGGCGCCCGATCGAGAGCATGTGGACCTCGTGGGTGCCCTCGTAGGTGTAGACCGATTCCAGGTTGCACATATGGCGCATCACCGAGTAGTCGGTGGTGATCCCGTTACCACCGAGAATCCCGCGAGCCGTGCGGGCACATTCGAGAGCCATGCCGACGTTGTTCATCTTAGCCATCGAGACCTGGACCGGATCCATCAAGCCCGCGTCCTTGAGTCGGCCCAACTGGTAGGCGAGGAGTTGCGCCTTGGTGATCTCCGTGACCATCTCAGCGAGCTTCTTCTGCGTCAGCTGAAAGCCGGAGAGAGGACGATTGAACTGGATCCGCTGGCCAGCGTAGTCGAGCGCGGTCAGATAGCAATCGCGCGCCGCGCCAATCGCCCCCCAGGCGATGCCGTAACGTGCCTGCGTCAGACACGAGAGCGGCCCCTTCAGTCCTTTGACTCCGGGGAGCAGGTTCTCTTCCGGAATCAGGCAGTCCTGAAAGAAGAGTTCGGCGGTGACCGAGGCACGCAAGCTCAGCTTGTGCTTCATCTCGGGTGCGGAGAAACCTGGGGTTCCCTTCTCGACCAGAAATCCACGGATGACGCCCTCATCCGTCTTCGCCCAGACGATCGCCAGATCGGCAATCGCGCCATTGGTGATCCAGGCCTTGCTGCCATTGAGCAGCCACCCCCCGGCGACCTTCTGGGCGGTCGTCCGCATGCTCCCGGGGTCGGACCCCGAATTGGGCTCCGTCAGCCCAAAGCAGCCGATCACCTCCCCCGCCGCCATCCTCGGCAACCACTTTGTTCGCTGCTCTTCGGTCCCGAACTCGTAGATCGGGTACATGCAGAGTGCCCCCTGCACCGAGGCAAAGCTGCGAACCCCACTGTCGCCCGCTTCCAGCTCCTGGGTGATCAGTCCATAGGTAATGTTGTTGACCCCGGCGCAGCCATACTTCTCGGGAAGATTGGCACCGTAGATGCCCAGGGCGGCCATCTCTGGGATCAACTCGCGGGGGAATCGTCCCTCCTCGAAACACTCGGCGATGATCGGGCGAACCCGGTCCTCGACGAAACTGCGGACACTCTGGCGGGCCAGTTTCTCTTCATCGGAGAGCAGCGTGTCCAGCTTGAAAAAGTCGACATCAGTCGTGGGCATACCTCAGTTCTCCTCGCGGTGACTCGACAAGTCCGCCGATAAACTGTCGCGGATTTCGGTCCGAAGTTTTTCGATCTCGGAGAGTTTCCCCTCGATCTTGCCAAAGAGTGGCGCCTGGGCTTGGCAGCCCGCCTCGATCAGGAACGAGGCGGCTTCCCCTCGGCTCGCAAAGAGCCCGGCCGAGACCAGCGTCTCGATCGCCTCACTCGCCCGTTCACTGAGGCGGACGAGAACGGTCGTCTCGCGCACCGTGATCGCACGATCGACCGCGCGGGTGACCGTTTCCGGAACGCGGTTGAAGAGGTCACGGAGAACACTGGCAACATCCTCAATCGTCTCAGTGGCCCGCTGGCCCGCCGATAAAGCGGACGGGACCGTCGGCAGTGAACCGCCTGCTGGGTCGTCATTCTTATCTGAGTTGTTCATTCCCTCTCCTTGATCATTACCCGGGATGGATCACCCGGCGTGTTCGATGAACCGCCACCCCCTTAGCGGGCGGGTGAGAATGGGCCACTTCTCAAGGTGGCCCCGGGGTGCCTACCAATGCATTGCTTCACCCATCATCTATTCGTAACTACTCACGGCATCAATGAACTTCAAGGAATCCGATGTTCTTCTCGGTGACCTCTGTGCCTTGGTGGTGCAATCATCTCTTCCGTTCGATCGTTGGTCGCTGGTTAGCCCAGTCCAATTTTTGATCTTCCTCTCCGTGAGTAGTTACATTTATTCGGCCGTGATTGCGGATTCCATCTTCGTATAACCCAGCCCATAAGCGACCAGGGCGTAGGGCAGGCGAAGGAGGGCTTCGTTATAGCCCTCGACGGCGGCGGCATAGTCTTTCCGAAAACGCCCGGTAACGGTCAAGTTGTTCTTGTAATCATCGAAGAGGCGAAGGTAGGCGTCATTGGCCTTGAGATCGGTGTTGGTATCGGCAAACTCAATGAGGGCCGTGTCGTTCTGTTGCAGCTCCCCATAAGAGCGAAGGATCGCCTCGGTGTCCTTCTCTTTGCTGGCAGTGCCGAGTTGCTCAGAGATGGCCCCGATGGTCTTGGTCAGCTCGAACTCTTTCTTGAGAATGGCCTGGGCCGTGGCGAGGACCTTCTCGGCACCCTGGGCTTGGCGTCCCATCGAGGTGACGACCTCGGCCCAGAGCCGGTCGGCGAGCTGCCGGCGACGATCGATCTCATTTTTGGTATAGGGGAAGAGCCGCTCGACTGGGTAGAAGCGGCGATTCTCTTCGAACTCGACCCACTGCCACTCCTTCCCGCTGGTTGGTGGGGCAAACTTCAGGCGAGTCGACTTGTTGGGAAAGGTGGCGCTGGCGGGCGTTCGCTCACGAACCGTGACGAGCGCCTTCCCATCCGGCTCCATGACCACGGAGACAAGTTCGACTACCCCATCGAGTTCCGAAACGATGGCGCTGACGGGAGATTCGCTGATGGCGTTGAGCCGCCGTGCAATGCTGAAATAGACTTCATCCTGCGGCATCTCTTTGGCAGCCGTCCCCTGGGCCAATCCTTCTCCGGGCAACCCTGCCAGCAAGAGTCCAGCCAACAGCAGAACGCATCGTCTCCGAACACCCCACCCCGCAGTTCTTTGTCTCGTGCACATGAAATCGATCCCCTTATCTGAAAGGAGGCACCGGGAGGTCCCCCCAGCTCTGATGTTGGCGCTTGCGCACCGATCGCCCCCTCTCTGCTTCATTGAGTACCGGTACAAGAGGGCTTGCACTTAACCCGTCTCATTATTTATCGTGAGACCGGTCTGTTTCAACTGTAGACTTGACGTCCACTCCTTTGCGGGTCATTGACCAGTCGCTTCAGTTGCCCACCTCGGGGCGTCGGAAATTCTCGCCGCCATCGAGGATCTGTTCTGGAGGAAGGGAACTTCTGCTCCACGCCAGCATACTTTCAGTCGCTATCGACGGATCCATCGAAAGGAGCCATCTTATCGCGCAGGTCGAGGGAAAAACGCTGGGTCTCAAAGCCAACCAGATTCGTCGACTGGAGAAGATCTACCAACGGCGCATTCCGGCGCACCAGATCGTCTCCTCCGAGTTCGCCCGGCAGCTGACGGAGATTTCGCACGAAATTGGGCGCCAGATCGGCGTCCTCGTCGATCGCAAAGGGCACGTCGAGCACGTCGTCGTCGGGGATGCCTCGCAGATCGTCCTTCCCGCACAGGATCGGTCGCGTCTCGGCAAGTCGCGGTTCAATGGGCTGCGCTGCGTGCATACTCATCTGCGCGGGGAGCGGCAACTGACCCACGACGACCTCACCGATCTGGCACTCTTGCGGCTCGATCTGATGGCGGCGATTGAAGTCGACGCCAAGACCGGTCTCCCCGGAGAGGTCTTCGCGGCCCACCTGCTTCCAGCACTGCCCGACCAGGCGCGAGAGAAGGCAGACGGACCGGGCGAAGAGCGGAAGATGTTCCAGTTCCTCGAGCCTTGCCTGCCTGGCCAGTTGGACGTCGATTTTCTCGACCTGATCGAGTCCCTCGAAGCGGAGATGGCCCGCAATCGCGGCGCCCGCAAGGCGTCGGACACGCGGGATCGCGCCCTGCTCGTCAGCGTCACCACCCGCGAGGAAGGGGCCAGCAGCGATGCCCGGGACTCCCTCGACGAGCTGGTCGAGCTGGCCAACTCCGGCGGACTGGTCGTCCTTGACGAGATCCTCCAGCGGCGCACCGCCCTCGATCCCCGAACACTCGTCGGCAAGGGCAAGCTCGAGGAGATCATCATCCGCTCTCTCCAACTGGGAGCCGATATGATCGTCTTCGATCGGGAGTTGACCCCGTCGCAAGTCCGGGCGATCAATGCGGCGACTGATCTCAAGATCGTTGACCGCTCCCAACTGATCCTCGACCTCTTCGCCCAGCGGGCACAGACCAGCGAGGGGCGCATCCAGGTCGAATTGGCCCAGTTGAAATATCTGCTGCCGAGATTGACCGGCAGCGGCAGCGAGATGTCCCGCTTGATGGGTGGCATCGGTGGCCGTGGCCCAGGAGAGACCAAGCTGGAAGTCGATCGACGCCGGGTCCGCGACCGGATTGCCCTCCTCGAGGAGAAGCTGACCCACGTTCGCGAAAGTCGCCAGCAGCGTCGTGCCCAGCGGGCGCGACGAAACCTTCCTGTCGTCTCGATCGTCGGCTATACCAATGCAGGAAAGAGTACCCTCCTCAACGCCCTGACCAACAGCCAAGTGATTGCTGAACAACGGATGTTCGCGACGCTCGACCCGACCAGCCGCCGACTCCGGCTGCCTCACGAGCAGGAGATCATCATCAACGACACCGTCGGCTTCATCCGCGACCTGCCGCGGGATCTCCTCGCCGCCTTCAAGGCCACCCTCGAAGAGATGGAGCAGTCAGACCTCCTCCTTCACTTGGTCGACGCCGCCAGTCCCCAGGTCGAGAATCAGATCGCGGCCGTCCAGCGGATCCTCACGGAACTGCAACTCGACCAGATTCCTCGCCTTCTCGTCTTCAACAAGATGGATCTGGTCGATCCCGAGGAACTCTACCACCGGTGCCAAGTTCATCACGCCCTGGCCATCTCCGCCCTCGACCGCGCCTCCCTCGATCGACTGGTCCAGGAGATCGGCGAGCGACTCGCCGGACCTTCTCCTGCTTCCGGGGCGGCTTTAGCTGAGCCACCCCGCCCAGAAGATGGAGATCCTTTCGAAGCTCTTTCCTGAGCGAGCAGGAACGTGGAACAGGCGCTTCTCCCCCTCTCACCTTGATCTGAGATGGATCTTGCTTCTTTGCCCGTTGTGAAATGGAGACCCCATCGATATAATTAAAGCTTTCCATCTGTTTGCCAGATGCGGGGAACAGTCGCTTCTTGATCG
>JBMOHS010000078.1:0-18106 GCA_049317725.1 Blastocatellia bacterium
GGTCGATGTACTCGATCGGCTGGAACTGGGCCTTCCGGAACTTTGCCGCCGAGGGCTACGCGGTCCTCTACACCAATCCGCGAGGCTCGACCGGTTATGGGCAAGAGTTTGTCAATGGCATCCAGTACAGCTACCCCGGCAAGGATTATGACGATCTGATGGCCGGGGTCGACGCCGCAATCGGCAAAGGCTTCATCGACGAGAAGAACCTCTTCGTCTGCGGAGGAAGCGGCGGGGGTGTGCTCACCGCCTGGATCGTCGGCCATACCAACCGGTTCACGGCGGCAGTCTCGATGCGTCCGGTGATCAACTGGCATTCGTTTGTCGGGACGACGGACGGGCCGAGCTGGTACTCCCAGTTCCGCAAGTATCCGTGGGAGGATCCGATGGAGTTTGCCGTCCGGTCCCCACTCCACTATGTCGCCAACGTGACGACGCCGACCATGGTCATGACGGGCGAGGCCGACCTGCGGACACCGATGGGGCAGAGCGAAGAGTACTACCGTGCCCTCAAGATGCTCAAGAAGGAGACGCTCCTGGTACGGATGCCGGATGAGTATCACGGCTGGCGACGTCCCTCCCATCAACTCGCCCAGCAGCTCTATCTGATGGCGTGGTTCGAGAAGTTCCGGCGGCGGTAGGTGCCCAGCGGGGCCGAGGGAGTCGAGAAGGAGGCGGCCGATGGGGGTCTTGGATGGGGTGACGGTGCTCGATCTGACAAGGTTATTGCCTGGGGCGGTCGCCTCGATGATGCTCGGCGATTTTGGGGCGCGCGTGATCAAGGTTGAGGCACCCGGTGGCGGAGATCCGATGCGCTCCCTTCCCCTTGGGACAGAAGACCCGGAGGCCTCCTTCCGGTTGATCAACCGCAACAAGCGGAGCGTGGTGATCGATCTGAAATCGGAGGCGGGCCGGGAGATCTTTGGGCGGCTGGTCGATCAGGCCGACGTCGTGCTGGAAGGCTTCCGGCCCGGGGTGATGGACCGGTTGGGCATCGGCGAGGCGGCGTTGCGGGCACGCAACCCACGCCTCGTCTACTGTGCCTTGACCGGCTTTGGGCAGGATGGGCCGAACCGGTTGCGACCAGGCCATGACGCCAACTACCTGGCACTCGCAGGGTTGCTCGGGCTCAACGGGGAGCGGGAAGGACCGCCGCGCCTGCCCGGAGTGCAGATTGCCGATCTCGCCGGGGGGAGCCTTCACGCGGTGATCGGGATTCTGCTGGCCCTGCTGGCGCGAGAACGGACTGGACTCGGGCAGATGGTCGACATCTCGATGCTCGATTGCAGCCTGACGATGATGTTCATTCCGCTCGCCCAGTATCTTGCCGAGCGCCGGCAACCGACGCGGGGCGCAGAGGCGCTGACTGGTCGCTATGCGTGCTACCAGATCTATGGCACGCGGGACGGGCGCTATTTGGCCTTGGCCGCGCTCGAACCAAAGTTCTGGGAGGTCTTCTGTGGACATCTCCGCCGGGAGGAGTGGAGAGGCCAGCAGTTCGACTTGGCGGCACAGCCTTCGTTGATGGAGGCCGTCTCAGCCCTTTTTCAGGAGCGGACGCTCGCCGAGTGGGTCACGGAGTTCGAGGGGGTGGAGACCTGCCTGGCCCCCGTTCTGGAGCTGGCCGAGGTGCTCGAGGACCCGCAGATTCGGGCCCGGGGCCTCGTAGTCGAAGTCCAGTCCGAAACGCCAGGGCAGGGGAGGGATGTTCAGCTTGCGCCCGTCATCCGGCTCTCCCTGACCCCGGGACGGATCGATCTTCCCCCGCCACGCCTTGGCGCAGACACGCGGGAGCTGCTCACTGAACTGGGCTACTCCACCTCACAGATTGACGCCTGGATGGCCGACGGGGTTGTCGAGGAGTCCCGTCCAGAAAGGCAAGTACGATGACGACAATGCGGGCTGCGGTGATGCCAGCCTTTGGAGAGTCGCTGACGATGCGGGAGGTCCCCCTCCCAGTGCCCGGGCCTGGGGAAGTTCTGCTGCGGGTGGCGGCGTGTGGTGTTTGCCATTCTGACCTGCACCTGATCCGAGGGGAGTGGGAACAGCTCAAGCCGATTACGCGCCTTCCCCTCATCCCGGGGCACGAAGTGACCGGGACGGTGGTCGCGTGTGGCCCGGGAGAGATGGGGGATCCTCCGCTCGCCCCGGGCGACCGAGTCGGTGTTCCCTGGCTCCACTCGACCTGTGACGTGTGTGAGTACTGCCTGGCGGGACGCGAGACCCTCTGCCTGCGTCAGCAGATTACCGGAGTCACCGTCGATGGGGGCTATGCCGAGTACCTCAAGGCCCCGGCCAGCCACACGATCCGGATTCCGGACAACCTTGGCTTCGTTGAGGCGGCTCCGCTCTTCTGTGCGGGATTGACGGTCTATGCCGCGCTGCGGCGGTCCGGCATTGGGCCAGGTGAGCGCTTGGCCGTTTTTGGGGTTGGCGGATTGGGCCATCTAGGGATCCAACTGGCCGTCGCCCAGGGCATCGAGGTGATCGCCGTTGATCTTAGCGAGGAGAAGTTGGCCCTGGCACGAGCCTGCGGCGCTGCATACACGCTGCTGGCCGGGCAGGAGTCGACCGGGGGGACACCCGCCCCGATTCCCAAGCAGATTCGGCAACTCGGGGGGGCGCACGTTGCCCTGGTGACGGCCGGCAGCCGGGGAGCCTATGAGACGGCATTGCGCTCGCTGCGTCGCGGCGGAACCCTGGCGATGGTGGGGATGGCACCCGAGCCGATGGCCCTCTCTTCCGTCGCCATGGTCGCCGGGGAGTTTCGGATTGTCGCCTCGGCGGTCGGGACCCGGCAGGAGCTGCGCGAAGTCCTCGATCTGGCTGCGCGGGGGGGGCTGCGCTGCCATGTCGAGACGGCCCCCTTCAAGGAGGTCGATCGTGTCTTGCGGGAGATGCACGCCGGGCAACTGATGGGGCGTGTTGTCCTCACCTTTCCGTGAGGGGGTGCCGGTGGGGGCCTAGATCGGCTCGCCGTGGTGGACGCGCCGTCGCAGGTGCGCCGCTCCGACAAAGAGGACCAGCAGGCTACTCAGCCAGACATAGGCACCGATCCGTAACTGGTGGGCTGCGACAACCCCCTCGTCGACTCCGACGGGGAGCCCCACCCCATCCCATCCGTAGAAGAGAAGGCTGGTCGCCGCCAGCAAGAGTCCCACCAGGGCGCAGCCCAACGAGAGGGTCCAGCGACGGAAGAGGAAGAGGAACATCCCAGCCAACCAGAGCGGGTTGGCCAGCCAGGCTACCTGCCCGACCAGCACCGTCATCCATCCCCTCAGCAGGACGCTGTAGCCGTACCAGATCTCCCGTCCCCCTCTCTCCACTTCGAGACAGGGAAGTCCACAGGCGAGAACAAAAAGGAAGAGGCTGGCGGTTGGCACGAACCAGCGCGAAAGATCAGGAGAGGTCTGGTTATTTGGCATGACGTTCTCCGGGAGAATGGCCCAGTGGATTGGCCTACGCGATCAGTCGGCGATGCAGAGCGAACGAGGGGGCAAGGTCGCTGACGACCCGGTGATGGAGCGCCTGCATCTGTTGGTAGAGGGCTTGGTGGGCGGGATTGGGGAGGGTGCGGGTCGACTCCTCGAGCTTGACGTAGCGGTCACAGATGGCCTCGATCGAGGCCTCGGTAGTTCCCCGCGCCTTCTCCCAGACCCAGAGCGACTGGAGCGCGGCCCCCAAGGCCGCCCCCTCCTCCTGGACGAGGCAGACCACCTCGACCCCGAAGATGTCGGCCAGAATCTGGCGCCAGATGGCGCTCTTCGCTCCGCCGCCGGTGGCCCGGATCTCGCGCGGGGCCATCCCCAGCTCCCGCAGGCGGTCGAGGCCGTAGGCGAGCCCGAGAGTTGTCCCCTCCATCGCTGCCCGGGCAAAGTGAGGGATCGAGCAGGTCTTCTCGCGCAGGCCGAAGTAGACGCCCGTTCCATCCGGCACATCCGGCGTCCGCTCCCCCTCGAAGAAGGGGAGGAGGAGCAGCCCGTCGTTTCCGGCGGGCGCCTTGGCCGCCTGCGCCGCGAGCGCGTCGTGGGAGAGGCTAAACTGGCGCCGGACCATCTCCGTCGCGACCGTCACATTGAGCGTGCAGACGAGCGGCAACCACCGGCCTGTCGAGTCACAGAAGGCGGCGACCTCCCCCTTGGGATCGATCACCGGAGTGGGGCTGCACGCATAGATGGTGCCGGAGGTTCCAAGGCTGACCGTGACCACCCCGGGGCGGACGTTTCCCGTTCCGATCGCCCCCATCATGTTGTCGCCGCCACCCGTCGAGATGACCACTTCAGGGGAGAGCCCCCACCGTGCGGCGAGCGACGGACGGAGCGTGCCAAGCGGCTGATCGCTCGGCAGCAAGGAGGGAAGCTTCGCGGCCAAGTCCGTGTCGATCGCCGCGATCGCTGCGGCTGACCAACGACGCTGCCGGACATCGAGCAGGGCTGTCCCCGAGGCGTCTCCGCACTCCATCGCCTTCCGGCCGCTCAAGTGGAAGTTGAGGTAGTCGTGGGGGAGCAGGACTGTCGCCAGCCGCGCGTAGAGTTCTGGCTCGTGCCGCTTCATCCAGAGGATCTTCGAGGCGGTGAAACCGGCCGGGATCCCATTGCCGACCTGCTCGATCGTCCGTTCGAGCCCGCCCAGCGAGTCGATCAGTTGCGCGCACTCTGCCGAGGTGCTCGTGTCGCACCAGAGCTTCGCCGCCCGGAGTGGCTGGTCCGCCGCGTCGAGCGCGACAAACCCGTGCTGCTGTCCGGAGACCCCGATCGCCCGGATCACGGCGCGATCCCCTCCGGCGGCGTCGAGCTGCGCCAAGACTTCCCCAACCGTCATTTCGAGAGCCGTGACCCATTCGGCGGGCCATTGCTCCTTGTGGCCGGGGGGGAGCCCCTCGATCAGCTCGTACGCTGCCGAGGCCGCGGCGATGATCTCGCCGCTGGCCCCGTCGAGGAGCACCGCCTTCGTGCTCTGTGTGCCGCTGTCGATCCCCAGAAAGTAGTCGCTCATGGTTCTCTCAACCGCTGACAAAGGGGTTGCGCAGGACGCCGATGCCTTCGAGCTCAACCTCGAACTGGTCGCCCGGCTGCAGCAGGACTGGGGGATTGCGGAAGACACCGACCCCCTCCGGGGTGCCTGTGGCGATGACGTCGCCCGGCTCGAGCGTAATTCCCTGGGAGATGTAGTGGATCAGGTAGGCGATCGGGAAGATCATCTGCCCCGTGTTCGAGCGCTGCATGACTTGCCCATTGAGCCGCCCCTCGATTGCCAAGGCTTGCGGATCGGCGATCTCGTCGCGCGTCACGATCCAGGGCCCCAGCGGAGCGAACCCGTCGAGGCTCTTGCCCCGAATCCACTGCCCGTCAGCGAATTGCAGGTCGCGTGCGCTGATGTCGTTGAGGCAGCTATAGCCGTAGACGTGATCGAGTGCCTCTGCCTCCGAAACCCGCCGCGCCTGCCGCCCGATGACCACCGCCAGCTCCGCCTCGAAGTCGATCTGCTGCGAGATCGCGTGCAGGGTCACCGGCGCCTCGTGTGCGGTCAACGAGTTGGGCAACTTGGTGAAGATCAGTGGACTGGCCGGCGGCTCGCTCCCGCCCTCGACGGCATGATCGTAGTAGTTGCGGCCAATACAGATGATCTTGCCCGGCGTGACCGCGGGTAGAAACTCGATCGCATCCAGCCCGTAGGCCGCCGTCGCGTTGGCCTGCTCGATCGCCCGCAGCCCATCCGCTCCTCGCGCGATCAGGCTGCGCATATCTGGCGCCACCGATGTCACGTCGACGATCGCCTCACCTTTGACCACCCCGAGCCGGGGCCCTGAATCTGTCTTTGTCCTGAATTGCAGCAGCTTCATCTCAAGTTGTCCTGTTCTTCGCTTGGTTGGCTCATCTCCCTGCCTCCATCGGGATTGAATGAGGCGAGGAGAAGCCGTTGAATATCCTACCCTTCGACGTTCTGGAGTCGACGCCGTTGAAATTCGTCGAAGGTGACCGCCAGAATAATGACCGTCCCGATGACGATCTTCTGGATGAAGGGAGAGATCTGCAGCAGATTTCCCCCGTTGGCGAGGACGCCCATGATGAGCGACCCGATAATCGTTCCGATGACGGTTCCCTGACCGCCGCTAAGGCTCCCACCGCCGATGACCACGGAGGCGATGACGTTCAATTCGTAGGTCTCTCCGGCGTTGGGCTGCCCGGTGACGGTCCGCGAGGTCTCCATCGCGCCGGCCAGTCCACTGAGTGCCCCGAGGATCGCATAGTAGGTCACCTGGTAGCGCCAGACGTTGATTCCGGCAAAGCGGGCCGCCTCGATGTTGCTTCCCATCGCATAACAATAGCGGCCAAGACGCGTCTGGCTGAGCGTGAAATGGATGAGCAGGGCGAGCACGATCACCAGCAGGAGTGGCACCGGAATGACTCCGAAGAGCGTCCGCTCGGCGAGGTACCCGGCCGACTCCGGCAATCCGACCACTGCGTTCCCATTCGAGATGTAGAGCGCGAGTCCACGGTAGATCCCCATCGCGCCGAGCGTGACAATGAACGGCGGAATGCGCAGCGTCGTCACCGCCGTGCCATTGGCGATTCCACAGAGCCCCCCCACCAGGATGGCCACGACGATTCCGACCAGGGCTGCTTGCCCGCCCGATGCCATCGAGAGCGATCCGACCACGGCAGTCAACCCGACAATCGAACCGACCGAGAGGTCGATCCCACCCGAGACCATGACCATCGTCATTCCCATCGCCATGATCGTGATCACTGCCGTCTGCCGGGCAATCGCCGCGAGGTTCCCCGTCGTCAAAAATTTTGGATCCTGATCGAGGACGAAGTACTCACACGTCGGGATCAGGATACAGAGGGCCAGCAAACTGATGAAAGGGAGAAATCGTTTCAGCCATTCCTGCATAGCGATCAACCTTCTTCCTCAACGGCAGCATACTTGAGGATCTCTTCCTGCGTGGTCTCGCGGGCGGAGAGATCGGCAACGAGACGTCCCCGGCGCATGACCAGGATCCGATCCGCCATTCCCAGCAACTCCGGCAGATCCGACGAGGCCATGACGATGGCGGCACCCGCCTCAGCCAGCTCATTGACCTCCCGGTAGATCTCGGCCCGGGCGGCGACGTCGACTCCCCGGGTCGGCTCGTCGAGCAGGAAAACGCCCGTCTGGGCGAAGAGCCAGCGGGCGAGCAGTGCCTTCTGCTGGTTTCCCCCGCTCATTCGTCCGACGAGAAACTGTGGATTGCCGGGCCGGATGTTGAGTTTGCCGATGTACCGCTTGGCCACCTGCGATTCCCGTTGGGCATTCACCCGCCCCCGTTCAACCAAGGCTCCGACATTGGCCAGCGTGACATTGGTCGCCATCGAGAGGTTGAGGCAGAGCCCGGTCCGCTTCCGATCCTCCGTCAGGAGGCCCAGGCCCTTGCCGACCGCTTGCGCCGGGTGGGTCGGATTAAACCGCTGCCCGTGCAGCTCAATCTCTCCACCCGTCGCCGGGGCCGCCCCAAAGATCGCTTCGAGGACTTCGGTCCGTCCGGCACCGGCCAGACCGGCAATCCCTAGTACCTCCCCAGCGCGAACCTCGAAGCGGATCCCTTCGAAGACGGGCGGGCGGCTCAGGTTCTCGACCCGCAGTCGCACCGGACCCCGCGCCGCCTTTCTGGGAGGAAAGATCTCTTTCAGCTCTCGTCCGGCCATATGGCGGATCATCGTGTCGGTGTCGATCGATCCCCACTCTCCCGTGTAGACGGCACGACCATCCCGCAGGATCGTCAATTGGTCGGCGATCGCTGCCAGCTCCTCGATGCGGTGGGAGATGTAGATGATCGCCAGCCCTCTGGCTCGCAGTTGTCGGATCAGCGTGAAGAGATCTTCGACCTCGTGGTTGGTCAACGACGAGGTCGGTTCGTCCATGACGATGACCCGCTTCGCTTCGACAATCGCCCGGGTGATCTCGACCAGTTGCCGGTTGGCTGCGCTCAACTGCCCGACCTTCGCGCGCGGGTTGAGCGCGAACCCGTACTCGTCGAGCAGACGTTGCGCCGCCTCGTTGAGCTGGCGATTGTCGATCCATCCCCAGATCCCGCTCCGCCGCGGCTCACGGCCAAGAAAGATGTTCTCCGCCACGGTCAGGTGTGGAGCCAGGGAGAGCTCCTGGTAGATCATGGCGATCCCGGCGCGCAGGGCCTCTCCAGGGTGATCGAACCGCACCGCAGTGCCATCGATCCGGATCTCGCCCCCGTCTGGCCCGTCTGGCCCGTCTGGCTGATGCACCCCTGCGAGGATCTTCATCAAGGTCGATTTGCCGGCCCCGTTCTCCCCGACGAGGGCGTGGACCTCCCCGGCTCGCACCGTCAGGTCGACGTGCGCCAAGACGGTGTTGCCTGCAAACGACTTGCTGATGCCGCGCATCTCGAGCGCCGCAATCTGCCTCTCCATCTGACTTCTCTCTCCAATCAAGACGTTATGGCAAGACGTTACGGAGTCTTGATCAATTGCTGAACCTCGGGAGACTCCAGATTCTCTTTGGTGAGCAGGACGACTCCAGTATCGATGCGGCGCGCCGGTTCCCGGCCTGCCAGCTTCTCGAGGATGGTGCGGACTCCCTCATAGCCCATTTTGAAAGGGTTCTGGACGACGAGCGAATCGATTGAGCCATCGCGGACCTGGGCGACCAAGTCCGGCGTCGAGTCGAAGCCAACCAGCACGACCTGCTTCGAGAGCCCCCGTTGCCGGATGGCCCGAACTGCCCCGACTGTCGACGATTCGTTCGAGGCGAAGAGGCCATTGAGGTCTGGATGACTGGTCAGCATATCCTCGGCGGTCGAGAGCGACTTGGCCGCATTCGCTTCCCCGTAGAGCCACTGGACCACTTGGATTCCCGGGTAGGCCGCTTTGATCCGCTCGTTGAAGCCCTCCTCCCGCTCATCTGTCGAGACCGAGCCCTTCTTGACGCCGAGAATGGCCACTTTTCCGGTGCCTTTGAGCTGTGCACCCATCCGGTCGGCGGCGAGTGCGCCCCCGGCCCGATTGTCGGTCGAGACGTAGGAGAGATAGTTCTCGGTCGAGATCCCGGAATCGAAGATCGTCACCGGGACACCTTCGCGCTGGGCCCGTTGGACCATCGGGACCAGCGAGTCCCCGTGGGAAGGGGCCAGCACGATTCCATCGACCCGCCGATTGATCGCGTCCTCGACGATGTTGATCTGCCCACTGATGTCCGTCTCTGACGCCGGCCCCTTCCAGTCGATCTCGACGCCGAATTCGGTGCCCGCCGCGTCCGCACCTGCCTTGACCGTCAGCCAGAAGGAGTGGGAGACCCCTTTCGGAATGACGGCAATGACCCGCTTCTTCGGTCCCGTCTCCTTCCGCTGGCAGGCGAGACTTCCCGCTGTTGCCACTCCGAGCAGCAGGATGGCCAAGGCTGTCAGCCCCCGATTCTTGTTGCGTAAGCTCATCGACATCTTCCCCATAAATTGTGTTCCTTCCATTCCCGGAGGGCGTCGTCGCGACAAGAGGCCTCAGACAAAGACGCCCACCCCTTTGAGATAGTCATTCGCAAAGCGGTCCGTGGCAAACGCGCGCGGGACCTCGGCGAGAGATCGGTAGCGGTGCGTAATAAAGCGGGAGACGTCGATCCGGCCCTCGCTCAGCCAGCGCAGCGCTTGCTGGTAGATGGCCGGCCGCCCGACTGGATCGACGGCGCCGGAGGCTCCCGTCGGAGCGACCAGCGCTGGCTCGATGAACTGGATCCGGTTGAGCACCCCGAGGTCAACTCCGTGATGACCGTGGCCGTAGAGGACGACCGTCGCCTGCTTGCGGATGATCGCCGGGATCACTGGGAAGAGCTGGGCGATGCCGGCCGATTCGATCAGGCAGTGGATCATCTCTCCTCCGGTCCACTCGCGCACCGCTTCGACCAGGTCTTCAGACTTGGGATCGATCACTGTCGCGCCATACTCCGCCGCTAACGCCCGCCGTTGTGGGTTCGGCTCCGTCACCAGCACCAGCCCGTCAAAGCCGAGAACCTGCCGAAAATACTGGGTGAAGAGGAGCCCCGCCGGCCCGGCTCCACAGATCAGCACCGACCGGATCGGTCGCTCTCCGCCAAACTGATAGCGCGCGTTGGCCCGCTGGAGCATCTCCCCGGCGTGGGCGATGCAGCCCAAGGGCTCGGTCAAGGCGGCTTGGTCGATCGGCAGGTCACTCTCGATGCGGACGACATTGACGGCCGGCAGGGCGACAAACTCGGCGAGCGCTCCCTGCAGTCCAGTGATGCCGTGCTCACGGTAGCTCGCGCACTGATGCGTGTGGCCCGTCAGGCAGTATTCACAGGGGTCGAGCCGCTGGCTGTAACAGTTGAGTCCCTGGTCGGCGACAACGCGATCCCCCACCCTCAGATCGTGGACATCGCACCCGGTCTCGACGACGATCCCGCTGAACTCGTGCCCCATGATCAGCGGCCGCTCCTCAAAGGGAATTGGGCGTCCCGCCTCGTCGCTGGTGTAGTTGGCGTGTCCTCCGTAGATGTGAAAATCGGTGCCACAGAGTCCGACTCCCCCGACTTGGAGACGAACTTCCCACGGTGCGAGCGCTGGGAGCGGCAGCTCCCGCAACTCCAACCGTTCCACTCCACACAGCGCCAGTGCCTGCATCGTCGAGCCCCTTTCGCTTTCCAAGTCCCCCTAGACGTCCAGATCCCATAACTCCAGTCGATTCGTCGCCTCAAGCGTCGCGAAACGGGCCATCGTCTCGGCGATACCCGTCGCCATTGAGGTGCGGGGAATACCCCCCAGCGCGCGCTGAATGGCCGTATCGTCCAGTTCTGATGGCATGGCGATGGGGATGTCGTCAAAGGTGATCTTCCCGGCCGCGCTCGGCGCGACCCGTTCGATCTCCCGGACCACCTCGGCAATCGCCACCGTCTCTCCGTGCAGATTGAAGACGTGGGCCCCTGGCAGATCGACGGTCGCCGCTCTGATGAAGGCGTCCGCGCAATCTGCAATATACAGAAAGTCTGTCTTTCCGCCAAAGCGGATCCGGAAGGACCGCCCGACCACTGCCGCTTTCATGGCCTTGGTCGGATCCGAGGTCATTCCGGAGTCCCGGCCGACGCCATAGACAGTCAGGGGCCGCAGCCCCGCACTGTTGATCCCGTGATCGAGATGGAAGACGCGCGCGTTCTCTTCGTTGCACCGTTTGAATGCGCCATAGTGGGTGGTCATCCCGCCCGCTTCGCGCTCGGTCACCGCCACTCCCTCCTCCGCGACCCCGAAGACCGCCGCAGAACTCGCGTAGGCGATGCGTCGCACAAGGCCACGCGATTGGCGGGCCGCCTCGAAGATGTTGATCGTCCCAATTACATTGACCAATGCCCCCAGGCGCGGATTGGCGCGACACGTCGGAACCTGCAGACCGGCGAGGTGAATGATCTGCTCGATCCCCCGGTCTTGCACCAGCGCCACCAGAAACGTCTCATCGGTGATATCGCCCGTGACGAAGGTGACCTGCGCCCTCTCCTCCTCATCCATGATCAATCGCCACCGCTGCGGGTCCTCGCTCTGGTCGAGCGCGATCACCCGACCGCCCGCCGCCAGCAACCGCTTGACTACCCACGCCCCGATAAAGCCGTGCGCTCCTGTCACCAGAAAGGTCGATCCTGCCTGAGCTTTCATATGGTACCTGTTGGCGGGAAGGCTGATCTCCTCCCTCCGCTTGCTGTCGATTCCTTCAGTAGAAAGTTGTCCACCCCGATACCGCTCCCGCTGAGCCCGGTCGAAAGTCCGGATCCCAGACCATCGGTTGATCTGGAGCCCCTCGGCCCTGATCGACTCACTTCTCGTTCTCGATTGGGAGGCATCCTGACCGGTGCCGAACGGGGCCGTCATCGCCGCACCTTCCCGGTGTTCTGAAGCACGGACCTCTCCGTTCGCCGTCATTGACCGGGCGCATCATAACAAGGGATGGCTCAATTGAAAATGGAAAGCGGCTCCCGTCCGGGCTTTTCGCTCGTCGACCGGGTCTCATTTTCGGGATGGGGTGTTGTGTCGTAGCAGAATTTGATAGCATCCAGGAACTCCACCGCCGGCCTGTGGGGGGATCAGGGGAGGGGATTGCCGATGGGCACCACTAGCAGAGAATGGCGACAGGATGAACATTCGCGAGGCACCTGCGCTTCAGCGCGATGGAGATGGGGGCGTCTGCTCGCCGCACTTCTCCTGACCGGCTCAGGAGTCCTCGTCGCGCTTCCTCAGTCGCCTCCAGCGCGCCGTCCGCGCCTCGCCCGTCCCCCCGTTTGCTCGACCGAGGTCGAGATTCGCCAACTCCAGCAAAGTCTGGAGGAGCGGGGGCTCTACCAAGGCCCTCTCTCCGGGCGGCTCGATCGCGCCACCCGGGCTGCCCTTGGACGGTATCAACAGATCGTCGGCCTCCCGAAGACCTCCCGTCCCGATCTGGAGACTTGCCGACAACTGACCGTCACTGCTCGTGTGACGCAATCACTCGCACCGTCCAGTGCCCCCGCCCGCCCCGTCGATAGCTCCCTTCCTCCTACCGTTTGGCAATCCCTGGCAGATTCCCCCAGCAACATGACTCGCACTGGCCGCACCTTGACTGAAAAACTGGCGGAGGGAATGGCCAAGGGCACGCGGAACGCCTCGGGAGAACTGGAGCATACCGCACAACGCTCCACGACCTCCCTCATCGGTCGCGCTGACACCCGGACCCTTCGCGACGTGCGCGAGCTGCTCGAAGCAGACCCCCGCACCGCTTTCTGGCCCGCCTCGGTCGAGGAAGGGCTCGTCACTCTCAAAGTCCCAAGAGGCAGCCGACTCGACCCGACTCCCATCGTCGAATCGATCCGCCGAATTGCTGGCGTCAAGTCCGTCTTCCTGATCCTGTATTGATCCGCTTGATCGAGGGTAACTACTCACGGAGAGGAAGATCCGAAAGTGGACTGGGCCAACCAGCAACCAACCCCAGAACGGAAGAGATCATTGCACCACAGAGAGCTCACCGAGAAGAAGATAGGGTCCCTTTGATCTCCCTTTGATCTCATGAATATCGTGAGTCGTGACCAGGGAAGAATCTGGCAGCGGGGAGAGGCTTAAATTCGGATGGGGTCACGGTCTGAATGGGTCGCGGTCCGGGGACCCTGTGATCGATTGAATTCTCCTTCGATCTGGGAAAGCTCCTGTTCGATCTCCTCAAAGGATTTGGAGAACAGCTCTTCCTCCGTCGGCGAGAGGCCCCGCATCAGGTCGAGTCTTCTCCGCAGGTCCTTGATCTTCTCTTGCCATTCCAAAATCGGTTTGCGAGCAATCGAAAGCTCTGAAGGTTGCGAATTGAGTCGCTGCTCCACTTGATCGATCCGGTTGCGGAGCCTCTGGAACTGTCCTTCTCGTCGATTTTCCGCCTCGGAGAGAGTCAGTCGCTCCCCTGTCTCTTGGCTGGAAGAGCGGGACGAGGGGCTTTGGAAGAGTGAGCCAGCTCCCCACAGAACCGAGAGGACGATCGACACACAGAGGATTACTCCCCCTCCAATCAGAATGGGTACATTGCGTAGGCGGGGCTTGGAGGCGCCCTTGGTCGACTCGATCTGGCTCGCCCGGCTCCGGTGGGACTGATCGGGGCGTTTCTCTCTGCCCTGTTGTCGCTTCGGTCCAGGAGTGGGCTCGTCAGACGGGCTCTCAATCGAGAAGACCGCCGTGATCGGGTCGTCCCTTCGAGTGCGTTCTCTGGGTGCAGTGGGCTGCTTGACGGCAGGTGGGCGGGCGGGGCCGAATCCGATTGCCTGGGTAGGGGGAGGTGCCATTCCCGGAGCACCCGCATCTTCTCCACTCCCGGCTGACCAATCGATCTCGTTGGGGGTCTCTTCTCCCCGTTTGAGAGATCGGGGATAGACCCGCCCTCCTTGTGGGGACGGCAGCCCCCCCCCTTCGAAGCGGGCAATGACGACCGTAATGTTGTCTTCACCTCCCCGGTGATTGGCAAGGCCAATCATCACTCGGCAGGCTTCCCGATAGGTCGACGATTCCAGTACGATCTGCGCAATCTCGTGATCTTGCAGCTTCCCGGAAAGTCCGTCGCTGCAGAGGATCAGAACGTCATCCTGGCAGAGCGTGACCGTGTTCAGCTCGACGCTGACGGTTGGGTGTGCCCCGAGCGCCTGAAGAATTACATTCCGATAGGCGTGGGTCTCGGCTTCCTGCTCGGTAATCTGCCCGGCATCGATCAACTGCTGGACCAGCGACTGGTCCTTGGTGATGCGGACGATCTCCCCTTGCCGGAGCAGATAGCCCCGGCTGTCGCCGACCTGTGCGAAATAGGCTTCGCCCTGGCAGCTCGCGACAGCGGTGAAGGTCGCCCCCAGCCCTTTGTGGAGCGGATTGTCCAATCCTTCCTCGTGAATCAGTCCATTGGCCTGCTCCATGGCCAGGCGGAGCCGCTCGCCGAAGGGGAGATGCGAGTAGACCGCGTGTCGCTGCAGTTGCAACATCCGATCCCGGACGGTCTCGACCGCCAATCGTGATGCGACCTCCCCAGCAAGTGCCCCTCCCATCCCATCTGAGACCGCGAGCAGCGTCCCATAGGGCCCTTCCTCATACGCACGCCACTCCTCCGCCGGCTCCTCGTCTAATGCTGTCCAACTCTTTCCCGTCGAGAGATCGAGAACCAGAAAGTTGTCTTCATTGCCCGTGCGCATCAGGCCGATGTCGGTCTGGGCAAAAAAGGCAAGGATGATCGAGGGGGAATCACTCATCATGATTGACGTTCCACCAGGTCCAACGCCTGTTTGAGGTCTTCGAGGATATCTTCCACATCCTCGATTCCCACCGAGATGCGGACGAGGCCATCGGTAATCCCCAGCTTGACGCGCTGAGATTCTGGGACAGAGGCGTGGGTCATGCTTGCAGGATGGCAGATGAGGGACTCGACCCCCCCCAAACTCTCCGCCAATGCGCAAAGTCGTACCTTGTTCAAGACGGTTCGAGCGGCGGCGAGCGAACCAGTCTCGAAGGAGATCATTCCGCCAAAGCCTGCTTGCAGATGACGCGCCCGAGCGTGCTGGGGATGACTCGCCAAGCCCGGATAGAAGACCCGCTCGACTTTCGGATGGCTGGCGAGAAACTCCGCGACCTGTCGACCATTCTCGTCGTGCTGACGCATACGCAGGGCCAAGGTCTTCGTTCCGCGCATGATCAGAAACGCGTCAAATGGGGAGAGGATCGCTCCCACGGCATTTTGGAGAAAACCGATCCGTTCCTGGTCCTCTTCCCGGTTGGTGATGACCACTCCGCCGACACTGTCGCTGTGGCCGTTGAGGTATTTCGTCGTCGAATGCAGGACCAAGTCGGCTCCCCACTCGATTGGGCGCAGCAGATATGGGCTGAGAAAGGTGTTGTCGACGACCAGCCGCGCTTCCCGGCTCTTCGTCAATTGCGCGATGCCCTCCAGATCGGCGATCGCCATCAGGGGGTTGGTCGGAGTTTCGACAAAGACCATTCGGGTGTTGGTGCGCCAAGCAGCCTCGACGGCGGCTGCCTCCGTCGTGTCGACGTAGCTGAAGTCGAGCCCGAACTGGCGCAGGACCCGCTCGAAGAGCCGGTAGGTCCCCCCGTAAGTATTCTCGGAGACGATGACGTGGTCCCCTGACCGGAGCAACCGGAGGATGGTGTCGATCGCCGCCATGCCGGAGGCGAAGCAGTGGGCGGCCCGTCCCCCCTCTAATGCCGCGAGATTCCGCTCCAACGCCAAGCGCGTCGGATTGGCGGTCCGGGCGTACTCGAATCCCTTGTGCTGCCCGAGGGCCTCGTGCACGTAGGTCGACGTCTGATAGATGGGGACGGTAACCGCTCCCGTCGAAGGATCCGGTTCCTGCCCGGCGTGAATCGCAAGCGTCGCAAATGCCATATCGAGTATCGTCCCTGCTTCCGACGTCCCTGTTTCCCAAGTCCCTGACACGGCCCTGGTCTTTCGCCTTTGCCAGGATGGGGAGGGATTCTCCCGGACCGACTCGGCCAGGATTGATTCTGAGCCTCCCATAGTAAAAGATTTCCTCCCCAAAAGGGAAGTAACCCGCGCAGAAGTCTCCGGTGAGACAAATGAGGGGGAGCACTTGAGTCTACCCCCGGACGATCCTTACAATCTCCTTGTTCGACCATCGTGATGAGTCAATGTACCTGACCGGTTCCCTCTGGTGAGAGTCCTGGGTTGGTCAGAGGAAGGCACCACTGGGATAGATTAAGGAGATGCTTCATGGCACAGCGGCGGATTGAGAGCCTCGAAGAGTTGCGATCCCTGATTGGCGGAGCCTCGGGCGAGGAGGGAAGTGAGGCGGTGGTGGGGGATTGGCACGAAGTCACCCAGGAGCAGATCGGCCTTTTCGCCGATGCGACCGGGGATCACCAGTGGATCCACATCGACCCGGAACGGGCCCGGACGGAGTCGCCCTTTGGCACGACCATCGCGCATGGCTTCCTGACACTCTCGCTCCTCTCGCAGTTTCTCAGTCAAGCCGTGCAGCTCGCCTTCCCACTGCGGATGGGGATCAACTACGGACTCAACCGGGTGCGGTTCGTCTCACCGGTCCCCGTCGGATCCCGGATTCGGCCGCGCATCGTGCTGACGAGCCTTGACCCATTCTCCGGTGGAGAGCAGGCGACGTGGTCCGTGACAGTCGAACGGGAGGGAGTCGAGAAGCCCGTCTGTGTCGCCGAGTGGCTTGTCCGCTACTACCTCTGACCGGCACGAAAGACGCTCGCACGACTCGGGCTGGCCTGCCTCGGGTGGTGGCGGAGCGGAGGAGGAGACGATGAATACGGACGCTGCCCGCTCGTCCCACAAGCTCTTTGATCTGCACGTACCGTTGGAGGGCACGCGCTACCTTCGCCATTTCAGCGGAGAGGTCGATTGCCTGACAGAGGATGAACTGCGGGTCCGGGGACGCATGCGCGACCATCGCTTCGATCTCGAACACGAATGGTTGCTTCGCACGCCGACCCAGGACTCTCCAACCTACCTGATTCTCGAAGCCAAGGCCCGTTACCTCGCGGGCGAGGGAGAGCGATTCTCCCCGGACCTTTGTCGCGCGTATCAGGGGCTCGCCGGACTCCCGGTCGGCCGGGGCTTCACCTCCCGCGTCCTCCATCAATTGGGCCACGCGCCTGGGAACCGGGAACATCTGCTGCTCGCGATCGAGATGGCGCGCGCCGGCCAACAGGTCTATCAGATCCCCTCGCCGCTTGAAGCCCAAGTCAGGGCGGCGCTCGGCCCCAGCGTGCCTCTCCCGCTCCTCTCCTGGAGCAAGGACCGCGCCTATATGCAGGAGTTGGCCAACTCTTGCTATACCTACCGCGACGCGTCAGAGAAGACCTTCCGCGAAGGGGGCATCCGCTGTGGATTTGATCCCACCGTCTCGCGCGCCCAGCCCGGGACGGATCGCGTCTTCTGGCGCACCAAGAGATTGACGATCACGGCGGAACCGGACGCGGGCCCGACGGGACACTACCATTGTGAGAACTGGATGGAGGACCGGGTCCACGACATCCGCGTGGCTTTCGACTTGCTCCCCGATGGGACGATCCGCGACGCGCGAAGCACTGGAGAGCGTCTTCCGTATCACGGACTTTGCGAGCAGCCCCATCAGCGGATGGCGGGGTTGGAAGGACTGCGGGTGACCTCGGCTTTCGTCTCGCAGTTCGCCGAGCAGATCGGGGGGGCGCAAGGGTGCACGCACCTCTTCGATCTCTCCATCGACTGCTTGCGGCTGATCGACTTCCACTCGTGAAGCTTCACCGTCAGTCGATTATGGACCATTGAGATTCGAGATTGGGGCGGGCACGAGGCCTCTTGGGTGCCTCATTTCAACACGGCCGGTGTGAGTTGTAGGGGCAACCCTTGTGGTTGCCCCATCGTTCCCTCAAGCGAAAATAGGGCAGGCCCGTGAGGAATGGAGAATTGAAAATGGAGAATGGAGAATGATCTGAAAGAAATAGTTGCCCGCCTCAACGAGATTGGGGCAGGCACGAGGCCTCTTGGGTGCGCCTGCCTCCGGCCCGCATCTGGACTTTGGACATTTCGTGCCAAAAAGGGGGCATTTCCACCAGCGCCCCAAC
>JBMOHS010000079.1:0-17743 GCA_049317725.1 Blastocatellia bacterium
TCGTCGGGGCATTGCACGGCGCCAACGGGGTGCTGCGGTTGCGCGGGAGCGGAGCTTGCAGCAGAAAGTCCGCGCCGTTCTGATCGCTGTCGGTGCATCCTCTTTCGCGACGAAGCAGCGCGCCGGTCGCCTGTGGATCCGGTGCCGCACGCTCTCCCTCAAAACAGTTGGCCGTCGATCCATAGCCGACAAAATCGACCCGCCCACCGCTGGCCGGGCACGTTCCCGTCAGCGGCGCCGCTTGATTCGAGAGTGCAATCTTTCCTCCGCTTGAGCTGAGATTGGCCGTGCCGGTCGCGTCGGGGGAAGGCGGGGCGATCCCGGCGGTGCCAGACGACGCCAGGCGAATCAAGTAGAACTGTCCCGGCTCGATCCTCCCCGCCAGCGTCGTCGCCGTCCAAGTCCCGCTGGCAGCCGAGGCATACTGGAGCGACCAGCCCGTCAAGTCGACTGGTGCCTCCCCGCGGTGGAAGAGTTCCACCCAGTCGTGCGTGTAGGGAGCACCGCTGTTGCCCCCTCCCGCGAAGATCTGGCTGATGACGACCGGGCTGGCCGGGAGGGGTGGGGCGACCGTCAGCGCCAACAGCCCCTCCCCGGCCCTCCCTTGATCGTCCACCACGCGCACCGGCAACGACCGTGCCCCCGGTGCGAGGTCGGCGGGCAGCAGAACCGCTCGCGAGTACTGTCCATCCCCGGCACTCGCGTCTCCCTGCTGACCATCGTCGAGCAGCGAGAACTCTGCCACTCCCCCGAGGGGCCGCAAGTCGGCCGTCACCCGGACTCCTGTACTCGTCGGCCGCTCCCCGGGCGTGACCGTCGCGACCAGCAGCACGACGCCTCCCGCCAAGACCGGATCGGGGATCGCCTGCGCCGTCACCTGCGGCATCGTCGGGGCATTGCACGGCGCCAACGGGGTGCTGCGGTTGCGCGGGAGCGGAGCCTGCAGCAGAAAGTCCGCGCCGTTCTGATCGCTGTCGGTGCATCCTCCTTCGCGGCGGGCGAGCGCCGTCGTGCTCCCCGGAGCCGGACCACGCGCGCTTCCCTCAAAGCAACTCGCCGAGGATCCATATCCCACCAGGTCGATCACGGTCGTTCCCCCCGGGCAGCCAGAGGATGGGCCGGGCACGGTATCCGTGCTGGTGAGGAGCACCTTCCCCGCCGTGGCCGCCATCGCGATCGTCCCGACGCCATCGGGAGCCGGTAAGGCGATGCCGCTACCTCCACCAGAAGCCTGCTGGATCAAGTAGCGCTGTCCGGGCTGCAGCGTTCCCACCAGCAGCGTCCGTTGCCAAGTGGTTCCCGTCGCCGACGCATAGTGGACCGCCCAGCCGCTCAGATCGACCGTCGCGCTTCCGCGGTTGAAGAGTTCAATAAAGTCGTGGCGATAGAGGGCACCGCTATTCCCCCCTGCACCGTAGACCTGACTGATCACGACCGAGGGGGTCATGACTGCCCCCCCGGTCTCCATCCCGCCATGACCCAACCAGAGAACCAGCCAGACCAACCCCACCCGACTCAGCCGCCCTGCACGCATATGCCTCTCCTTGGTCCGGCGGGAGCAGGAACTGGGCCCACGCCGCGACCAACACCTCGGGGTGGCGAAAGTGTGCTGTTGTTTGTTTCGGTTGTTCTTCCCGGGTTGGCTAAGATGACCCGGAATCGTGCACTCTGTAACCAGCGCAGTGTAGCCGAGACAAGGAGAGTGCGTCAATTAGAAGAACTTGGCAGAAGAACTTGGGAAAAGCAGGACCGGCGAACTGCCCACAGGTTGACACTGGCCGAGTTGTTCGGGCTCTCGTCGAATCCCCTCCCTTTGCGGATCGGTTGCCGGTCGCGTATCATCTGCTTTTGGCCAATTCTGGCCAGTTTTGGTCGGGCTAGTGTTGAGGTTGCCTGGAGAGCTTGGACTTGTACTGAGAGTTCCATTGATGCCCTGATTTCGTAATCGGCGATCAAAGTCCCAGACAATCATCTGTCCGGACGAGAGAGCAAGCATGGAAGAGACCATCGAACGTACCATTGACCACCTCACGCCTGCCGCCGGTGTGGAAGGAGGGGAGATACTGATCTCCTGCAAGGGGTATCTCACCAACCATCCGGCGGCCTGTCGTGTCTGGATAGGTCGACAAGAGGCGCGGTTGGTCAGTGCCTCACCCTCGCGGGTTGTCATCTCGATTCCGGAGACTCCTCTCGGGGAAGGCGCGGAGGAGATCCGCCTCGTCGATGAGGGAGGAGCCATCTCCGCACCGTTCCTTCTGGGTCGCAAACTGGCCGAGCATCTCCACCCAGTCGCTAATCCGGCGATCGACCCTGAAGACGGGAGCGTGATCGTCACCCTCTCGGGTTCGCGTGGGCAGAAAGTTTCCCACTCGCTCTTCCGGATCAGTTCCCACGGAGGAGAAGAATCAGTCACCCCGATTGAGGCGGAGATCGTCAATCCAACCGGCCTCGCCTTCTCACGGGACGGCGATCTGTACGTCACCAGCCGGTTGGACGGAACCCTGCTGCGGGTCAACCCGTACGGCGAAGTCCAGACAATTGCGACGGATCTGGGCGTCGCCACCGGAATCGCCATCGACAGACGCGGGGAGATCTATGTTGGAGACCGCAGTGGGCGCATCCTCCGGGTCAATGAGTTGGGAGAGTCCCGCCCGGTCGCCTCGATCGAGCCAAGCGTCTCCGCCTTCCACCTCGCCTTTGGCCCGGACGGGGCACTCTATGTCACCGGTCCAACCGTCTCCTCCTACGAGAGTATCTACCGCATCGACTTGGTCGATGAGGCCTTGACCGGGTCAGGCCTTCCCCGTCTCCACCCGTCCCCTTCCTTCGAAGGGGGGACTGGGGCTCGGGTGACCCGCTTCTTCACCGGCCTCGGTCGTCCACAAGGTCTCGCGTTCGACATCGAAGGAAATCTCTACGTTGCCGCCTCGCTGCGGGGGCACAGAGGGATCATCCGGATCTCCCCGGATGGTCGCCACGCGGAGGTAGTTGTCGCCGGGGGGACCCTCGTCGGGCTTGCCTTTGATCGAAATGGGAATATGATCGTTACCGGCACAGAGCGGGTCTACTCTCTGCCCCTGGGAATTGTGGGATTCTGAGCCGATTCTTCATCCTGCGACCTCAGGTCGACCTTGCCGCCGTTGAATTGGTGGCGCGTCACCGGAAAATATCTTCCTCGGACTCGATCGTCGGAAATGTTATGGATCAACTTGGAAACCCAGGAGAGATAGCCGCACCGCTTGAGGCAGAGTCAGGGGCTGGAGATTCCCTCCCCCCGGACTCCCAGGTCGTGCCTCCCTCCCTGGAAGAGCGGGCACTGGCCGGTGAGGCACGCCTGCGCACCCTTCTGCAGGAGATGGGATCGGTCATCGTCGCCTACTCTGGAGGGGTCGACAGCGCCTACCTCGCCTGGGCTGCGAACCAAGAGTTGGGACCACGCGCACTCGCGATCACTGGGGAGAGCCCCAGCTACCCCGATTTTCAGCGGCAGGACGCCCTGACCGTCGTCACCCAGTTTGGCATCGCGCACGAGTTCCTCTCCACCGAAGAGATCAACGACCCCAACTACCAGGCTAACCCCGTCAATCGCTGCTACTTCTGCAAACACGAACTCTTTTCGAAGCTGGAGCAGGTCGCCGCCCTTCGCGGCTACGCGGTCGTCTGCGACGGCAACAACGCCGATGACATCGGAGACTACCGGCCGGGACGCCAAGCCGCGCAGGAGCTGGGCGTTCGCAGCCCACTGCACGAGGTGGGGCTCACCAAGCAGGAGATCCGGTGGCTCTCCCGCAGAGCCGGCTTGCCGATCTGGGACCGTCCAGCCTCCGCCTGCCTCTCGTCCCGCATTCCGTATGGCATGCCGGTGACCATCGAAAAGCTCTCCCGAATCGAACGTGGAGAGGCCATTCTCCGTGCCAGTGGCTTTCAGCAGATGCGCGTTCGTCATCACGGAGACCTTGTTCGCCTTGAGATCGCGCCGGATGAGCTCCCGCGTGCCCTCACCGTCGAGATGGCCCACCATCTCACCCAGGCGTTCCAGGCACTCGGATTTCAGTATGTCACCCTTGATCTTCAGGGGTACCGGACCGGCTCGCTCAATGCCATGATCGACACCCGCCCCAACTCGTGAGCCAACGACCACCTGTGCGTCAACTCAGGATCCAACCCCTTCGCCAATCAGAGGCCACTCGCCAGCCCGGCTTGGACGCTGGCCGCAAACAGCCCCTTTTGCAAGAAACGCGGCTGACCTGCGAGCAAGAGTCCCACCGACCAACAGAGAGAAGGAGATTTTGTGGCTGCCTACGTCGATGATACCCGCGTCATCCGCGGTGAGAATCCTTTTGAATCCATGATGTCGCGCTTCGATCACGCCGCGCGACTGCTCGAACTCAATCCCGACCTCTACAAGGTTCTGCGTGTTCCCAATCGGGAGTTCACCGTCTACATCCCGGTCTTCATGGACAACGGTACAATCGAGGTCTTCACCGGGTACCGGGTCCAGCACAACTTCGCACGCGGTCCGGCCAAGGGGGGGATCCGGTATGCCCCGGACGTCTCCCTCGACGAAGTCCGGGCACTGGCCGCCTGGATGACGTGGAAGTGTGCGGTCGTCAATATCCCCTTTGGCGGTGCCAAGGGCGGAATCATCTGCGATCCTGCGCATATGTCACCATCTGAACTGGAGCGGTTGACCCGTCGCTACACGGCAGAACTGATCGATGTCATTGGCCCCGAGCGGGATGTTCCTGCTCCTGACATGAACACCAACGAGCAGACGATGGCTTGGATCATGGACACCTACTCGATGCATGCCCGCCACACGGTGACCGCAGTCGTCACTGGCAAGCCCATCGACCTCTCCGGATCGAAGGGCCGCCTCGAAGCCACCGGGCGGGGGCTCCTCATCGTTGTCGACCAAGCCGTCGAGAAGCTCGGATTGAAGGCCTCCGACTGCCGCGTCGTCATTCAGGGCTGCGGAAATGTCGGAGGAACGGCGGCACAGCTGATGCACGAACGGGGCTATAAGGTGATCGCCATCTCTGATATTCACGGCGGGATTCATCATGACCAGGGACTTGACGTCCCAGAGGTGCTCCGCCACCTCTCGACGAACAAGACCCTCGAGGGATACCCGAACGCCAGCTCCATCTCAAATCACGAACTGCTCGAACTGGAGTGCGAGGTCCTCATCCCAGCAGCCACTGAAAACCAGATCACCAGCCACAACGCCAACCGTATCAAATGCCGGATCCTTGCCGAGGGGGCCAACGGTCCAACCACCGCGACGGCGGATGAGATTCTTGAGCGGAACGGTGTCTTTGTCCTCCCGGATATCCTCGCCAATGCCGGCGGCGTGACCTGCAGCTATTTTGAATGGGTCCAGGATCGCATGGGCTATTTCTGGAAGGAGTCGATGGTCAACGAACGACTCCAGGATGTCATGGAGGATAGCTTCCGCGATGTCATCAAATATGCCGAGACGCACCGCGTCAACAACCGGATCGCTGCTTACATGCTGGCGATTGCCCGGGTCGCCTATGTCACCCAGATCCGGGGGATCTACGCCTGATCCACTCTGGTTTTCCGGGTCCGTAGACGCGGACGGACGGGCTGGAAGAGCTGCCGCGTGGTCGCCAACTCGGCGACTCTTCCGGCCATTGCTGCATCTTGTCCTGGAAGTCAACGCTGAATTGACTTGGCATTCTTGATCGGGTAGATTGAACGGGTTGTAATTTGTCAAGATACCGTTAGTTAGCATTGCCGTCGTCTATGGCTCTGACGGACTCCGATGGACCCGCTGCTTGACCCGTTGCAGTTGAATCGCCGCAGTCGCCTCGCTTCTGTCGATTGGTTCCGCTGCTACTCTCTCAAGGGCGGTTCTCTGCGATGGCCCGGTTCCTGGTGATGCCCCAGTTACCCGGTCGCTGCAAAAAGTTTCAGTTTTTAGTTATTGATAATCCATCGAATCGATAATCCATCGAATCGCCCGATGTTCAAGCCCCCGCCCTTTGACCAAGGAGATCAAAATTGGGCTGGTGAGAACAACTGGGGACGGCAACAGGGAAGCGGAAAAGTAAGCAGAAAAAGTAAGCAGAACAAGATAAGAACTGGGATTGAACCTGATCAAGACAGATCATTACAGATGATCCCGAGACCAAAAATCTCAAGACCAAAAGATCCCAAGATTGACAACCTCAAGACAGACGAACGCAGCAAGAATGACGTCACCCAAGATGAGGAGGAGAAATATGCAATTTGCGAGACGATTGTTAGGGCTGGGGCTGGTGGCACTGCTGATGGCAGTGGGCACCCAGGCACAGACCCTTCGTTCAACCGATGATCCTCGCAATCAGGCCCCAACCGTCAATGGTGGAACTGGATTGTTCACGGTCTATGACGCGCAGACCTTGCGCAAAGGCGAGTTCAACTTCGGTTTCTACGCGAACCATTTTCACCGGGATCCGGGGAACCTGCGGTTCGAGGTCTATCCGATCAATTTCCAGGTCGGACTGAGCGACCGGATCGAACTCTTTGTCAACTACGAAGTCAATCGGCAAGTCGTCACGGGGACACCCGCCTTGCTGAGCGGCTTCTACCTTCCGGACGTTCGAACCCAGACCCTCCCCAATGGTCGACTGGTGATCCTGCCGGGTACGAACACGATCGGGATGATTCCTGGGAACCCTTGCGGAAATGGCGGATTTCCTGGACCGTGCGTCATTCCAGGCGTTCCAGGATCGGGCCCATTCTCGGCCCGTCCGAGCGCGAATGGCACGGCGATCTACCCTGGCCTGGGAGCCCCGGTCGGAGGGATCCTGCCGGCGTTGGCCCCCAACACGGCTCCGAACTACAACCCGGCGGCTCCGTTCCTGGCCCGTTTCGCGGACAGCGGGATGGGAGATGTCTGGCTTGGCGGCAAGTTCCGCCTGACGGATCCGAAGAGCGCTTTTGGGCTGGCGCTGGTTCCCTTGATCAAGATTCCGACAGTGACCGATCTCTTCCCGGGCCTGGAGCGTGGCCGAGGGACGGGGGCGATCGATTACGGGATGCTGATGGCGGTCGATGGGCGAGTCTCAAAGCATATCAACATCAGCGCCAACCTTGGCTTTATCCGCAAGGGGGATCCTCGCGCAGAGTCGATGAACCTTGGGCCACTCTGCGTGGGCTGTGCGGTAGTTCGTGGGTTCGGGACGAGCAATCGGGCGCTGGATCTGCCGAATGAGGTGCGCGCGGGACTTGGCTTCGACTTCCCCGTCAGTCAGTATCTGCAGTTCATCGCCGAGATCAACTCCATCAGCTACGTCGGATCGCGAACCCCGACGCTCCTGCGGAACAATCCGGTCGATTTCATTGGAGGTGCGCGGATCTTCCCGACGCGTTGGCTCTCGATCAGCGCGGCGTACCAGCGACATCTCAACAATTTTTCGGAGGTCAATCGTCGGTTCAGCCCGAACGGCTTCCTGGCGGGTGTGTCATTTGGACGAACCAATGCACGCCAAGTTCCCGCCTTGCCGAACAAGCCCCCGACGGTGGTTCTCTCGGTGGGTGAGGTGACCAAGGGGTCAGCGGATGTGGCGCGCGAGTCAGCGGCGACGATCTGCCCGGGAGACAAGGTCGCGCTGACGGCGGCGGCGACGGATCCAGATGGAGACAGCCTGGTCTACCGTTGGACAACGACGGGTGGCAAATTGGTCGGAGAAGGGGCGAACGCCTCCTTCGACGCCTCCGGACTGGCGCCGGGTGAGTACACGGTGACGGTCGAAGTGGATGACGGATGCGGCGGCGCCGCGTACGATTCGAAGACGCTGCGAGTGACGGCTTGTCCCGCGCTGACGGTCTGCTTTGATGCCAACCTCAAGGCTGCGGCAGATAAGACCACAGCCGATGCCGGGGAGAAGATCACGATCTCAACCTCTGGTGTCACGGGTGGTCGGAACTATGGTGCCGTGACCTACCAGTGGACGACTTCTGCGGGACGGATCACGGGTAGTGGCACGCGGGTGACGCTCGACACAACGGGTGTCACGCCCGGCTCGACGATCGAAGTCACCGCCAAGGCGACCTCAGAAGTGGGGAATTGCTCGGCGAGTGGCGCGGTTCGAGTCACGTTGCGGACGCCTCCTCCACCGAAGCCTCGCCCACAGGCCTCCGAGATCGGCCAGTGCAACACCTTCAAGCGGGGGAATGCGCGGGTCGACAACGCCTGCAAGGATATCCTGCGAACCCGGGTCATTCCGGCGATGCAGGCCGATCCCGGGGCAAAGCTGGTGATCGACAGCTATCGCAGCGCCAAGGAGCGGTCCACCAAGCTGGATACGCAGCGCGGAAAGAATGTCCGTGATCTGTTGGCCAACCCGACCTCCGATCTCGGGACGGCCATCGATGCCAACCGCATGTCGGTTCGCCCCGGTGGTGTCACGGCGAGCGGGGATCAGGTGCGGATGTGGCTGGTCCCGACCGGCGCAGACGATCCGTCAGGTCCAGCGGCGGTCGATGTCGGTCCAGTGCCGAAGCCGCGTCGCGGGGCTCGCCGCTAGGAGTAGACGCTGCCCTTGGGCAACTGCTGGAGAGGCAGGTGATCGATTCGACGATCACCTGCCTCTCTTTCTATCTGGGGTCTCCCCCAAAGATGGTCTCTATGGGATGGAGGGGTGGGTTTGGGGGGATGAATTGGGCGGTGAGGCCAGTCACTTCCTGTCAATCGAGTTGAGGCGTGATGATCTTCCCTCGTGTCAGATCGGGATCCTGGATGACAGAGTCACGGTATCGGTTCGCGTTCTTGGGAGTGCTGCTCCTCGCGGCCTTGGTGCGGCTGGAGTCATTGGAGCGAAAGCCGTTGCACCACGACGAAGGGGTCAATGCCCACTTTCTGATGGGGCTCGCCGCCGATGGAAATTGGCAGTATGACCCGGCCAACTACCACGGTCCGACCCTCTATTACGCGTCCCTTCCCTTTCTCTGGATCCTGGGAGAGCGGGAGTTGGCGTTGCGGATGGTCCCGGTCTTCTTTGGATGGCTCGGAATTGGACTGCTCTGGTGGCTGCGGGACCGACTTGGCAACATCGGAGCCTTGGTCAGCGGGCTGCTCCTCGCCGTCTCCCCGGGAATGGTCTACTATGCGCGCGACTACATTCACGAGACCCTCGTGGCCACCTTCACGTTGGGGGTCGTCGTCGGACTTTCCCGGTACCTGCGAACGCGGGGAAGAGGGGCTTGGTTGCTGACGGCAGCGAGTGGAGCCCTGCTCTTGTCCACCAAGGAGACGTGGGTAGTGACGATCGCGGTCTGGGGGCTGGCCCTCGCCGGGGTAATCTTCTGGCGAGCGGCAGGGGAGGCAGGCAGAGACGGGATCAACGGCTGGATCCGGCGAGGGTGGAACGGTCTGGAACGGGCATGGCGGCGGAGGTGCCCCTCCTGGGATCTCGCTGGCGCGGGGCTTCTTCTCTTCGGATTTCTCTTCGTGGCCCTCTACTCGTCGCTCTTTACCCACTGGAGAGGGGTCGTGGAGGCGCTCTGGGCGCCGTGGCAGTGGTCTGAGCGCACGACGACGGAACACGTCAAAGGCTTCTGGTACTATGGGGTTCTCCTGGTCAAGCTCGAGCTGCCCCTGCTGGTCGCAGGGGTGGTGGGGGGACTCTGGGGGGCGGCCTCCCGCGATCGATTCTGGCTCTGGATGGGGGCCTGGGCCGCGGGAATCTTTCTCGCGTACTCACTGATCGGCTACAAGACACCGTGGCTCATCCTCAACCTGATCGTGCCGCTGGCCTTGCTGGGGGGGCGAGCGGTGGAGGAATTGATGCGCTGGGCAAGAGGTCAAGGGAGCCGTCTCTTCTCGACCGGAATGGCCCTGCTGGTTGGGTTGGCCCTCTTGATCGGCCAGTACCAAGCCTTGACCTTGAGCCGTCGCCTCTCCCTGACAGATTATGACGACAACCTCAATCGGCAGGGCTACCTGCCAGAGAGCCTCTTCCCCGGGCATCAGACCGACGGGTATGTCTACGTCCAGACGGATCGGGGACTGTTCGACCTGCTCGCATTGATCGAGGAAGAGGTCAAAAGGCGAGGGGAGGGGCGAGAGACCCCGATCCTGGTCGCCACTCCGGAGTACTGGCCCCTTCCCTGGTATCTGCGCAACTATCCTGCCACCACCTATGCTGGACACCTTCCAGAGGTGAGCGAGGAAGGAACCTTGCCAGACGCACCGCCGCTCCTCATCGTCGCGACCAGTCAACTTGACACGCTCCGGCGGGTCAGCAACTATCGTGTCAGTCCCACCTCGTATCCGCTCCGCCCAGGGGTTCAGTTGGTTTTGCTGGTTCGGAACGAGGAAATCAACCAATAAGACCCTCTTAACCAATGGAGTTGATCAAATTCTATGAAGCATACGGCTGCCTTTGAAGCCCTCTGTGAGGAGGCACGTTCGCGAGTCCAGGAAGTGACGATCGGAGAGGTTCGCGAGAAGCTGGCCTCGGGAAGCTCTTTTCATCTCGTCGATGTGCGGGAAGACCATGAGTGGACGGCAGGACACCTCCCGGGAGCGTGCCATCTCGGCCGCGGCATCATCGAACGGGACATCGAGGGGATCATTCCCGCCTACGATGCCGAGATCGTCCTCTACTGCGGTGGGGGGTATCGGTCAGCACTCTCCGCGGACAACCTTCAGAAGATGGGCTATCGGCAGGTCTTCTCGATGGCCGGCGGCATTCGAGCCTGGCGTGAAGCGGGCTTCGAGATCGAGAACGACTGATTCCACCACCAACCTGGAAGAGGCGTTCAGAGCAGGGGCAGCCTGAGCTGGGCCTCAGGGGTAGTCGTAAGGAGGTGGAGGTTGCGCCCCTGCGTCATTCCTGCCGGAAGCGGATTGCGCTGGAGCAGGGCCCCCGTGAGGGCCCCATCGGGCTCTTCCAAAAAGAGCCGCATCCATCCCGACCGGCCCCTCCCCAGGATCCGATCGTAGGGGGGGGAGAGCCGGGGGACTCCATTGCCGCCGAGAAGTTGCAGGAACTGGCAAGTGGAATGGGGGAAAGAGAAGCGCCAAGGGTTCTCGACATTGTCGTAGAGCCAGCCGCCGACCTGACCGAGTGCTGCCAACGGACGGGTCAGGTCTCCTCCCAACCGGTTGAGGACCAAGAGGGACTGATTGCCCTCCTCGGGAGAGCCGAGACTGCTGATCGCCAGGGTCCGGGGCAGGGCTCCATAGCTCTTCCCGTCGAAGGACAAGGTCGCCACTCCTTGGGAGACGACCGCTGTCAGGTTCGCTTCCGGCAGAAGAGCGGGTACGGCCATGGCGGCGAGTCCTGCTAGATGGCCGCTCTCCGTTCGCACAAAAGCGTGGCCAATCAAGTGGTTGAACGAAACGGGCCGCCCTTCGGCGTCTGTCGCGACGACGAGGAGGTACCCGGTGACGTCCGGGTCGAGATCGCTCGCGAGAAAGGTGGCAGTCTGATTGGCAGTCAAGGCGGTTTGGAGAGCCGTACTGAGCCCGGTGGCTCCATCGATCAAGAAGAGACGAAGGGAGACGAACCGGGTGGGGTGGCTGTTGGTCAGACTGATCCGGCTGTCGATGCCACGGCGGAGGCTGCTGGAGGTGTAGAGATTGAAGACAAGGAGACTCCCCGACCGTTGCGCGCCGATCGGGCTGAAGATCGGGAGAGGAGTGCCCGGCCCCGGAACCTCAGTGGTCGCCAGAACGATCAACGAAAGCTGGACCTCTCCCGTCTGGCCGCAGAGATCCTCGACCCGAATGGTCAGTCGATGGGTCCCCACCGGAGCTGCACCTTCGATCGAGATCGCCCCTTGCGGATCGATGGTCACGTCCCCGGTGAACAATCCCTGACCAGCGATCTGATAGGTGACCCGACTCGACTCTGTCACGACTGACGAGGGTGCAATTCGCAGGCTGGCCCCTTCGACGACGGTCTGCGGGCCGGCGTAACTCGGGAGCAGCAACGGGGGAGGAGGGGAGGGACAGGCTGCAGGCAACTGAATAAAGCCGACCAACGGATCGTGATCGGAGAGCCGGGTGGGAGTCGTCGCCTGATTCCGGGCCACTTCGGGAAAGTCGGCATTGAGCCGGGCCGCTTCGAGCCGCTGGCCGCGGGTCGAAGTGAGCAAGGCGCGATTGACGAGGATGTGGTCGAGCGACTGGGCGCTGCCGTCAAAGAGATAGGAGTAACGTTCCGTCGACACGGCCCCCAAGAGATTGAGCAGATCTGGATTCACCAAGTCGAGCCCATCGCCGGGGACGACCGTCTCTGCATCTGGGAAGGGGAGTCCGGCAATCGTCGCCAGCGAAGCCGTCAACCCATCATTGAACTCAAAGGCATTGAAGTCCCCAACCAGAACCAGTGCTTCGTCAGGGCTCGCCACTTGTCGAGCCTGGACGAGGCGGGCAAGGTCCTCGGCCTGTCGCTGACGCTTGGCCCGAACGCGATCCCCGACCGTTGCCCACCCATCCGAGCCTGTCGCGAGGCTGGCGACTCCATTGAGCGAGCGCAGGTGGTTATTGATGACGGTGACAGGGTAGCGCCGCCCATTCGCGAAGTGAAGGGTTGCGCTCAGGCGAAGAGGGGGGCGGTCGTGCAAGGCCTCGCCGGTCCCATTTGGGTTGAGAAAACGCGAACCCTGCAGCTCCTGCACGACAGATTGCACCTCGACACGGGGTGGGGTCCCGGCCCCACCCACCGCGGAGGTTCGCACGAGAAAGCCGACATCGATGCCCCCGACATCCTGCCCCTCCACCAACCAAGCCTGATACTGCGGGTCCGGATCGCCAGCCTGAAGAGCATCCTCGCCAATTCGTGCTGCCAGCGCCTGCAAGGTGGCTTGATTCTCGACCTCGACCACTCCCAAAATGTCTGGCGTCTGGAGGTACTGACGAATGGCGAGGGAGGCTTTGCCAAGCCGCTGCCGATAGGCCTCCGTCGTCAGCACGGGCTCGGAGATTGCCGGATCGTTCTCTGAATCATAAAACCGTTGCAGATTGAAGGTCGCGACGGTCCACTCATCCGCTTGCGGACGCGAGACAGCCCGAGGGGCCAGCCCACCCGTTGCCGTCAACGTTGTCCCCGGGTCTGGCAGCACCGTATAGCAGCGGGTGCTATATTCGAGCGGACCGATCAGCCCGGTGACGAGCGCGCCCGTCGCGACGTTGAGCGCCGCCTGGCCCATCAGCCCAAGGGTGTTGACCCGAAGGCGTTCCGGGTTCGCGTCAAACCTGGGGATCGGAGGAATGGTTCCCGACGGAGGCGGGTCCGGCGCTTGAATGCCTGGTTCCCGGAATGGCCGCGGAACTCCTGTCACCACTCCATAGAAGACGCCATTCGAGCTGGCCGTCGCAGCTGTCTCTTGGATAAACCCCTGCGTCGGAGAGACCACCGTCAAGGACGCAACGCGGACACGCATCCCCTCCAGTCGCTCCAATTGATCGTGCGGCCCCGCTGGATCGGGGAAGGTGGTCGTCAGCGGGATCGCGACCGGCAAGGATTGGGCCGTCGAGAGCACCGTCGTGAGGGTGAGGTTGGTCAACTGGGTCATCGGCGGCTGGAGTGGGTCCGAGGACGGTACAAACTCGGTGACTGTGCCCTCGACCTCAACCAGGTTTCCCACCGCGGCCGGCGTGGGGGGAGTGCTCGAAGTAAAGACAAAGAGTCCCTCCGAAGTCGCCGGATCAGCATCGACACTCGCATCTGGTTCCTGGAGGAAGAACCCATTGCTCTTGCGAGCCGTAACCACTCCCCGGGTGCGCACCGTCGCCCTCTCGATCGGGGAGCGGGCCGAACTTCCCTGAATCGCTCGAATGGGAACGAAAGAGAGATCGTCGTTGAGGAGGGTGCCGACGGCCTCGCCGCGGGTGACCTGGGCACCTGTCACCTGGGAGACGCGCACCTGGAAGGTCTCGTCCGGTTCGACCTTCGTGTCTCCCACCACCGTCACACCAAATTGATAGCTGGTACCACCGGGAGGAATCGATTGGGCCGGGAGAGTTTTGGCGAGATAGTCCTGATCGGCAACGGTCGCGGTTCCATCGACGGTCGAGATCTGAAAACTGACGCCGGAAGGGCCAGCCGGGGAGGTCAATCGCACGGTGAAGAGGAACTCGCGCGTCCCGGCATCGCCCTCTGGGCTCGACACATCCGCAAGGGAGAGCGCGGGCTGGTCTCCCTCGCTCGTCACCAGCAGATCGTCCACACCCACCCACTCATCATTCCCTACTGCATTGGCGGTGAGGATGCGCAGTTGGACGAGGGGGCGATTTTCCGCTTCGCTCGGGAGAAGCACCCGCACCGGGGTGACCAGCGTCGCCTCGCTGGGGCCGGTGGTCGCGTCGGCGACAAACCCGTCCGGCAGATTGAGGAACGAACCGGTCGATCCCAACCGGTACTGCAGCGCCACCGGCTGGATGGCATTGTCCGCCGACCCATCGAGGTCGCGGAGGTTGTATGAAACCTGGATCTTCGTCCGACCAGTCGTGTCGAGATGGAGCAGAAGGTACGGGGCATCAGCCGTGGCTGAACCCTGCAGCGCAATCGATGGATTGGAAATGCCATCAAATTCCGCAACTCCGCCCGATGACAACGTATTCGGATTGGACTGGTTGGCAATCACATCGAGGTCATTGGCCAAGGTGCTCGTCGTCAGAAGCGTCTGCGGATCGGCACCCGTCGCCGTGGTGAGGTTCTGCCCCAGATAGCCTTCGATCCCCAACACCCCGGACCAGTCATCGTTGGCACTGATGAGGGTCGTCGCCGACCAATCCTGGGTGAAGGGCAACGGTTGTGCTTGGCTATCGATTCCGCGCACCAAGCGACTGTCTCCCATCCACCAGAAGATCCAGCAGAGGAGCACCAGGGACCATCCGAGCCCCTGCCACAATCGACTGCTCTTCCCTTGCCATCGATGGCCTCTCATACCAAAGTCTCCTGATTCAGATGCCTGGCAATCCAGTGGGATCGACCTGGCGTATTGTCGCGAACCGGACGTCGGGAAGCTACCTGATCAGCCCTCTCGAGCCAGTCCATTGCGAGATTTAACCTGCCTGCAGGGGTGGTGTCAGAAGTAGACAGAGAGGGGCTGCTGGGGACCGGAGCGGTCTTCGCAGGGGTTGGCCAATCCCAAACCTGAGTATGCCGAAGCCGGGTCGATACGGCAAGCCGCAATGAAATAAATGGATAATTGAAAATGGAGAATTGAGAATGGAGAATTGGGAGCAGTCGTTTGACACTGGTGGGGAGGCCGACCTTTGCCCGCCGAGACGGTAATATAAACGGCCACAGCGACTTGTAGGGGCAGGCCTTGTGCCTGCCCTATTTTCGCTTGAGGGAACGATTGGGGCAACCACAAGGGTTGCCCCTACAAAGCGCACGGGCCGTGTTGAAATGAGGCACCCTGGGTGCGCGGGCCTCCGGCCCGCCTCCTATCTGACCAAGGATTCTCCCGATTCGGTCAGGGCCATTCTCGCTTCAAGGAATGATTCGGCAATCTCCAGGGTTGCCCCTACTGATCTCTGGGAGCAAGCTTGGGGAGGACGATGCGGGCCGGAGGCCCGCGCACCCAGGAGGCCTTGTACCGGCCCTATTTTCGCTTGGAGGAATGATGGGGCAACCACAAGGGTTGCCCGTACTGATCTCTGGAAGCAGGCTTGGGGAGGACGATGCGGGCCGGAGGCCCGCGCACCCAGGGCTTGTGCCTGCCCCAATCTCGTTGAGGCGGGCAACTATTTCTTTCAAATCATTCTCCATTCTCCATTCTCCATTCTCCATTCTCCCCAGGCAGCTCACCAGAGCCTTGTCGATAGCGTGCAGCCAGTTCGTGGTAGACCCGTGCACTCCGCTCGACCGACTGGAGGGCCGCCCCGGACAAGGGCTTTTTGACCTGGGCGGGAGCGCCAGCGACGAGCGTTCGGGCGGGAACCTGTGTGCCCGGGGTCAGCACACTCCCGGCGGCGACCATCGCCTGCGCGCCAACGTGCACCCCGTGAAGGAGGATCGCCCCCATGCCGATGACAGCCCCATCCTCAACCGTGCATCCTTCGAGCAGGGCTCCGTGGCCGATCGTCACATCCTGCCCAAGGATCGTCGGGTGCTCCGGGGTCGTGTGGAGGACGGCGTTGTCCTGAATGTTGGTACCGGGTCCGATGACAATCCGCCCCTCGTCCCCGCGCAGGACGACGCCAAACCAGACACTCGCCCCGTCTCCCAACTCGACATTACCAATGACGACCGCCGTGGGTGCGAGGTAGACGTCTCGGCCAATCGCTGGGGTATTCCCCTCATATGCCAGGATCACCGGAGGTTCCTCCCTTGAGAGGGTCAGCCGAAGCAGCTCCTTCCGGCCGCATCGCTTCCCGCGCACTTCGGTAGAATGCAAGAAAGTAGCCGGCCATCGACCAACAAGACGAGATGACGACCAACCAGAGCAGCCCCCGCCCTCCTCCGTAGAGCAGCACTCGCCAGTCTTGCCAGTTGACACTGCCCGATCCGAAGACGTGATCGAGCGCCTCCCTCATCTCGGGAACGGTCCAGAACATCATGACGGGGAAGACACGTGTCTCGACTGGAGGCCCGCCATTGACCGACGAGGTGATGAGGAGCGCAATCGCCACTACCTGCGAGAACATCTTCAATTTGCCCGCCCGGGAGGCAGGGATGGCCCACCCTTCCGCCGCCGCCACCGCGCGCAGCCCCGTGACAGCAAACTCCCGCCCCACAATGATGACGACCGCCCAGGCGGGCGCAAGCTGATTTTCGACGAGGGAGATGAAGGCCGAAGAGACGAGAATCTTATCCGCAATTGGATCGAGAAGAATTCCCAGGCGGGAGACTTGTCGGCGCCGCCGAGCCAACCAACCATCCGCCACATCGGTCAAGGCGGCAAAGAGGAAGAGACTGACTCCGGCAATGTGTTGTGGCAACCCGACCCAGTCCTCGGAGAATCGCGTCAACAGCACGACCACCAAGAGGGGTACCAAGATGATCCGCAAGAGCGTCAGCGAGTTGGGCAGGTTCATGCGGGTCCATCGTCTGTCCAAGCAACTATGGTGGCAACGATCCAAGCAAAGGTATGGGCAACCTTCAATCGGTCACTTCAACCGCATCGATAATGCCGACGATCGCGGCGTCGACTGGCTTGTCACGCAACCCTTCGGCCATACGCGCGCTGCTGCCGGAGACGACCAGAACTTTCTCCCGGTACCCTGCGCCGACAGTATCGACCGCCACGAGATAGCCACTCTCGTCCCCTCCTTGCAGGTTGAGCGGGCGGACGAGCAGGAGTTTATGCCCTTCCAGACGCGGATCCTTGCGGGTCGCGACGATATTCCCAATGATTCGACCAACTACCATTTCAGCACGACCTTCGGCTTAACGACCACCGCGGGAAGCGAGTGTCAGCGGGAGCGCCTCATCCACCGAGAGGTGGGGACGCGGAATCACGTGGACGCTGACCAGCTCTCCGACACGACGTGCAGCCGCCGCACCTGCATCGGTAGCCGCCTTGACCGCCGCGACGTCACCGCGCACGATCGCCGTAACAAAGCCGGCCCCAATCTTTTCATACCCCACCAGTGTCACATTGGCCGCCTTGACCATTGCGTCCGAGGCTTCGATCATGGCCACCAATCCTTTGGTCTCTACCATTCCCAATGCTTCCATCACTGCCACTCCTTCCTGATTGACGGAGCCCGTACCCGACTGGCGTCAGAGCATCCCGGCGGTTCAGCCGCCCTCTTCCTCTACTCTTCCTC
>JBMOHS010000080.1:0-17553 GCA_049317725.1 Blastocatellia bacterium
CGGAGCGTCGCCGTTGAGGACGCGGAGCGTCGCCGTTGAGGACGCGGAGCGTCGCCGTTGAGGACGCGGAGCGTCGCGTGGGGAAGGAGAGCGGGTATGCAGGACAAGTTGACGATTGCGGGGCGGGACTTCTCTTCCCGTTTGATCATTGGAACGGGGAAGTACAGAAGCAATGAAGAGATGCGCGAAGCGTTCGATCGGAGTGGGGCGGAGATGATCACCGTGGCGGTCAGGCGAGTCAACGTCACGGACCGGAGCCAACCCTCGCTGCTCGATCAGATCGATCTCTCGCGATTCTCCATCTTGCCCAATACGGCCGGCTGTTACACGGCGGAAGAGGCGATACGCACTGCGCGTCTTGCCAGGGAAGTCGGCCTCTCCGATTGGGTCAAGGTCGAGGTGATTGGAGACCAACGAACCCTCTTTCCCGACAATGAAGCGACGCTGGAGGCGACGCGGATTCTGGTACGGGAGGGCTTTACGGTTCTTCCCTATTTTGGAGACGATCTGATCATGGCGCGGAAGCTGATCGATGCGGGGGCGGCTGCAGTCATGCCGTTGGCGGCCCCGATTGGCTCTGGGCTGGGGATTCAGAATCCGAACAATCTGCGAATTCTACGGGAGTTGATCACCGAGGTGCCGATCATTGTCGACGCCGGGGTGGGGACGGCGTCGGATGCTTGTCTCGCGATGGAGTTGGGAGTGGACGGACTCCTGATGAATACGGCTATTGCCGAGGCCGGGAATCCGGGAAGGATGGCGGAAGCGATGAATCTGGCGGTGCAGGCGGGTCGGCAAGCCTATTTGGCAGGGCGGATGCCGACCCGACTCTACGCCAGCGCCAGCAGTCCCTTGACTGGGCGCATCGCTTGAGGAGAATCGCCTAGGGCCGCTCCTCCGGGGGATCTGGCGACTCTTCTGGCGTCTTCACTCGGGAAATACCGAGCGGATGCCGGGGCACGCCAAACGTCGGGAGCGGGGCCAGCCCAGCGGTCGAAACGTTCAGGGAGGGAGTGAACGGCGCGGTGGAGAGGCCGGTTGTTCCCACCCCCAATGACAATCGGTAGGCGCTGGCGCCCCGGATGGCACCGATTCCGATCAGATAGCGTCCGGCGGGAAGATCCCCGACCAGTGCTTCCGTCGTCCCCTGCGTGTTGGAGGAGGAGGCGATCACGTCGTAGGTCTGGAGTGGGGATCGACGCAGAACAAAGAGGTCGAGATCGGCCTCGGTCGAGAAGTTCAGCTGGATCGAGAGGCGCATCGTCTGCTCGAGGTCGAGGCGGAAGAGATCAGAGAGAACGACGCTGGTTCCACTGCTGTAACGAGCGAGGAGGCTTCCAGGATCACCGACGCCAATGCGTCCTTCAATGGTGGTGGGAACAAAGATTTCAGTGGCCAGTTCGGGAGTGTCGTTTGGTTCGACCTCCCCGAGGCGATAGTCACTGCTCTCCGTGATGGTGAAGTTGAAGGGGACGCTCTCCTCGCTGATCAATCCCGTTTCGACATCATAGTTGATGACACTGATCTGGGCGGGTCCCCGCTGGAGCCCAGAAGGGATGGTCGTTCTCAGCTCGACCCCGCCTGAGGCATCGATCGGCAGGGCGAAATTGATGAACTCATTCCGCTGGAGAAACAGAAAGAGGGTGAGGACGGGATCCCCGGCGGAGAGAGTCCCAAAGTTGCGGCTGAACACACTGGTTCCAAAGCCAGTCCCTCTCGCGCGAATCACGTCGCCATCCTTGCCAGACGTGCCATTGTTGGCGACGTTGACGATCGTGCTGAGCAGCGGGGTCGACGGGGAGGTCGGGTTGTCCGTGACCCGAAAGGCAAGGGCATTGGAGGGAGAGCTGACCGCTCCATTGGGAGCAAGGCGCTGCGCGACGACGGTCGATCCACCACGGCTGATGCCGAGTGCCGGGGTGACGATGGTCAGCTCGGTCGCGGTTGCCTGGAGGACCTTGGCTTCGGCGGTCAGTCCTTGTTGGTGAAAGCGGACAATGTTCTCCTCCGCTGTTCGGCTGAACCCGCTGCCGGTAATGACTTGGACTCCGCGTGGGCGCCCTTGGTCAGGCGTAATCCGGGCAAGGGTTGGAGGCGAGAGCGTCACTTCGATGATGGTCAAATCGAGGGGTTGACTTGGGGTGGACGTGATCCCCGTTTGCCCATCGGTGACGCTGACGGTGAGGGAAGCTGGGCCGAGGGGCATGTCAGGGATCCGGACGCGCAATGTCGGGTTCCCCGAGTTGTCGCGAATGACCTCATTGTCGAAGGGATTGGCGATCGCCACCAAGTTCTGATTGCGGAAGAAAGAGACGGTCTGGTTGTTCGGTGTCAAGCTCAGGCCAGTGCCGGTAATGGTCAGGAGGGCACCAACGGGCACGGCAGTCTCGCTCAGCCTGGTCAGAGCAGGGCCAGGCCGCGGGACGCTGACGCCGGCGGTGCTCACCAGAGGCTGTCCGTTGAGCAATGCACGGGCTTCGATCAGGGCCGCGCCGGGACCAACCCGGGTGACAGGAAACGAGGTCGTTGTGCTGCCGGCGGGAAGGGTGATGCTGGTCGAAACAGTGGCGACAGACTGGTTGCTGCTTGTCAAGCTGATCAACAATCCTCCCGGTGGTGCCGGTTGGGTGAGGGTGACTTGGATCGACGGGGGGGGAGCCCCTGATCGCAGATCGAGGACAAAGGGAGAGAGGACGAGGCCAGCTTGCCCCGTGTTGGCGACCGTGATGGTCCCCACCTGGGTAATCCCGCCAATCACAACCGGAGTGGGCGCGGATCGTCCACGTGGAGGGGTCCCGAACTGTTGAGGAACGATGGCCTCTACCTCCAATGTCCCCTGAGTGGCAGTCCACAGATCGCTGAGAGTGAAGCCACCATTCTGGTCGCTGATTTGTGCGCGGCCGTTGACACTGACGTTGGCACCGACGACCGGCCGTCCCTGATTGTCAAGAACGCGTCCGTTGACGGTGGTCACTCCACCCGGGAGACCGATCATCCAGAAGGTGGCGAGATCGACGAGGCGCCCATCCGAGGCGATCCGACCACCATCCTCACTGACGGAGGCAGTTCCTCTCTGCACGAAGCCGCCCGATCCCGGATCGTAACGGTAGAGGGTCACTCGACTTCCCGGTCTCAGCCTGACTGGGTCTGGATTGGGGAAGCTGATGGAGACTCCTGGGCTGAATCGGGTCCCGATCGGGGTAATCTGGGCGATCGAGGGAGCATAGACACCGCCGGGCAGCGTGATTCCCGGCAGCCTGCTCCCTTCAATCAAAGTCAACTGGACCTGCCCGCTTGTCTTGCCATCCGGAAATTTGAGATTGATGCCGAAGGGGACCTCCAAGGTTACCTCCCGATCGGTAATCAGGATGTTCCGTGAGATCGGGAGAAACTGGTTGGAGAGGGTGGAAGAGGCCTGTTTCCCCAAACCCTGGAGGGCCTGATAGAGGGCGGTCTCAGCAGGGTTGGTTCCGGCCATCGCTGCTCCCAGAGAGGCGCTCCCGCCATTGATCTGCTGCAGACTGATGGGCTGAGCGAACTGATTGTCCCGGTCCGCTCGCGCGGCGACCTTGAGCGTCAGCGCTGGATAAGGCGGATTGGTGGCCGTGGTTCCCCCATCGACCTCGACCAGGGAGATGCCCGGCGGAACGTCGGAGAGGACAAAGGTACCCTGTGGGGTGGTTCGCGCCGTAATGTTCGTTCCGGCAAGCCGAACGGTCACGTTCTGGAGGGGCGCAGGCGGGCTGCCGGTACGTCCCGTCGATTGGATGATTCCACTGATCGAGGTCTTGACCTTGAAGATGGCCTCGCTGCGGACTTCGCTGGCATTGGTCTGGACAATGATCTGACCCGACCGGGCACCAAAAGGAACAATGACAGTCAACCGATTGGCGGAGGCGGCGATGACCCGGGCCTGTGCCGGACCGAAACGGACTACATTCTCGTTGAGTTGAGAGGAGAAGCCATTTCCCTCGATCGTTACCGTTTGCCCAGCGAGGGCGGGGCTGTTGATTCCGAAACCGCTGATCGAGAGCGTCTGACTGGGGGTTCCGGCGACATCGAGCGTCACGGCGTTGGAAGAGACTCCATTCACCACAATGGTCAGATCGATCAAGCCCCTTCCCCGCAGAGAGGAAGGTAATCTGAGATTGATCTGGTCGAGGCCCGCAAACCCTTGGGTTGCCCCGAAGTAGTCGACAGGGACTTCGTTCCCCCCAATGAGGGCGCGGATGGAATGATCGTCCGCATTCCGAAATCCAGTTCCATAAAGGATGAGATAGGCGGGACGGCCCTCGGTTCCAGTGTCGATAGGGGCGGGAATGATCCGGCTCGGATTCACGGGATCGCTTTGAAAGGGAGGCCGCGGATCGAAGGTGAACTGGTTGCTGTCGGTGACCCGACCTGTCTGCCCGGCAGGCGCACCCGATCCGCTGGCATCGGCGGTGAAGAGGGCTGGTCCCGTTGCGGCGACTTGGATCGACCCACGTGAGATCACCTGTTCGCCATTGGGTCGCGTCGAGATCACCACCACTTGCCCTTCTCCTTCGGCGAGGGTTGGGGGCAGCAGGTAGTTGATCTGATTGGGCGAGACAAAGAAGAGAGGGGCTGGCGTATCATTGACCAGTACTTGCGTGGAGAGCAGACTCGTTGGGAGAGGAAGGTTGGTGGCGGAAGCGACTCCTGTCGCCAGCTGGCTGCCAAATGCCGTGACGATCGATCCTGGTGCGAGTGGAAGAATCGCGTAGCTGGCGGCGGAGACGCTCGTCAAGGGAACGCTGTTCTGAATGGCTGGCCCTTCGTTCTGCACAGTCCGAGTGCCCGCCGCAGGGAGGGCCGCCCCACTCCTCTCCATTCCGAAAGTGAACAGAACGAGCAGGGAGCAGAGCAGCGCCTGTCTCGTCCTCAACGATCCCAGAGAATTCCAAGAGGGCAGGTCCGAATGGGTGCGGAGAGCGAGAGGATTCGACCGATGGTGGAATGGCGCGGGGGACTGACACATAAGATTCTCCAGTATGTGACAACACAAGAGGGAGGGCCGGGCTGGGTCCAGAGGACGCCACGGGAGGAGTGGACCATTCCCGTGAGTCTGGCGATCCGAGCCGAATCTTAACTTCCCAGATGAAGGACGACGGTCCCTGCCAATGGAGGCCAAAGAGGGAAGATCCGCCGAATCATCGGATTTTCGATAGCCTGACCGTACTCCTGTTGTCGATGGGCACCATTGAGATTGCCATTATAGGTCTTGACAGAAAGAGAAGTAAATCATGAATTTCAGTGAAGTAGTACGAGCAGAAGAGAGGATTCGCTCCCAGGTCCGCCGAACGCCGGTCGAGCGGTCGACCTTTCTGAGCAGCGCGCGGGCGGAGGTTTGGCTCAAGCTGGAGCACTTGCAGGAGACAGGATCTTTCAAGTGGCGCGGCGCCTTGCACAAGATGGCGGCAATGAGTGATGCAGAGTTGGCACGCGGCGTGGTGACGGCCTCGAATGGAAATCACGGGATGGCAGTCTGTGCCGCCGGAGCGTTGCATGGGATCCGTCCGCAAGTCTATCTGCGGGAGGAGGTGTCGGCAGAGAGAGTGCGGTTGATCCGCGACTTGGGAGGGGATCCCTGCCGGTTCGGACGAACCCCATTGGACGCGGAGCGGGAAGCGCGGCGCCGGGCCACGGAGCGGGGACAAGTCTTCATCTCGCCATACAATGACGCCGAGGTGGTGGCCGGCCAAGGAACGATCGGATTGGAATTGGCCGTGCAGTTGCCGAGGCTCGATCGACTCTTTGTCGCAGTCGGAGGAGGAGGGTTGATCAGCGGAATCGGGGTAGCCCTGCGGACCCTCCGTCCCAGTGTTCGTCTGGTGGGTTGTTGGCCTGTCCGCTCGGCGGCGATGGCCAAGAGCCTCGAGGCGGGGCGGATCGTCGAGGTGGAAGAGCAGCCAACCCTCTCGGAGAGCACGGCGGGGGGGGTTGAGGAAGGAAGCCTGACCTTTCCCCTCTGCCAGTCAGTGATCGATGAGCGGATTCTCGTCTCCGAAGAGGAGATTCGCCGGGCGATGTGGTTGATTGCCGAGCACGAGCGCTGGATGGTCGAAGGAGCAGCGGCAGTGGCTGTTGCGGGCTACTTGCGTTGGCGCGCTGAGCGGGAAGCAGAGCAGTCGGAGGCTTCCGTGACCGCGCGCCAAGAAGAGAAGGAGACGATTGGCATTCTGCTCTGCGGTCGTAACATCTCCCCTGCCCATTTCTTCGACGCATGTCGGGGGGGAGCCGTCTGGTAAGGCGTCAAAGTCAATCGGTGTTGATGGGGGAATGGCGGAGGGAAGCGGAGTGGAGCGTTGCCTTGAAACTTGCGCTGGAAGTCGTACAATGCCACCGGTTGAGTCCGGAAAGACGGAAGGAAGACTTGCTCAGCGACTGGGCCGCGCGTCACCCTTCCCCATCCGGCACTGGGTCAGGTCGACGGCAGAGACCTCGCCCAGGCAGAGGGCCAGAGGGAGAAGGTCTCGTTCGCCGCGGCTTTCTGCTGGCTGGTCAGAGCCGGCCGATCCGTGCCGCCCCGGGAGGAGATGGAGAGCTCCTCGGCGGGAGATCACGCGGCAGCTAACACTGAAATCAAAACAGAGAGCGACGTGGGGATCGATGGGAAATCCATACACGGTCCTGGGTGTTCCGCCCACTGCCAATTCGAGCGAGATCAAGTCTGCCTATCGTCGGTTGGCGCGGCTCTACCACCCTGATGTCAACACCGATCCGGCCGCCGGGGAGAAGTTTGCCCGGATTCACGAGGCCTACCAGATCTTGATCGACCCGGATCGCCGTTCACGCTACGACCAGGAGGTACTGCAGGCAGAACGTGGAGAGGAGTCAGACGGGTTGGCCGAAGCCCGCCGCAGAGCGGCCCAGGCGGTGAGGGTCGCCCGCCAAGCCCACTATCAGGCGCGGATGGACCGGATCGTCAACGAGTGGATCGAGCGGGAACGCGAGGAGACGGTCGCGCGGGGCAAGGCGGTCTACACGACGGTCACCCTCTTTCTCTCGACTTTTTTTGTCGCGATGACCCGGCCCCTGCTCTTCGAGACGATCCCAGCTCTCTGGCAAGGTGCGTTGATTCTGCTCTTTCTGGTCGGAGCTTGGCATCTTGTCCGCAGCCTCAAGCAGCACTTTGACTACTACACGTACCGTCCGCGGAACCGCTCCAACCGCCCGGAGGCCCCGCGCGCGACCAAGCCGTTTCGTCGGAGCGTCGCCTGGGCATTCGTCATTGGCGGATATCTCCTCTCCAGTCTGGCTGGGCTGTTGATCGGGGGGATATCGGGAGACTACACCGTGCCCTTTCTGCGGGAAGAGACACTGTGGGAAGTCCTCTGGAAGGTCGTCTTCTATCCGCCAATTGCTGTCCTGATTGTCGATCTGCTCTATGTCGTCCATCAGAGACTGGAGGATCTGTGAGGGAATAAGTTCGGCGGATGGGACCTCGAAAGATGCCGTTTGGGAACTTGGATCGTGGAGGCGAGAGGGAAGGAGTGGGTTGATGAGGCGGAAGAACGGACAGGGAAGGGTTTTCTTCAAGGCAGGCCAAGTCGCGGTACTGGCGCTGCTGGCTCTCTTTGGAATGGGCGTCAGTGGGAGTGCGCAGATGCCAGGAGAGGCGGAGTCAGACGCGATCCTCCGTCGAATGGATCGTCAGGCAGCTCACTATGGCCAACTCTCCCGGCAGATCTGGGAGTTTTCCGAAGTTGGGTACAAGGAGGAGCGAAGTGCCGCGCTCCTCAAAGAGGAGCTGCGGGCGGCCGGCTTTCGGATCGACGATCGTGTCGCCGAGATTCCGACTGCATTTACGGCTACCTTTGGGGCAGGGAAGCCAGTGATCGGGTTGATCGGGGAGTACGATGCGCTGCCGGGTCTTTCGCAGGAGGCGCTGCCGCGCCAAGTCCCACGGCCCGGTGGACCTGGGCAGTCTACTGCCCACCGGGGAGCCGGGCATGGCTGCGGGCACAATCTTTTTGGAGTGGCGGCGGCTTTTGCCGCCATCGTCCTCAAAGAGTACCTCGTCGAACACAAACTGCCGGGCACGATCCGCTTCTATGGGTCTCCCGCCGAGGAGGGTGGCTCGGGGAAGGTCTTCATGGCTCGCGCCGGCGTCTTCAACGATTGTGACGCCATTCTTTCGTGGCACCCGGCAGATCGGAACGGGTCCGGCACCCAGAGTACGCTGGCCAATATCAACGCGCGGTTTCGCTTTCGTGGGGTCGCCTCGCACGCCGCGGCCTCCCCGGAGCGGGGCCGATCCGCGCTCGATGCGGTGATGCTGATGGCCCACGCCGTCGATCTTTTGCGGGAGCATATCCCGTCCGCGACCCGGATCCACTATATCGTGACGCGCGGTGGCGATGCCCCCAACATCGTTCCGGAGGAGGCGGAGCTCTTCCTCTACGCCCGCCATCCAGAGATGCCGATTTTGGATGGCATCTGGCAGCGGATCCTGCGTTGCGCCGAGGCTGGAGCGCTGGCGACGGAGACGCAGATGGAGACGAAGATCATCGGGAGCGTCTTCAACCTGCTTCCCAATGGACCGCTGGCGGAGTTGTACGACCGCCACTTGCGCCGGGTCGGCGGGGTTCGGTACGGTTCGGAAGAGCGCGCCTTTGCCGAGCAGTTGCGTCAGACCCTCCCCCAAGAGGATCTCCTGCCCCTTGGCAGTGAAGAGCAGATCCAGCCGATGGTCAGCGGGCCCGGTCCAGCCTCGACCGATGTCGGAGATGTCAGCTGGATCGCCCCGACGGCCGAGTTCCGTGCCGCCACCTACGTGCCTGGAACGCCTGCGCACAGTTGGCAGGCAGTGGCGTGCAGCGGGATGGAGATCGGTCGGCGGGGAATGGTCGTCGCGGCGAAGACACTGGCGCTTTCGGGGATCGAATTGTTGACCAATCCTGGTCTGGTCAAGGAGGCTCGGGAGGACTTCGAACGACGACGAGCAGGCTTTGAATACCGATCGCGGATTCCAGCGGATCAGAAGCCGGCGCTCAACTATCGCGATCGATGAGGGGGCGAGCGGCGAGTTGATCGGCGATCAGGCTCCCCCACAAACGATAGCCTTCCGCGCCAGGATGAAATCGGTCTCGGCAGAAGTGGTGAGGGGCGAGAGGGGAGAGGGGAGGCACGAGGAGGGCGCGATCGGTTCGCTTGACGACTTGGGCGAGGGACTGGCGAAGCCTCTCGGCTTGCCGACCGAGGTAGCCCCGCAAAGGTGCTGGGAAGGCAGGGAAGTCGCCCAGGGGGGGTGGGCCAGAGAAGAGCAGGTCGATCTCCCCCATTCGCTGGCGAATCTCCTGCGTGAGTGCCACCATCTCCGCCTCCCAGGTGGTCAGGCTCGTCCGACGGAGGACATCGTTGACGCCCAGGCAAACGACGACGGCGTCATGGTTTCCGCGGCGGTCCGTCTGGGAGAGCCGTGGCACCAATCGTTGGCGGGCCACGGCAACAGTCGCACCGGAGAGTCCAAGGGCTCGCCAACGGACAGGTCGCCCCCCTCGCGCGGCCAAGGCGACGGCCGTCTGCGCTGCCAACCCACGCTGATGGTCGTCGACCCCGACTCCCGCCACCGTCGACTCCCCTACAAACCAGAGACCGATCTCTTCCCCTTGCCCTGGGACCTCACCGGAACGTGAGCCGCCGGCCGGCGGGAGCCGCGGAGTCGCCCACCGTACCCAGGCTCCCTGGGCTGCCAAGATCGGAAGAAGGAGAAGGTCTACGGAACGGTTCATGATTCGCCCGCGGTTACCGGATCTGAAAGGCAGTTCTCAATTGAAATCGCAGCTCCCCGAACCGGGTCCGGGTGACAAAATAGAGGGGAACACGGGCTTCATCCCGGCTGATCCACGCCTGGGCAATCAGGAGAGATGTTGGGGGAGGAGAGAGGATGTCAATCTGGATCGTTTCGCGGTCTCCGAGGGAAGAGCCGATCCGCTCCTGCTTGGCAGAGCGGACGACCACCTGCTGTGGGCGGTGGTTTGCGTCGAGGAAGGGATAGCTGGCCGACTGGCCAACCTCCGGAAGGGTGGCCCGGACGACATAGAAGAGGGAGAGGAGGTCGAGCGTTCCCGGTGGTATCTCGATCACCGTCCCGTTGTTCAGTCTGGCCGTGCGATCCGCGTCGAGGAAGAGTGCGGAATCGATCTTGGTGCGCCGTCCCTCGCGGAGTCGAAGATCGGTTCGGAGGGGCGCCAGCTTGTCGAGGCGCAGGAACGAGCTGATCTGATCCTGAACTTGGATCAGAGTGCGTGCGGCCCCAGTCGAGGTCGCCTCCCCATACAGCTCGAGGACCCGCTGCTGGTCGAGCACGCCTTGCTGCCGCACCTCGAAGCTGGCCCGCCCAACCGACAGGAAGTTTCCCCACGAAATGTCATACCCCAGTCTCTCTCCGACGCGGAAGGGTAGCGGGGCACTTTCCAGAGTTGACAAAACCGGCGGGGAAGCCGGGCCAGCGACCAACTGAGCCGTTCCTCCGCTGGGAAGTGGCCGGACTGTCGCGCTGATCAACTCGGCACGGAACTCTCCGATCGGCAGATCCGCCCGGATCGTCACGGGAAGTCGGCGATCGTCAGAGGAGAGGCAGACCGTCGCCCGATACCGTTTGAACTTCTTGCGCGGAGTGAGTCGAACGCAGGCTGCCTCGAAGGTGCCGGCCTGGGTGATCACCGCTTCGCGGCCGCCGCCTACGGCGTCGATCTCGATCAGTTCATGACCGAAGAGGGCGACGAATCGCTGACGTTCTCTCTCTTCGGGGGGGGATTGGCGCAGGCCATAGACGAGAGAGGGGAGATCGAAGGTCGAGGGGGCGAGAGTGATCGTACTCTGATCGTCGTAGGTCGCGAGCTGGCGGGACTGGTCGAGGACGATCACCTGCTCTCCCAGCTCTGGCTGGACAGCCCCAGACGCGCTCTTTGTGGCGGAGGCACCCGGCTCAGATCCCGAACGGAGAGCTGGCTGAAGGCCTTGGTTGACCGATTGCACGATCCGGTGTGGCAGGCCCGTCGCGGCGAGGAGAAAGGTGGTGTAGACGTTGTCGACCTCTCCGAGGAGGGACCACGCCTGATCGAGCGTCTGGACCCGAGTCCGCAGTTGGTAACTATCCTGACCAAAAAACTGGCCTCGCTCGGTCAGTTCCAATTCCAGCCGTGCGGCCGAGGGGATGCTCGACCACGAAATGTTGTAGACGAGCCGCTCGCCGGCCATCATGACCGAGCTGGCACTCTCTTCAGGGGCGGGTGGACGGCTTGCCCCCGAGGAGATCGCGCGGGGCGGCGGAGTCAACTCAGCCTGCTGTGCGGCAAGTCTCGTCCACTGACTGATGGCTCCAAGGAGGCCCCCGACGGTCAGGACCGCGAGGAGGGAGTAGCGGATGCGGTGGTTCGGTCTGCGTGCCATTCTCGATTGGTTGACTTTCGTTGGCGGCCTCGACGCTGGTTGTGTCGTTTTCTCCAGATTCCCGGTGCGGCCTCTTCCAGAGGCGGATCGGGAGAACAAGGTCGCTATTATACGCCTAGCGGCTTGGCTCGCGCTCGATTTCTTTGGTGTGCTCCCCGGGATGCGATGAAGAGGAGGCGTCAGGCTGGATGAGCTTCCGGGTCGGGTGGCTTTGGTGGGCGACCTTGATCTCGTCAGCAATCGCCTGCGCCGCGGCGACGGGGTCAGCCGCTTCGGTAATCGGACGACCAATGACGAGGAACGAGGCCCCAGCGAGGATCGCCTCGCCGGGCGTCATGACTCGACGCTGGTCGTGGTGGGCCGCTCCAGCGGGGCGTACTCCCGGAGTCAGCAGGCAGAAATCTGGGTTCGGAATCGCTTGTCGGAGAGGGAGGATCTCCTGCGGGGAGGCCACCACGCCATCGATGCCCGCACCGGCACACAGGTGGGCCAGCCGGATCACCTCATCCTCGACCGGATGGTCAATGCCGATCTCGGAGAGGGTATTGTCCGTGTGGCTCGTCAAGACGGTGACACCGAGCAATAGTGGCCGGGGGAGGGATTCCCGCAGGCAAGCCTCGCCGACGGCTTCCGCCGTTGCCCGCATCATCTCCTGGCCGCCAAGGGCGTGCAGATTGAAGATGCTCACCCCCATCCGGGCCGCTTCAATTCCGGCCTTGGCGACCGTGTTCGGAATGTCGTGAAACTTGAGGTCGAGAAAGACCTTTTCCCCGAGCGCGAGAAGTTCTCGGACGACGCTTGGGCCGGCAGCCGTGAAGAGCTGCTTGCCGACCTTGAACATTCCGACGGTTCCGCGAAGCTGCTCGGCCAACCGCAGCGCCTCCGCTGCGGAAGAGAGGTCGAGCGCGACCACGATCGGGTTAGGCAGATCGCGGATCCATTCCCGCCCCTCTTTGTCCCGCCCCTCTCTGGGATTGCTCTGCAAGACCATCCGATCTCTCCTTTGCGTCTAGTTTGTCAGTCGGCGTGACGCCCCGTTCGCGTCCTGGTTCCTCCCGGAGCGGCCCGCCTCTACCTTCTCTTTCACTTGGCGAGGAGGGGCAGGGAGCAATGGTGCAAGGGCGCACTCCCACGCTTCGACGCGCCGGGTTGAGCCCCGACCAATCACTCGGTGGCCTTCCGCTTCCAGCCGGGCGGCTTGCCACTCCATCCCCCCTGGAAATTTGGGATGAAGGCGACCATCTCCCTGGAGGGTACGCCACCACGGCGTCATCTCTTCCGATCGGGTCTCCCTCGCCTCTTCTTCGGCGGCTTGGGCGGCAATGACCGCGAAGATGCCAGTGGTCAACGGGCAACAGACGGTCGCCTCATGCTCCTCTGCCAGCGCGGCACGGATCTCCGGCAGGGTTGTCAAGCCTCCCTCCGGGACCCTCTTCATCATCTGGTCGACCTCCTCAGGAGAGGGGATCAGCAGCGTCTCCTCCGGGGAGGTGATCCCCCATCGTCCGACCATCGAGGCTGGTACTGGCACGACTTTGGGGAGGTCCTTTTTGTCAGTCAGTTTCTCGTGCCAAGACTTCTTGGATTTCATGACGAGTCTCCGGCAGTCGCTTATGAGAGGTCGATCGTCCCCACCAAGTCGCGGATTGAGGAGAGTCGATGGGTTTGGCAGTAGCTGGCCAATCCCTCCACCATCTTCATGGAGGCGGTTGGGTCATAGAAGTTGGCCGTTCCCACTTGGACCGCCGAGGCACCCGCGATCAGGAACTCGAGGGCATCTTCGACGGTCGCGATGCCTCCGATCCCGATCAGGGGGAGCCGGACCGCACGTGCCGCCTGGAAGACACAGCGCAGCGCGATCGGTTTGATTGCCGGTCCGGAGAGCCCCCCCGTGACATTGGCCAAGCGCGGCTTGCGTGTTTCGATGTCGATCGACATGCCGACAGCAGTGTTGATCAGCGAGAGCGCGTCGGCCCCGGCGGCTTCGACGGCGATCGCGGCCTCGGCAATGCTCGTGACGTTCGGGGAGAGCTTGACGATGACGGGCCGTCGGGTCGCTCTCCGGACCGTCTCCGTGACGGCGGCGGCTTGTCGGGGATCGTTGGCGAAACTCTCTCCTCCGGCTTTGACGTTCGGGCAGGAGATGTTCAGCTCGTAGGCGGAGATTCCCTCGCCTGTTTCGAGGATCTCAATCGCTTCCAGGTACTCTTCGATCGTGTAGCCAAAGACGTTCGGGACGATCCGTGCCTGGTAGCGCCGAAGTTGCGGGAGCTTCTCCTCGACGAAGGCGCGCGCGCCGATGTTCTGCAGGCCAATCGCATTGAGCATTCCCCCGTGGGTCTCGACGATTCGCCACGGGGCATTGCCCGGCAGGGGGCGTGCGGAGAGTCCTTTGGTGCAGATCGCTCCCAGCCGATCCAGGTCGATCAGCTCCGCCATGTCCAGTCCATACCCACAGGTCCCACTGGCCGTCCAGACAGGGTTCGGAAAGGAGATCCCCGCGATCTCAATTGTCAGCGGGTTCATGGGAAGTGAGGCCGCTGCCTCGTCGGGAAGTGGGTTCATGCGATAGGTCCAGATGTTGGCTGCTGGATCAGTGCCCGCAAAAAGTCACGGTCATTTTCGAAGGTGAGTTGATGGAGAGCTGCCTGGGTGGGAAGCCAATCGATCGCTTCGACCTCCTCACTCGGCTCGAACCGGCCTTCCCCGATCGGAGTCATATGCCAGTAGAGAACGACTTTGGGCACACCTTGAACCGGGTATTTCGTGTATCCAGCAAAGTCAGTGATGATGGTCTGGTAGCCTGTCTCTTCGGCGACTTCCCGCTGCGCAGCGGCATCCCAGCTTGGATCGTCCGGGTCGATATGCCCTTTGGGGAATTTCCAGGCCTGATCACTCCGGCTGAGAATGAGGAGAACTTCCTCCCCTGTCCCACCCGCCGAGGTACGCCAGACGATCCCACCCGCGCAATAGACGATTGAATGGTTTTTCGGCTCCCTGATCTCCAGTTCTCTCCTCTTTTCTCCCACTCGCTCCTCCTCTCTTCGCCCCCCAGTGTTTCTCCTCACGAGGACCAATGGAGTTGGTCGCTCCAGAAGATGGGACCATCGGTGCATACCTTTCGATAAGAGAATCCCCCTGGTGAGGCGTCCCGAACTGGGACGGCACAGCCGACACAGACACCGTAGCCGCAGGCCATGGGGGCTTCCAGGGAGAGCTGAGCGGGGGTGTGGAAGCTGGCGACAATCTTTGCAACCCGGTGGAGCATCGGATCTGGCCCGCAGGCGTAGACGATCGGCGGCGGCAGCTCCTGTACACGGCGCTCGAGGTATGCCTCCAGGGGGGCGGTGACGAACCCACGATCACCCCAACTGCCATCATCGGTCGCACAGTGAATCCGCTCCTCACCCAGCAGCTCGACAAAATCCGAGTAGCCGCAGAGATCGCCCCGGCTCGCTCCTCCCAGAAAGAGCCGCAGGCGGACTCCCCGGTCGAGCAGGGTTCCTGCCAGCAGGTAGAGAGCGGGCGAGCCAGTTCCGCCGCCGACCAGCAACGCCTCCCGCCCCAGAGCGGCCTCGATATCGAATGAGTTCCCAAGCGAACCGAGCAGCTCCACCTCATCTCCCGCGCGCAGCCGGGCCAGGGACTGTGTTCCCCGACCGAGAACCTGGTAGAGAAATTCGGTCCAGAGGTGACCCTCTGATCCTCTCCCGACTTGGTAGAAGGCCATGGCCCGCCGCAGGAGAGGTTCATAGAGGGAGCGTGGACGGATCATCGCGAACTGGCCCGGCTGGATTGTCATCTGGTCCTTGCCGGATTGGGATTGGGGGAGGCGGACCCGCAATCGCCCGTACCGCCGACGAGACGCTGATTCCGTCTGCTCATTCTCTTCGACAAAGGCAATCGTGTCGATCATGCCTGATCCCGTGTTCGTTCGTTTCGTGTGATTCCGCTGCTCTCAGGGCGATTGGAGGAGTCTGGTTCCCGGCACCTGGTCACTCTTCGGACGCCTTTCCGAGAGTCCAACAACAGAAGAGGCGCAGTGTACCAGAATGGGCGCCAATGGCCAAGGCAGCCTTTCCGCCCCACTTTTTGCAGGTGCAGAGGCGTTGGGGGCCGCCGCCAGCCGCCGTTAAAGACCGGCCATTTACTTTCGCTCGCTGGCTCGTGTATCGTAGCTTTTGTCTCTGTTTCCGCGAGCGATGCGCGGTCGGAGATCATTCGTGAGCAGGAGAAGACCATGAAACAGTTCAACAAGATCTACGCCGGAGTGATTGTTGCAATCATTCTCTTGGCGATGTCTCCGATATTGCTTGGACTGGTCTGGCCCAAGATCAACGACATCCGGACGGGAGAGACGCCCGAGTACCCTGATCTGCAGGTTCAGCGGTTCGCCAGATGGCAGAAGGGGGAGGTCTTCGACGCAGTTCTCGATGTCGCCCAAGAGATGGAATGGGAGATCCGCGAGGCCAACGCTGATCAGGGCTTGGTCGAGGCCGTGGCCACGGTGCCCATCTTCCGTTTCCGGGATGATGTCACCGTCACCATTTCTGAAGCCGATGGGACCATTGGCGTCCACGTGCGTTCCCGTTCGCGGGTCGGCAAGAGTGATCTGGGGGAGAATGCGCGCCGAATCCGCAAATTCCAAGGCCGCTTGGCGGCCCATCTGCCTGCCCGGTAGATTGAAGCAAAAAAACCACTCCAACCGGGAGTCGCCTCCACAATGCATTTTCTCGAAAAAGAACGACTGATGTCGGCTGCGGATATGGATCGGGTTCTGATGCGGATGGCCTCGCAGATCGTCGAGAACAATCCAGACTTGAGCGAAGTCGTGCTGGTTGGGATACGTCGGCGAGGTGTCCCCCTCGCCAGCCGCCTCGCCGCCAAGATCCTTGAGATGGATGGGGTGACCGTCACCACCGGGGCCCTCGACATTACCCTCTACCGGGACGACCTGAGCACGGTTGGCGATCGCCCGGTGGTCAACCGAACAGAACTTCCGGGCAACGTCACGGGTAAGACGATCGTCCTCGTCGACGATGTCCTCTACACCGGACGCACGGTTCGCGCCGCTCTCGACGAACTGATCGATTTTGGCCGTCCCCGGCGCGTCCAACTCGCTGTCCTGGTCGATCGTGGCTGGCGGGAACTTCCGATCCAGGCCGACTATGTTGGCAAAACGATCTCCACCACCGAGCGGGAGATTGTCAAAGTCATGCTCCCGGAGTTTGACGAGACGGAGCAGGTCATCCTGGTCGAGTTGGAGTGACCCCCGGCTGACACCTGCCTACATTTCCCTATGGCATACCAACGCAAAGACCTGCTCGGCATCGCTGGGTTGACCCAGGAGGAGATCCAGTTTCTTCTCGATACGGCCGAGACGTTCCGGGACATCCGGACCCGCGCCATCAAGAAGGTTCCTGCCCTTCGTGGGAAGACGGTGATCAACCTCTTCTTCGAGGCCTCGACCCGCACACGAACCAGTTTCGAGATTGCCGCCAAACGGCTCTCCGCCGACGCGATCAACATCTCTGCTTCCACCTCCAGTGTCGTCAAAGGGGAGACGCTGATCGACACGGCGCTCAACCTTGAGGCGATGGCCCCCGATGCCATTGTCGTGCGCCACAGTTCTTCGGGGGCTCCCCATCTGATTGCTGGGATGGTGCGGGCCTCGGTCATCAATGCTGGGGACGGAGCCCACGAGCACCCGACGCAGGCGCTGCTTGATGCCTTGACGATTCGTCACCACAAGGGGGGATTAGCGGGGCTGCGGGTCGCCATCATCGGCGACATCCTGCACAGCCGCGTCGCGCGGTCCAATCTGCATCTGCTGACCCGACTGGGAGCGCACGTGGTCTTGGCCGGTCCGCGTCCGCTCGTTCCGAGAGAGTTCGCCGCGGCCATCCCGGCCGCACCGGGTTCGATCCAGATCGCGGACTCGGTCGAGGAGGCGCTCCAAGGTGCCGATGTGGTGATGATGCTCCGGATTCAACTCGAGCGGCAGTCCGGCGGCTTCTTTCCCAGTCTGCGCGAATACGCGACCCATTATGGCCTCAACCGCCGTCGGCTGGCACTGGCGAGACCGGACGCGATCGTTCTCCATCCTGGCCCGATCAATCGGGGGGTCGAGATCGA
>JBMOHS010000081.1:0-17487 GCA_049317725.1 Blastocatellia bacterium
GAGGGGTGAGGGGCGAGGGGTGAGGGGGGAGAGGTTGCGATGGAGCGGCGCTTCCCGTATTCTTTGCTGCATCGTTCGTCCGATGCGTTTCGTAAGAATTGAGTTCGCGGGGCCACTCTCTGGTGGGGAGGAATGCGGGAGGATCCGGATGGCAGTGCGAGAAATTCTTTTGCTGGGAGACAAGCGGTTATGGGAGGCGGCAAGCCCTGCAGCAGCCGCCCCTGACGAGGAGGTCACGCAGGCCGTAACAGACCTTGCCGACACGCTCGCGGACTTTCGGCAGCGCCACGGCTTCGGACGGGCCATCGCCGCGCCCCAGATTGGGATTCCCTGGCGGATTCTCTTTGTCGAGATGCGCGATGGCAGCTTTGGACCCACTCCGCTGCTTGATCCGGAGATGGTTCATGCCAGTCCAGAGTGCATTGAGCTATGGGATGACTGCTTCTCCTTTCCAGATCTGCTCGTGCGAGTTCGGCGCCATTACGAGGTGGAGGTTCGGTATCGAGATCTGTCGGGAAGCACCTGCTCGGTGACGGCGCGAGGAGATCTCTCCGAACTGCTCCAGCACGAGATGGACCACCTCGACGGCCTTCTCGCCACCGATCGCGCGCTTGACCCACGCGCCTTCCGGTTGAGATCGCATCGCTGATCGGCCCGGGTGTACCATCTGTCTCCTTCGGCTCTTCAGGAGCCTGTCAAGAATACAAGATCAAAGAATGGATGGTTGACGGGACGTCCCGGTCAGCCACCGTTCAAGAAAGAATGACCTCGATGAGCAAGATTCGCGTCCGTTTTGCGCCCTCCCCGACCGGCTACCTGCACGTCGGAGGGGCACGCACCGCCCTCTTCAACTGGCTCTACGCGCGGCAGCACGGCGGTGCCCTCATTCTCCGGATCGAGGATACGGACTTGCAGCGGTCAAGCCCAGAGATGGTGCAGGGAATTCTCGAGGGGCTCGACTGGCTTGGCCTCGACTTTGATGAGGGGCCTTTCTTCCAGTCGAGTTACGTCGAGGCCCATCGTGCGGCAGTCGCTCAAATGTTGGAGGGAGGATCGGCCTACAGAGACTTCACTCCCAAGGAGGAGCGGAGCGATGCCGAGATCAAGCAGCAAGTGGCCGAGGCGGCCCGGTCTGCCCCTCCTCCCAATCCCTACCGGGACCTCGACCCCGTAACCTCCGCCGCCAAGGCCGCCGCCGGGGAGCCCTTTGTCGTCCGATTCCGGGTGCCTCGCGAGGGGGCCAGCCGCTTCGAGGACCTCGTCTATGGCCCGCAGGAGCGCGAATACCGCGAGATCGAGGACTTTGTCCTCCTGCGGACCGATGGACATCCCCTCTACAACCTTGGGGTGGTCGTCGACGACATTGCCATGGGGATCACGGATGTGATCCGTGGGCAGGATCATCTCTTCAACACCCACAAACAGATTCTGCTCTATCGTGCGCTCGGTCAGCCCATTCCCCGCTTCGCGCACTTGCCACTGATTCTGGCCCCCGGCAAAGAGAAGCTCTCGAAACGCAAGCACGGCGAAATTGTCAGCCTGACGACCTATCGGGATCGAGGGTTTCTCCCCGAAGCGATCCTCAATTTTCTGGCTCTGCTGGGGTGGTCCCCGGAGAGTGGCGAGTACAAGGATCGCGAAATCTTCTCCCGGGAGGAGCTGGTGCGAATCTTCTCGCTCGAACGGATCCACAAGTCGAACGCGATCTTCAATTTTGTCGAGGGGGATGCGCGGCAGTGGACCGACCAGAAGGCGCTCTGGATGAATGGCGAGTACATCAAGTCGCTGCCGCTCGACCGGATCGTGCCACTCGTTGCGGCGGAGTTACGACACGCCGGGATCTGGCGGGAGCCGTTCGCGGCGGCAGAGGCCACCTGGTTTGCCGCGACGGTCAACCTGCTCCGGGACCGCTACCGGACGCTGACGGACTTTGCGACGCTCGGGCGTCCCTACTGGGTGGAGGGAATTGATTTTCCGTTCGAGGAGCCAGCCGTCGAGAAGAATCTGCGCAAGGATCCGGCATTGCGTCCCCTCCTCCCGCTCTTGGCCGATCGCCTGAGCGCCCTCGAGTCCTTTACTCATACGACGACGGAAGAGGCACTCCGCCAGCTGGCCGAGGAGAGCGGAGTCAAGGCCGGACTGCTCATCAACGGGGCGCGGACGGCACTGACCGGACAAGCCGTTGGGCCGGGGATCTTCGACGTGCTGGTTGCGATTGGGCAGTCCCGTACGGATCAACGGCTGCGCCATGCGGTGTCGCTCCTCTGATCTCCGTGGCTCCCCAGGCGCAGCCGCCACTGGGGGGGTAGGGAAACAAAGGGGCGGCTTCTGGCTCTTCATCAAATGAAGCTATGAGCAGGTTCAGGTTCTCATCCAGTTGGATTCGATTGGTGGTTTGTGTCCTCCTCTTGGTGTGGGGGCTGGGCGGGGTGCCCGTCCCCGAGGGGGGCACGACGACTCTCGCCGAGACCCTCCCCATCCGTCGATATTCGACCTCGGCGGGTCTCGCCCAGAACTACGTCCATCGGGTGGTGGTCGATCCGCGCGGCTACATCTGGATCTGCACGAATGAGGGATTCTCGCGATTTGACGGCTATGGATTCACCAATTTTGGTGTCGAGGATGGGCTGCCCAGTCGCAATGTCCGGGATCTGTTGATCACCTCGACGGGCGAGTATTGGGTCGGCACCTCCGCCGGCTTGGTCCGCTTCGATCCGTCAGGGGTGTCGGAACAATACGCCAGGGTTCCCCTTGTCCGCGACCGCAAGCCGATGTTCACGGTCTACCAGCTTCCGATCTCGGGCGAGACCCTCCAGGTGTCGTCTCTGGTCGAGGGGACGGGGGGAGAGATCTGGTGTGGCACCTCGGTGGGACTCTTTCGTCTAGTACGCAGCGGCCGGGAATGGCGTTCTTCTCGCACCGCCTTCTTCTCCCAGGCGGCCGGAGAATCTTATGTTCGCTCACTCCTCGCCCACTCCTCCGGTGAGGTTTGGGTCGGTCTTTCGAAGGGAATCGTGCGCTACCATCCACAGCGTGATCAAGTGGAGCGCTACGGAAAGCTTGACGGGCTTCCCGATATGCACGTCTCGACGATTGAGCTGGATCGAAATGGCCGCCTCTGGGCGGGAACAGGTCGCGGGCTTCTTGAAATCAATCCCACCGTTCGACCCAATGGGTCGAGGCTCTCCCGGTTGCTCTATCCATATGCCACCCCGGGAGGATTTGTTCGCCGTGTGCTGTCTGAGAAGGAGGGATTGCCCGGCAGCGGTATCCGGGATCTTTGGCAGTCTTCCGACGGGACCTTCTGGTTGGCCATCGACAGGGGGTTGGCCCGGCTGAAGGTCGATTCCACGGGAGCGGTGACCTTGCTCAATGGCTTTACTACCGAAAATGGCTTGAGCGACTACTTCCTGACCAATCTTGCCGGCAGTCCCGATGGCAACCTATGGATTGGCAGCGCTAACGCAGGGTTGATGAAACTGGCCTTGCACGGGTTCACGTCGTACAGCTTTCGAGAAGGGCTCGCCGCCGTCTTTTCGATTACATCAACTGTTGAAGGCCCCCCCCTCCTCGGTGGTTACGTCCCTCTCCCCCACCTGCTGGCCACGCAGCCAGATGCCACGCTCGGCAAAGGAGATCCCGCCTATCTGCAGTGGCGGCTCGGTCAGTTGCAAGCCGAACGCTTTCGATGGGTACGCCCCAATGTTCCCTCAAGTGTCTACTTTTCCAATCAACGGAATCAGTCGAGCTTCCAGGATCGATCGGGAGAGTGGTGGGTTGCCACTGAACAGGGTCTCTACCGGTTTGGGACCATTCGCCGCGAGGATCTGGCCACCGTCCGGCCTCGTGCGGTCTATACTACCCGGGACGGGCTGCGCCACAATCAGGTAACGCGCCTCTTCGAAGATGCCCAAGGGGATCTCTGGATTACGACGGTCGATGGACAGCGCTTCGGACTGGATCGGTGGAAGAGGGCTGATGACCGGATCGAATCGGTCTCTCACGTGGCGGGCCGGTCGATTCTGGATGAACGCGAGGCCACCTCTTTTGCGGAGGATGGGTCAGGCACGCTCTGGATCGGGCTGAGCCACTCGCTACGGCCAGGGGGACTTGCCGCCTACCGCGCAGGCCAGCTCAAGGTTCTCGATGCGCTTCCAGGGGCCCCGCGGAGCAACCTCCAGGATCTTCTGGTCGATCGGGCCGGTCGCCTCTGGATTGCCTCGACGACCCAGGGGGTGATCCGGGTAGATACCCCCGCAGCAGAGATCCCCACTTTTCGGTATTACGATCGAGACAATGGGCTCGACAGCAATCGCGTCACCAGCCTCGCCGAGGATCGCGTCGGGCGCATCTATTGCGGCACAGGTCGCGGAGTCGAACAGATCAACCCCCAGACCCAGCTCATTCGCCATTTTACAGAGTTGGAGGGACTGGTGCTGGGGAACGTGGACGACATTCATCGAGACTCTCGGGGAGATCTCTGGTTCGCTACCACCTTGGGGCTCTCCCGATGGACCCCCTTGCCTGAACCGCCTCCGAATCCACCCTCGGTCTTTGTCGATCAGATCCGGTATCGCGGACAGCCCTATCCGATCTCTGTGCTCGGAGAACGGGAGGTGGTTCTTCCGACGTTGCCGAGCCGCGACCATCGGTTGGAGGTGGAGTACCTCGGCCTGAACTTTGAGGTCGGCGAGCGGTTGCGCTATCAGGCTTGGCTCGAGGGAGCCGAACCTGGCTGGATCGATCGAGGAACCCAGCGCACCCTCTCCTATGCCAACCTCGCTCCAGGGGAGTACCGTCTCCATCTGCGAGCCATCAACGTCCGCGGGGAGGTCAGCCCTCAACCCGCGACGGTCACCTTCGCCATCTCCCCTCCCTTCTGGATGCGCGGCTGGTTCTTCCTGCTCGGCGCGATCGTGATCTTCTCCGCGGGGGCCGCCATTCAGTACTATCGAGCCCGTCAAGCACTCCGGTTGGAGCAGCTTCGGTTGCAGATTTCCACCGATCTGCACGACGAGGTCGGTACGAGCCTCTCGCAGATCGCAATTGTCAGCGAAGTCGCCCGCCAGCAGTTGCGGCGCCTTGACGGTCAGACGGTCGTGCCCCTTCTCGCCCAATTGGAGAAGGTCGCTGAGACCTCCCGCAGCGCGATCGACTCGATGTCCGATATCGTCTGGTCGATCAACCCGGAGCGGGACTCGCTGCAGGATCTCGTCCAGCGGATGCGCCGGTTCGCCAGTGAAACCTTGACGATCGCCGAGATTCGCCTGCGCTTCGAAGCGACTGAAGACGACCTTCCTCTCAAGGTCGAGGACCGACGCAATCTCTTTCTTCTATTCAAGGAGGCGATTCACAATGTCGTCCGGCATAGCCGGGCGACAGAGGTTCGCATTCGCGTCAGCCTTCACACTCAACACCTGATCCTTGAGGTTGAAGACAATGGGGTGGGCTTTGACCCTGCCGCACTGCCTTCTCCCCTGCAACACGGACAAGGCCTTTCCAGCCTGCAACGGCGTGCGAGCGCCATCGGGGCGACGCTGAACCTGACCTCTCCTCCCGGCGCGGGGACATGCCTTCGGCTCCGCCTCCCTCTCAACTGAGGCCATCATCTTTCGTGCCTACCTGAATAGGTAGTAGACGAAGCTCGTTTCATCGAGTATTGTGCGCAAGCAATACAGGAAAAATCGAGAATGACACGGTTTGGAGCGTTGGCTGAGGGTGACCGATCCACAAAACTGACTGGCAGTAGGCGACAGAAGGTCGACCGGCACGTGAAGGCCAGCTCACTCCCTTCAGCGAGCGCGAATCCTGGACCAGCGAAGCTTCCTGGTAAGGCAGATCTGTGGTGGTGTCCTCTCGAGTGAGACAGAGAGTTCGTTCGATTCCAAGTACTCCTGAGATCTTTTCCTCTGGCCCTCTGCAAGGAACAACCAGAGGTGAGTATCAGGTACGGAGGCCCATCGACGGCCCTCGGACTTTCCCAGCAATGGCGATGCGATGGTCGTGGATCCTCCCAGACTGCCAAGGCACTCGCTTCGAGGTTGATCTCCGCCACGTAGAGTTTCTGATTTATCGAATAAGCGTCCCAGCCAATCCAAGCCCCCCCAATTGAGTGGGGGCTTGTTATCCCAAGCCGCTTGCAGTGAGCCGCACTCCGGGCCTTCGATTCGACAAGAAGGCATGAGTGCGGACAATCGCCAGCCGTGGCTAATGTAAAACCAATCGACGAGAGAACGCTCCCAGGGCATCCTGAATGGGATTTCGAATGATAGACCGTCGGCTGATCCAAGTGGGAAGGTGGTGACGTATGGGACCCAGCGATCCACAAGAGACCTCTTCGGTGATCGGGGTGGTCATCATTGAGGATCAGCCAGACATTCGGGAAGGGCTGTTGGCGTTGGTCGACTCCGATGATGGGTTTCGTCGACTCGCCGGATACGGATCGATGGAGGAGGCGTTCGTCGGGCTGCGCCGCCATCTGGAGCCGCCGAAGATCAACTCTCCTTGGACGAAAGTTTCGAGTCTGGTCATCCTGATTGACCTCGGCCTGCCGGGAATGGATGGGATTGAAGGGATTCGGATTCTCAGCCAGCGGTATCCGAAGATCCCCCTGGTGGTTCTTTCTGTCTTCGAGGATGACGACCGGATCTTTCAGGCGATCTGTGCGGGGGCAAGTGGGTATCTTTTGAAGAAGACTCCCCCGGAGCGGCTGTTGAGCAGTCTGCAAGAGGTGGTGGCAGGTGGGTCGCCCATGTCGCCAGAGGTGGCCCGCCGGGTCGTCGATCTTTTTCGGAGCTTGCGCGCACCGACCTCGAACTCCTTCAAGTTGACCCCCCAAGAGAAGCGCGTACTCAAGTTGCTGGTTGAAGGTCATAACTATAAGACCGCGGCGGATGATTTGCAGGTTACGATCAATACCATCTCCTTCCACGTTCGTCATATCTACGAGGAGCTGCAGGTTCACTCGAAAGCTGAGGCGGTCGCCAAAGCAATCAAGAACAACTTGGTGTGAAGGATCGCCTTCCCCCTGCTGATTGAGGGGGAATCGACGTCTTCTTTCCCTGACAGAGCCATTGTCGGGCCATTCCGTGCCATTCAGATTGAGGATGGGTGGATGGTGGTGTGCGAGTGCCGTGCTACAGTGGAGGCGGCTGGGCGTACGGAAGGGAGTGAGCGGGAAGGAGGCAGGGATGCTGATGGGATGGAAGGCGATTGGGAGAATCGGCGGTCTCTTGGTCCTGATCGTCTGCTGGATCGTCTGGGGATCGGGGAGCAGCGAGGCGCAACGGGGGAGAAGGGAAGGGCGGGAGGGGCGAGCGCCCGCGGGCCCCCCCCAGACAGGCATCGCCTCCCTCGAGAAGGCCGGGATTCCCCGCTGGCCAATTTGGCCAAATTGGGAGGATCTCCTGGCGGATCTGCGTCGGCTCGATCGAGCGAGTGAGCGGGTGGCATGGCTCGACCTCGGAAGCTCGACGGAGCGGCGCCCCCTGGTGGCGCTGTTGATCTCGAGTCCGGAGAACCTCAACCAGCTCGACGAGATCCGTGAGAAGAATGGCCAGATGGGGGATCGCTCCCGGGCCAAGGCGATCGTGGTGGTGACGGCAGGGGCCGAGGCTGGCGAGGATCTTCGCGGGGCGTTAGAGCTGGTCGAACGCTTGGTGGCCTCCGATGAGGCCGATGCGGTGCGGATCCGGGACGAGGTGGTCTTGGTACTGGTCCCCTCGATCAATCCAGACGGGATGGAGAGGCTGGGGCGAACGGGAGTGGCGGACGCAGGTCGGCCCGGGGAGCGAGTTGCCCTCCACCCCTACCTGGCGGGGCATCTCGCGGAGGACTGGGACCTTCTGACCCAGGTGGAGACAGGGCTGGTTGCCGAGCGCATCTTCGCCTCCTGGCGACCACAAGCTTGGTTCGACCTGCGTTCGTGGGGCAAGGAGAGCCGTCCTGCTGAGGGCGAGGCGGCTGCGCGGTATGCGCATGCCCTGGGGATCCACTACCAGCGTCTGGCGATCGGAACCGCCGAGGGGAAGCAGGGAGGCCCCCTCTGGGCCGTGCTCGATCAATTTGCACGGAATCGGCCGCTGCAAGCTGCTGACAGGATAGCTGCGAGTCCCTGGGCCTATCTGCTGCCGGAACCCCCCCTGCCGGACTCGCTGCGGGACGCCATGACCCGCCTTTCCGCTGAGCTGGAGACACTCTCAGGCAGTGAGGACGAGCAGCACGAGCAGTCGGCGGCACTGGTCCAAGAGGTCGCCCAGGAACCCTCTTCCAGTTCTGAGGTCAGGTACTACTATCGCACCGAGGGGCTCGACCGGATCCTGGCGCTGCTCAAACGGGGAGGTGTCGAGGTCTTTCGGACAGACCAGCCCTGTACCGTCGAGGGGCGGACCTATCCTGCGGGGACGCATCTCGTTCCGTTGGGTCAGAGAAATGGCGGGTATGCGGAGCTGCTTCTCGTGGGTGAGTCTACCAGGACAGGAGCGGGGGCTGGCCCGGGGTGGGTTCCGGCCCTGTTGCAGGTCGAAGTCGTCCCTGTGCCGACGCCCCTCGAGGTAGGTCGGCGGCCTGAGCCGTCCGCGCTCACCCTGCAAGGGCGCGTTCGCTCGAGCGGGGAGATCAAGGTCGGGCTTTACCACCCTGACGCCCCTTCAGTCGAGGAGGGGTGGACCCGCTGGGTCTTCGATCAGTACCGGTTTGAGTACACCAGCCTTTCTGGAGGGGAGTTGCGGGCTGGCAAGTTGCGGATGCGCTTCGACGCGATTCTTCTCCCCAGTTCCGGCTCGTCGTTGGGTGGGCTTGAGTTGGACCGGGAGGCCTGGGCGGCTCTGGTCGATTTTGTCGAGGCGGGGGGGACGCTCATCGCGTTCGATCGAGCTTCGCACGGTCTGATCGAGCCGCTCCAGTTGCCGGTGCGATCGATCGAATGGAGTCCTCCGGCAGGCTCCCTCTCGATCGTGCCCGTCGAGGTCGACTTACATGATCCGCTTGCTTTCGGGCTGGGCCGCGAGGTACCGGTTCCCTGGGCTGGCGGCCCCTCCTTCGAGGTGCTCGATCCGACCCGGGCCCGGGTGATTGCGCGATATTCGACCCTGGGCCATTCTGTTCCAGCCAGAACTGGGCGGCTAGCCGGTCACGCCGCTCTGGTCGAGGTCTCCCGCGGAGCGGGACGCGTTCTCCTCTTTGGCTTCTCCCCGCTCTACAGAGGGGTCAGTCTCGCAACATTTCCCTTCCTCTTCAATGCCATCCTGACCAGTGGGGCGACGTTGAGCCCGGCCCGACCCTCACCTGGAAAATGAGGGGGGCAGATCAGGCGGCGTGACGGGGGGGGGAGTGGAGGCGGGTACTGCGTGCGACCATCCGCGCGAGGCTTGGCCGACGTTTCAAGATGCCGACCAAGAGGTGGCGGACAGCGGGTCGAAAGGCCAGTTGTCGCAGGAAAGAGACCGCCCGGTAGCGTCGATGGAAGAGGAGCAGGTGCTTCGCGCGGTACCCATCGAGAATGGTGGCCCGGTCGCTGGTTCCTCTCTGAAAGTGTTCGTCGATCACGTCGCCGGCGAGAAGGCCACTGCTGAAGGCGAGGAGCATTCCACTTCCGGTGAAGGGGTCGATGAAGGCGCCCGCATCCCCAATGGTGAGGACTCCCGGCGGCGACGGCTGACGTCCGTAGGTGATCGGCCCGGTCCCAAGCCACTCTCCAACAACCTCCGCCCCGGAGAGCCGTCTCCGGGCGGCAAGATTGGTGCGCAGCGTCAGGTCGAGAAGACGCTCCCGGTCCCCCTTGGCAGCGAGCAGTGTCCGCTCCGTCGTCAGGAAGCAGAGGTTGGTGCGTTCCCCCTCGACGTCGGAGAGTCCCCCATATCCATCGTGGAAGAAGAAGAGTTCTCCCTGATCCTCGAGCCCGGGCAGTCGCCGCAGGTGCACTTTGCACCCAAAGATCCGTGCGCCCTCAAACCGGGAGACGGACTGCTCGGTCTGTTTGTGGAAGACGCCGTTTCGGCCCGAGGCGTCGACAATCATCGTTGCGCCGAAGGTCTGTCGGACCTGACCTGGGGATTGGCCCTCAATCCAGAGCAAGGGGCCATCCTCTGTCAGAGAGGGATGGACGGTCATCTCTTGCCGTACCTCGACCCCGACCTCCCGGGCTCTCTCGAGGAGGATCCAGTCCATGCAGGCCCGGGAGAGCCCCAGCGCGAATGGTCGCCCCTCTCCGATCCACGCAAGCGGGATGGGAATCCCCTGACCATCTGGAGCGAAGAGCGTGAACTGATGAATGGGTGCTGCACCAGCCTCACACATCCGGTCGAGCACCCCCAGCCGAGCCAGGATCGGGAGGCATTCCGGGGTGAGAAACTCGCCACACAGCTTCTCTCGCGGAAAACGGCTCTTTTCGAGCAGCAGGACCCGACGGCCCGCGGTCGCGAGAACGATGGCGGCGGCACTCCCGGCGGGGCCCGCTCCAATGACGATCACATCATACCTCGAGTTCATTCTTCTCCTTCCGATAGCCCTTCTGTTTTCTGGAAGGGGAGGCTCAGCTCTCGATCACCTCGCCCCCGATTTCGCGAGCCAGCGCGGCGACTCTTTCCCTCAAGGAGTTTGGAATTCTGACGGCAAGGAGGACGGGCTGAGACGGACTGGGGGGAATGGTGGCCTCAAGAGGTTGGGCACCGTCCGTCCTCCACTCGCCTGAGAGCGTCCGCCGCCGGATCCGCTGAACGAGGAGGCTGGTGGCCAGGCCACCGAAAAAGGCCGTGACGACAACGATCAGTCCGAAGATGAGGTCTCTTCCAGGAGCGTCTGGCGGAGTTCGCCGAGGAAGCAACCACCCGAGCAGGCAGAGCAGGGCGAGACCCGCGATCCCTGCCCCCCACCACCCTGCTTGCAACAGACGATTCCCGGCCTCGTTCTTTGAGGGAGTTGCCGGAAGCGGGGAGAGGACCCGTTCTCCGGTCTGTCCAGGGAGTGAGGGAGATCTGGGTTCTCCCTCTTCCAGTCGGATGACGGAGGCTTGCCAGGGGGCATTGGGCGCGAGATCCTGCAATCGTTCGAGAAAGGTCTCGGCCTCGTCGTCCGCGCAGTACCGGGTGAGCTGCCAATGATGTTCGGTTGCTTCGCTGGTCATTGCGGCGACCCTCAGTGTCTTGCTCCTCCCACGTTTTCTGTAGGCGGTTGTTTGCTATAGTTGCGCTTGTCTCTTCCGAGGAGGCTACTGTGAACCCCTTTGGGAAGTCAACTCGCCACTTTCGATCGAAGTGGGCTCGGCATCGCAAGGCACTGCCCGAATCACGATCGAATCACGACCGGATCACGAGTGGAACGGTCGGATCTCTTCCGGAGGCGGACTGACCAAGAGGCGAGCTGAAAAGCCAGAGAATGGGAAACGGAAAGAATCAGATCAAGGCGGAGAGCCTGGGGAGGAATGAAGTGGATCATCGACGAAGACTGGTGCGAGGAGTCGGGGTGGCTCTTGTCATGGGAGCGATGGCCTTGGGAGCGCACACGATCCCGGGGATTGGCTCGTACATCGTGCTGGCCACGCAGGAAACGCCGCCGCAAGCCGCTGCGCCTCCCGTGGGTTTGACGCCCGCCCAGGAGCGGCTGCTGTCGTTGGCACCGGCGGCGGATCTGCTGGCCCTGGTCGATCTCCGGCGCGTCTTTGGGGAGACCCTCCCTCTCTTGGGGGAGCGCAAGATCGGAGGGCTCGATACCATCGCCGGCTCGTTGGGGGCGATCACCTTGGCCACGGGGGTCGCCCCCGCCAATGCCCGGGAGGGGGTTCTTGCTCTCTCTTTGCAGGGGCTCCAGGCGGGCGGGCTTCTTCTGGTGGGTGGGATCGACCTCGACTTGGCGAAACTGGAACCGCTGCTCCGCGCCAATCAGATGACTTTCCGCCGTGAGACCCGTGGTGGATTCGACCTTCTCACCCTCCAGACGCCCGTGGCGCCCGTCACGCTGGGGCCGCTCGTCCTCTCGACCGAGGAGTTGACGGTTGCTCCTCTTGGCGATCAACGACTGGCGATTGGCAATCTACCCGCCGTCGTCGCTCTCGTGGAAGGGATGAGCAAGGCTGCCCTGGCGACTGCTGCCACTCCGGACAGTCCGCTTCTTGGCGCGCTGCGCCAGACACGCGCGGCGGCGTTGATTCGCTTCGGGGTGCGATTGCCAGAGGGGCTCCGGGAGGAGATCGCGACCCAGGGGGACCTCTTCCGTTCCCTCTCGAAAGTAGAGACGATCCGGGGGGAGATCGATCTGGCCCGCTCGCTCGAGCTGACGTTGGAGGCCCGCTTCCCGACGCCAGATCCAAAGGAGGCTGCAGAACTCAATCTGGGCTTGAAGGGATTGCTCAATCTGGCCCGCGCTCTCTTTGGTTCTGTGGGGGAGCCAGCCGCCGCCGGCCGGACGTCCCTCAATCAGGTTCTGGACCAGATCCGTTTCGCGGTACAGGGCAGCGAAGTCTCTCTTCGGCTGGCTCTTCCCGCAGCTTTCCTGGAGGGGATGAGTCGTCCAGCTCCCGCCGCTTCCCGCTCGTGACCCGGACGGCCCCCCCTCCGATCGTCTGGAAGGTCAGCCGCCTTTGGCCCCTTTGGCGGGAGCGGCCGCCTCGATACAGTAGAGATGCTTTTCGCTCCGCAGGTAGAGTCGACGGTTGGCGATCGCCAGCGAGGTCCGGGTGGGCTCCCCGATGGGGTTGGTGGCGAGGACCTCGTGTTTCGGGCCCGCCTTGATGACGAAGGTGTCGCCGTCATCGCTGGTGAGGAGGATCTTGCCGTCGAAGGCGACTGGGGAGGCACCGTAGAACTTGGTGGCGATCGGGACGCGTCCCCCCTCGTAGACGACAGCGCCGGTCTTGGCGTCGAGGCAGGTCATGATGCCCGCATCGCTGATCAGGTAGACGTGACCCTGGTAGAGGATCGGAGAGGGAACGTAGGCTGTCCCCTTCTGGTAACGCCAGACGATGCGATCGGTACCATCCAGATTGCCTTGGCCGCCTGGGCGGACCGCGATCATGACCTTTGAGGGGAAGCCAGAGGAGAAGATGACCAGCCCCTCTCCGACGAGCGGGGTGGCGATGGCGTGGCTTTTGAGTCCGGTGGTGCGCCAGTACTCCTCCCCGGTCGAAGGGTTATAGGCGATCAGCCACTCGTTTCCACTGGTCACCAGTTCGGTTCGCGTGGCGGTTCGCACCAGCACCGGCGTCGACCAACTGCTCTGGACGGGACGGGCCTTGCGCCAGACCTCACGACCCGTCTTCTTGTCGAGCGCAAGAATGAACGAGAGGCTGCCATCGAACTCCTGGTCCGCTTGGAGGATCAAGAGGTTGTCGTGGAGGACGGGCGAGGTTCCGACCCCCATCCCGACTGTGCCGATCGGGCCGATCGAGCGCTTCCAGATGAGTCGGCCCTTGAAGTCGTAGCAGTAGACTCCCTCCGACCCAAAGTAGGTGTAGACGTAGGTTCCGTCGGTGATGGGGCTGGGGGCGGCGTAGTTCCCGCGCTTGTGGCGATAGTCGTAGACGGTCCCCTCATAAGAGGTTCGTTCCCAGAGCAGTGCCCCGGTGGTGGCATCAAGACAGAGGGTCTTGAAGAGGTGGAGTTTGTCCGCGCCATACCATTCCGGATGGACGAACTCCTGCCCGCCGAGGACCCGTTTGGGCGGTGCGTGCCCCTCTGGGGCCGACCCGCTTTCGACATCCGCGGTGAGGAAGACGAAGTTACCCCAGATCACCGGCTGCGAGAACCCGGTTCCAGGGAGCAGGGTCTTCCAGCGGATGTTGCGGGTCTCGTCCCAGGTGGTCGGCAGTTCCCGTTCGGAGGAGACGCCCTGGCTCTCCGGGCCCCGCCACTGGGGCCAGTTGCTCTCTTTGCCCAAGAGGGCCCCCTCGACTGTCTCGACCCGTCCAAACAGCCCCGTCGCGACCCAGGTCCCCAAGAGGATTCCGAGAAGGACCGCCCACCGGGTCTGCGGTCCGAACTCCTTTCCAACTCTCGCTCTGCTGCGCATCCGTTTCGCCTCGCTTTCTCACTACGTTGGTTATCTGATGATCCGGCCGGAATCGGCCGTCTCCTCTTCCGGCTGGACCGCTCCAGACGGTGCCACCTTGAACTGCCTCCGCCGGGACATTATAGTTTGGACTGACCAATTTGACAGGAAGTGGAGAAAGGCTCGAGTAAATTTCGGCGCAACCGGCCCTGGCGACGGAGAGTCCTTTCCCCATGGCACAGACAGAACGGGAGATTCGGCTCTGTTCGACTCCCCCGAGCGCAACGCAACCAGACCGAGAGGACAAATCGGATGAGGAAGAGCGAGAGAAAGATTTGGCGGACCGTCGCGAAGATCAAGGTCGGGGCCCTGGGCCGGGGAATGTTCCAGCGAAGGATCTTTGGGGCCTTGCTTCTGCTTGGTCTTTTGTCCTTGGGCCTTGGGGAGAAGGCAGGGGTCGATGCCCAATCGACACGTCCCAGGCGCAGCGGCAGCGATTGGGCGGAGGGGCGTGGCCCAAGCCGGGATGGCGTCTCTCCCGAGCGTAACCTGCCCGAAAAGTGGTCTCCCACGGGAGAGAACCTGCTTTGGAAGGCCCCCTACGGAGGGCGCTCTGCACCGATCGTCATGGGCGGTCGTGTCTATCTCTTCAACAGCGCAGGGGAAGGCCCGACGATGCAGGAGCGGGTTATCGCACTTGATGCTGAGACGGGGCGGGTTGTCTGGGAGTACCGCTTCAACGTCTACTCTTCCGACGTTCCGCCGCGCCGGATCGCTTGGTCCTCGCCGGCAGGTGACCCCGAGACGGGAATCGTCTACGCCTTCGGGGCCTGCAATGAGTTGGTCGCGCTCTCCAGGGACGGAAAATTGGTTTGGTCGCGAGCCTTGACCGATGAGTTTGGCGCCTGGACGACACACGGCGGTCGGACGGTCTCTCCGATCATCGAGGGGAATCTGGTGATCGTCAGCACCATCTCTGAAGGGTGGGGTGAGAATGGGATGCGTCGTCACCGCTACTTTGCTTTCGACAAGCGGACGGGTGCCACCGTCTGGATCAGCACTCCTGGGGGGAGGCCCTTCGACACGACCTATTCGACGCCGGTGACGACGACGGTCGACGGGATGCGGCTGATGATCGCTGGAGCGGGAGATGGGACCGTCAACGCCCTCCAGGTCCAGACCGGTCTCCCCGTTTGGAACCTGGGGGTCAGCAAGCGCGGGGTCAATCCGGGAGTAGTCCTCCAGGGGAATCGCGCCTTCCTTTCCCACCAGGAAGAGAACCTCGACACCAACGAGATGGGGCTTCTCGCTGCGGTCAATGTCGCCTCGAAGGGGACACTCCAGCCGTCCGACGTGCTCTGGTCGGTGCGCAACGCCCAGTTGGGGCCCTCCTCCCCGGTGATCGATGGACAGCGCTACTACCAAGTCGATGCCAGTGCCAACCTCCTCGCCTTCGACACCCGTGACGGTCGCCGCCTCTGGGAGAAGAAGCTGGGAACCATCCAGAAGGCCTCGCTGGTCTTCGGTGATGGCAAGCTCTATGTCGGGACCGAGAATGGCAAGTTCTACATCCTCAAGCCCAACGAGACCGGCTGTGACATCCTTGACGAGGACGAGCTGGAGCCGGGCATGGCTGTCGAGCAGAAGACCGAAGTCGGGGACGACCTGATCGCCTCGAATGAGCAGGTCATCGGCTCGGCGGCGATCAGCCACGGTCGTGTCTACTTTGTCTCCACCAAGCACGTCTACGCGATCGGCAAGAAGCGCCAACCGGCCCTGCCTTTCAAGCCGGTTCCGGCCGAGCCGGCCCCGGCGACCGCCACGGTCGCACACGTGCAGGTCGCCCCTGTCGACGTCGTCCTGCGGCCTGGCCAGACGACCCGATTCCAGGTCCGTCTCTTCGATGATCGCGGACGGCTGATTCGCGAGGCCACAGACGCGCAGTGGGCACTCGAGGGGCTCAAGGGGGCCGTTTCCGCCAATCAGTTCACCCCCGATCCGGGCGCTGGGGCGCAGGCGGGACGTCTCCAGGTGACCGTCCCGGGAGTACCTGCTCAGAAAGGGACAGCCCACGTCCGGGTCTTCCCGCCGCTTCCCATCAGCGAGGACTTCTCCGCTTTTCCCGTGGAAAGCTTTCCGGCGTGGTGGGTCAACGCGACCCCCAAGTACGCTGTCCGCGAGCTGGACGGTGGGAAAGTGCTCGTCAAGAAGTCGGACAATCCCGCTTTTCAACGGGCGCGGACCTTCGTCGGCCCTGCCGAATTGGCCAACTATACGATCGAGGCCGATGTCAGGACTGTCGAGCGTCGTCGTCAATTGGGGGATGCCGGGGTGGTCGCCCAGCGGTACCAGTTGACCCTCTTTGGCAACGGCCAACGCTTGGAGCTGACCTCGTGGCAGATCGAGCCACAGCGGGCGATTCGCCAGCCATTTGCCTGGAAGAAGGATACGTGGTACCGCCTCAAGCTGTCGGTGACCAATCTGCCGGATGGCAAGGTCCGCGTGCAGGGCAAGGCTTGGCCGAGCGCCGATCCGGAGCCTGCCGCCTGGGCAATCGAGCATCTCGATCCGATCGGCAATCGTCAGGGGAGCCCCGGCATCTTCGCTTATGCACCCAATGACGTCTTTTTCGACAATCTGAAAGTGATGCCCAATCGCTAGTTCCCCCAACCCACCCTTCTCCCGTCTCCTATGCGGGGAGGGAAGGGCAGACGACGCAGCAGAAGCTCAACGGAAAGAGGGTAGCGTGATGAACGTAAGCAGAATAATCGCAGTGGTCCGACCTCGACTTGTCCCTGTGGCCCTGGTGGCCCTCGTCGCCGGCTTGGCTTGGAGTGGGGCACTTCTTCCAGTGGGAGCTTCCCGTCCTCTCTCCGGCACCAGTGAGGCCACCAGTGAGGGAGGCGACTGGCCGATGTGGGGTGGGACCCCGGACCGCAACATGGTCTCGTCGATGAAGGGGCTCCCGACCAACTGGGACGTCGAGAAGAAGGTCAACGTCAAGTGGGTCGCCACCCTTGGTTCGCAGAGCTACGGCAATCCGACCGTTGCCCGCGGAATGGTCTTTGTGGGGACCAACAACGAAGGGATGCGCGATCCGAAACAAGGGGGAGATCGCGGAGTACTCATGGCCTTTCGCGAGTCCGACGGTGAGTTCATGTGGCAACTGACCCACGAGAAGCTCCCCGCGGGCCGCGTCAATGACTGGCCCTTTCAGGGCGTCGCCTCCTCACCGCTCATCGATGGGGACCGCGTCTACTACGTCTCGAATCGGGCCGAGCTGATCTGTGCCGATGTCGAGGGTTTCCGCGATGGTGAGAACGACGGTCCCTTCAAGGGAGAGAAGTTCACCGGCCAGTTCGATGGGGACATCCTCTGGAAATTCGACATGATTGAGGAGGTCGGCTCGCATCCCCACAACTTGGCGAACAGCTCCCCGGTGATGTACGGAGATCTGATCTACCTCAGCACCTCGAATGGGCAGGACGAGAGCCACGTCAACATCCC
>JBMOHS010000082.1:0-17414 GCA_049317725.1 Blastocatellia bacterium
ATCCTTGCCCTCGCCTGTGGACCATGGGAGGATCAGGCGACGATCGACGGGATCGTCGCGAGTGGGCTGGTCTGGTTGGAGCAGAAGCAATCACAGTCCCTCACCCGACCGATGGCGGGGAAGCCTGTCCGGGAGGTTTGGTTCATCGTCCCAGCGGAGCGTTCAATGACGCTCTGGGAGCGGATTCCGATGTTGTCCGGAGCCCATCTCGGATGCCGGTTCCGTTGTTTTGAGCTTGGCGAAGCGGGGGAGCGGCTGATCCCGGTCGAGCCGGTAACGCAGGTGGAACTCTTTCATCGCCATCCGCGGGACTTGACTTGGCCAAACTTCGTGTTGCCCCCTGCGGGATGGGCCGAGCACAATTGGCATCATCGCATTCTGGCGCTGGCACCGGGCCGGATCGAAGGTCGCTATCGCCCTGGGCCCGATTGGACGAGCTATCTGATCGAGGGGCTCGAATTTGCCAGAGTGCCACGCCGCAGGCCAGAAGCGGCGACGTTCGGGGTGGTCGGCGATCCGATGCGGGAAGGGCGGCCATTGGAGGCGCTATCGGAACGGGCCTTTGGCTCTCTCCAGCGACTGGTGGCGAGCCTGCTGGAAATCCGCCGCGGGGAGACGCGGGATCGACACCATCCCTTCTACAGACTGCGGGAGGAAGCCTGGCTGGAGTCGATGCTCCGGCGTCGGATTGAGGCCCTCGATCCGGCACTTGACCCGGGGTATGTCTACTCTCAAATACCCACCTGGCGGGTCGATGAGCGGTCGGTGATCGACCTCTTGACGGTCCGGCGAGAGGGGCCAGACCGTGGTCGAATGGTGGTGATCGAGATTAAAACGAGTGAAGACCTGCAGCTCCCCCTGCAGGGACTCGACTACTGGTTGCGAGTGGAACAGGCGCGACGTCGGGGAGAGCTGACCGCAAGAGGGCTTTTTCGTGGAGCCTGTCTCGTCGACCGCCCAGCAATCCTCTACCTTGTCGCTCCACGCTTGCGATTTCACCGCGGGCTGGCAACCCTGGCACGCTGCCTCCACCCGGAGGTCGAGGGCTATCGCGTCGGCCTCAACGCCAACTGGCGGCAGGGGATTCGTGTTCATAGCGTTGACCGTCTGCAAGAACTCTGACCTTGACGGCCTCTCGCGTCCAATGTCCCGGGCCGCGCCCGAAGAAGGATCTGTTACCTATGCCCAGTACATCCCAGCGACCATCGCTGGAAGGAATTCTCCTGGTCGACAAGCCCGTCGAGTGGACCTCGCACGATGTCGTCGCCAAACTTCGCTCCGTGCTGCGGATGCGGAGGATTGGACACACCGGAACCCTCGACCCTTTTGCCACGGGGCTGCTCGTCGTCTGCCTCAACCGCTCGACTCGGCTGGTCCAGTTTCTGACAGGTCATGAAAAGGAGTATGAGGCGACGCTGCGACTGGGGTGGCAGACCGAGACCGGGGACTGGACAGGAAAGCCGGTAACGATCCCGACCGCAAGCACGACGATCTCCCAGAGTGCGATCGAGGCGGTCCTCCCCTCGCTCCGCGGGAGGATCTGGCAGACCCCACCAATGTACTCGGCCCGCAAACAAGGTGGTCGCAAGCTCTACGAGTTGGCGAGGGAAGGCAAGGTGGTCGAACGGCAGGCCGTCGAGGTGGAGATCTGGGAACTGGCACTCGGGGGGATTACGCTCGACGCGGGAGAGGGCGATGACCCGCCGACCTTGCGGGTCGAGTTCCGCGTCGTCTGTTCGGCAGGCACCTACATCCGCACGCTGGCCGAAGAGATCGGAACCCGCCTGGGGGTCGGCGCTCACTTGACGGCGCTACGCCGCACGCGTGTCGGACCTTGCCGCATCGACGCCGCCCACTCGCTGACGGAGATCGCGGAGCTGGCCCGCGAGGATCGGATGCGCGAGATCCTCCTCCCCCCAGTGGAAGTGCTCGACTTCGCGGTCGTCGATGTTACGCCGCGCGAGACATCGGCGATTCTGCAGGGGCAGTCGATCGTCGTCCCGGGCTCTTGGCAGGATGGGGAGCGATTGTCGATCTGTGACGCCGGCAAGCGACTCCTCGCCATCGGGGTCTTCGACGCGACTACCGGGAGGATCGTTCCACGCATCGTTCTGGGGGACTCGTCAGGGGAATGATCAAGGGAGGAGGGGGCGGCGCTCAAAACCCGAGGGAGCGGCACCGGCCACAATCGTCACACGGTTGGCCTTTCTCCAGAAAACAGTCTCCTCCAGATGGGAAACCGGACGGGGAGGCCCAGAGCGGCTCGCTTGTGCCAGCCGCGACCGTCGGCAGCAGTTGCTGGCTGGGGTGGGCAAGGTAGGCGACTCCGCTCCACGGGGCATAGTAGGCCGGCGGGGCCGAACGCGATGGTGGCGGCTCAAGTGGGGCCTCTCGGGGGAGATCAGGAGTGGGTGGCAAGGACGGGGAGGGCAACTCTGCCAACGCCTCGTGGACAGCTTGGCGAACCAGCTCGCGGATTGCCTCTGGAGTCCATTCCTTCATTCGGCCTTCTCCCATTCAATCGTGTCGACAACCCCGATGACCGCGCTGTCGATCGCAGCGCCCGGGGTACCTGTTGCCGCGGTCGAGGCAGCCCATCCATCCTGGATCAAGAGAACGAGGTCTCCTTCTCCCGCGTCGACCGAGTCGAGGGCGAGCAGGGAAGCGCCGCGGGGGGTTGCCCCATCCGGCCCCACTGGCTGCACCAGCAGAATGCGCGCCTCGTCGTACCGCCGGTTCTTCTGGGTCGCGACGATGTTACCGAGCACCCGAGCGAGGATCACGCCGACTCCCCCTCTGGCTTCGCGCCGCTCTGTCCATACGTCATCGCCTTGACGTGAGCCGGCGAATCCACAATTCCGACGATGGTCGCATCGGTCGGCACTTCACTCCCCTCGAACGGAAAGCTGGCCTCTTTACCACGGCACCAGAAGACGAGCTCCCCCACCCCGGCACCGACAGAGTCGACCGCGACCAGGGGCCGACCGGTCGGTCGCAATCGCTCATCGACCGATTGGATGAGCAACAGCTTGCGTGCCTCCAGTCCTGCATTCTTGATGGTCGAAACGACGGTTCCGACAACTCGTGCCAGTTGCATGATTCCTGTCTTGTTCTGGCGGTCCCCTCACCGCTTCGAGTTCCCTGCCACCGATCGAACTGTCCGCGCGGTTTACTTCCTAAGCGTGACGATTTAACCTCAACCCTGCGCAATTGGCAACCAGACATCCCATCGTGCTCCCCTGGACGGGAGCGGACCAACCAATCTGCGGGAGACAATCTGCGGGAGACAATCTGCAGGAGAATGGAATGGAATCCAGATCGTTCCAGGCAATCATCTTCGACTTCAACGGGGTTCTCGTCGATGACGAACCGCTCCATCGCGAGCTGCTCGGTCGAGTCCTCACCGCCGAGGGCATGCACTTCCTTCCAGAAGAGTATCCACACAAATATCTCGGCCTGGACGATCGACGCTGCTTTGAGCGGGCCTTGCGGGAACACAACCGGTTGGAGGAGGCCCTGGATCCTGCGCGGATCGAGCAGCTCATCGGTCTGAAGGCGGCCTCCTATCGCGAGGTGCTGCTGGCTGCCCCTCCCGGCGCGTACCTCTTTCCTGGAATCGCCTCGCTGGTGAGCTCGCTCTCGAAACAGCTACCGTTGGCCATCGTCTCCGGTGCGCTCCGGGAGGAGATTGAATTGAGCATCGACCGGGCTGGGCTTGGCGGCTACTTTCGATTGATCATTGCCGCCGAGGACGTCGACGAATCGAAGCCCAATCCCGAGGGCTACCGGCGCGGGTTGGATGGACTGCAGCAGCAGCTCGGCCCCCTCGATCCGGCAGAGTGCTTGGCGATCGAGGATTCCGTCGCCGGCGTTGCTGCTGCTCGCGCTGCCGGGCTACGTTGCCTCGCCGTGACCACCAGCTACCCCGCCCACGCCCTCTCGGCCGCTGATTGGATCACGCCGCATCTCCCCGAGTGGTTCCTCACAAGACCCGCATGACCAGCAACGTCAGATCGTCGTGCTGATGCGCTCCCCGGGTAAACTCCTGAATCCAGGCGGTCAAGGCATCGAGCAGGGGCTGCGCTCGCAGATGCCGATGTCGCAGCAGAAAATCGATGACGCGCTGCTCGCCAATCTCCTGCCGCTCCGGCAAGGGCGTATGGGCTTCTGGCAAGCCATCCGTGTAGAAGAGGATCAGATCTCCGCGCTCCAGACGGAGGGTTTCGCTCTTGTATTGCTGCTTGTCGAAGACCCCCATCAGCAGCCCTCCGGTCTTGAGCGCACGCCAGCGCCCATTGGCGCTGATGAGGAGGGGCGGATTGTGGCCGGCGTTGCAATATTGAATGGTCCGCGTCTCGGCATCGACCAGGGCATAGACCAGCGTCAGCAGCAGCTGGCTGCCGAGGTCGCGGTGGATGCGGAGGTTGGCGTCGCGCAGAACCCGGCTCGGCCCCTGCCCTTGCCCTCGCCGGGCAACGCTGCGCATGATGCTGCGGGCCGCGGCCATCCCCATCGCCGCCCGAATCCCCTTGCCGGCGACATCTCCGATCATCACGCCGAGGCGCTTCTCGGAGAGGCTGAGATAGTCGTAGAAGTCCCCACTCAAATTGAGGGCCGGCTCGAGCCGTGCCGCAAACTCGAAGCCACGCAAGTGAGGGGCCGCCTCGGGAATCATCGACCGCTGCACGTCCCGAGCCATCAGTATTTCCCGCTCAAACTGCCGTTCCCGGTCGAGCCGCTCCTGGTAGAGACGGGCATTGGCGATGGCAATGCTGAGGTTGTTGGCCACACTCTCCAGCAAGTGGGCATGGTCGTCTTGAAAAGCGTTGCGCGTCCCGCTTTCGAGAGCGATAACGCCGATGACGTTCCCCTCGAAGATGAGGGGGACCGCAATCTCTGCGCGCTGCCCCTGGCCACGCCAGTTCTCCGTGACGTAGTAATCGGGATCCGTCCGAACATCGTTGGCGATCTGGGTCCGTCTTTCGCGGACGGCGCGTCCGACGATGCCCCGGTTGACCGGTGTCCGGGTTTCTCGCTCTTGCTGCTGGGCTCCATACCCAAGCTCGACGTGCCAGACAAACTCCTCCCGGAGAGGATCGATCAGACCGACCAGCAGAAATTCATAGGTGATGACGCGATCGAGGAGCGGGGCGATGTGGTTCAGGAGCCGATCGAGGTCGAGAATCGAGGTGATCTCGTGTCCAATCTCGATCAACGTCTGCATCTCCCGGGTTCGCTGTCGGAGTTCATCATAGACGCGGGCGTGCTCAAGGGCGATGGCGAGGTGGCGGCCAACCAGTTCGAGCGACTGCTCGTGCTCACGTCGGAAGTAGTTCTCCTCGGGGCTCTCGATCGTCAGGACTCCGACCACCTTCTGCTCGGAGACGAGCAAGAGGGGGACCGCGATCTCGGACCGGGGCGGCCTCTCCCCCATCGTGCCAATCGGGAGATAGCGTGGATCCTTCGTCACATCTCCGACATTGATGGTCTGCTTCTCCCGCCAAGCTGCCGAAGCGAGGCTCCGATCGACCGGGAGAACTGCGTACTCGGCCACCTCGGCTGGCTGATACCCGATCGATTTCTTCCAGACCAAGCCCCCCTGCTTCTCGTCGACCAGAAACAGGTTGAAGAAGGTGTAGTCGATCACCTCACGAAGCCGCTCCGCCACCCGATCGAGCAACTGGTCGAGATCGAGGATCGAAATGAAATCGACACTCAGCTCGTGGACGAGTTCCTGCAGCCGCTGCGCGGCCGGAGCCAGCGTCGGACGGAGTTCTATGCCAGGGGCGGTGGAGTCAGAAGTGGACATAGGCTAGACAAGAGACCGAATGACGGCGAGGACCTCCTCGTCAGACGGACGAAAGAGCGGAAAGACGACCTTCCGATAGCGGACCACGCCCTCGGAATCGATGACGATCACTCCCCGGCGAACCCCGAGCAGGTTGGTCATGCCATAGGCCCGGACAACTTCTCCTTTGGCGTCGCTCAGTAGCGGAAAGGGGAACTGGTGGCGCGCCCGAAACGAGCGGTGAGCTTCAAGCGAGTCGGTGTTGATCCCGACCACCACCGCGCCTGTCGCCTGATACTCGGACCATTGGTCGCGGACGGCACACAATTGCTGGGTACAGACCGGCGTCTCATCCCGAGGATAGAAGTGGAGGACGACCGTATGCCCCCGCTGATCTCGCAGTCGCCAGCGACCTTCCCCGGCAATCTCCTCTTCCCCTGGCTGTCCCACCGCCCCGACAACCATCGGAAGATCGATCTCTGCTGCCTGCTGGCCGACCTCTCCGCCCACAACCCTGCCAATTTCGCTTGCCATTGAGCCCCCTTTCCCTTGTCGTCAGCCGTCTCCTCCCCCCGCCAGAGAGAGGAACGGGTCACGGAACAAAAAGTTCCCACGCATTCGTGCGTGGGCAGACCAATCGTTCTCATCTTGCTACAGAGGCTGTCGAGATGCCAGACGAGACCGGCGGCGCAGGCCTCGACCGGTCATCATTCGCGCACCTGCGTCGATCGATCGACAAAGGAAGGACGAGCAGAAGAGAGGGCTACCCGGCAGAAAGATCCCCTTTGCCAGCTCCTTCAAGAAACAGAAGAAGCTTGACACAGGTCCGCGCATACCGCAAAAAGATGATTGTAAAAGGAGGAGTGGAGCTAGGCGGGATCGAACCGCCGACCTCTTGAATGCCATTCAAGCGCTCTCCCAGCTGAGCTATAGCCCCTCGTCAACGACTGTCACGACTGAATTTGCAACTGAGCCCACTTTCAGATCCGCGAGCTGGTCACAATCAGAGACTGCAAAGAACCTGATCCGAGGAGGCAATGTCAAGGCCCCGCCCAAAACCTTGCGTATGATAGCCAACTCGCGGACTCTCGTCAACTGCTGTCGGAGAGATCTGTCACGGATCAAGCGTCCAGTTGAGACGCGAGGAGGGTTCCGACGAGAAGACCTTGGGGATCGAGAACGGCAAGGAAGCCAAGGCGGCTGCGCGCCATCTTCTCCTGCGCGATCGGGAGTGGGCTGTTCGCCTCGACAAAATGGTCTTCGGCAATCGGGATCATCACCTCCTGGATGGTGAGATGGGTCCACTGCTCCCTGGGAAATTGGCGCACGTAGGCCAGCGCGAGGATGCCGTGGAGTCGCCCTTCCAGGGCGACGGGAAAGACGACGCGACGATGTTCGCTGAGAATCTCATCGATAAAGTCATCGACCGTCAGGCTCGGAGGAACCGCGACAATCGGAGAGTGCATTCGCGAGCCGACCGTGCCCGGCGCAAATTGGCTGGGGAGACCCGCCTCCCCCACACCCCATCTCCCCGGTGGCGGGGAGAGCGCCTCGCTCTTCTTGACGGATCGATTCTCCTGGCGTTCCCGCGACCGCAGATCCTTCTCGGCCGCTTGCCGCAGAAAAAGGGCGATCACCAACAACCACGTCGAGAAGAGAAAGTCCTGCCAGAAAAGCCCTCTCGCCAGTGCCTGGAAGAAGAGAAAGAGGCTGTAGGCGATCAGCAGATAGGCGATCGTCACGCCCATCCGCCAAGTGGTACGGGTCGCCGCGAGAAGATCTCCCCGGAAATGCCAGAGCAGCGCGCGCACGGCGCGTCCTCCATCGAGCGGCAATCCCGGTAACAGATTGAACATGGCCAGAAAGAGGTTGGCGATGGCCAGGTAGTAGCATGCCTCCACGGCCCCCATCAGGAGCGAATGGCGAGGTCCGATCTGTTGCAGGGCGAGCAGCCCCACCATCGCCCCCATCCCGAGCAGAAAGGAGCTGGCGGGCCCGGCGACAGCGACCCGAAACTCGGCCATCGCGGTGCGTGGCTCCCCCACCAGTCGCGCCCAGCCTCCAAAGATATGCAGCTGAATGTCATGTATCTCGATGCCTTCGATCCGGGCGACGAGGCAGTGGGCCAGCTCGTGAAGAACGATCGAGAAGAAGAAGAGCCCCGTGATCAAGGTCCCCAGCAGAAGATTCTGCCAGAGGGGCCACGCCGGTTGGATTCGGGCCGGTAACCAGAAGCTCGCCAGCAACCAGAGGTGGAGCAGCACGACAGGCGGCCAGCTCTGGTCGATCATCAAGGGAATCCCGAAGAGACGCCCCACCGGAATCGAACGGGAGATTCGAAAATAGCGGAGCAGCGGGCCAAGTCGATCCATCATCTTGCCAACCTTCTCTCTCTGTTGTTGCTTTCACTCACCACGCGCTTCTCATCGGGAAATCGGCACGCGGGAGACGAGGAACTGCCCGAGCTGCTCGCGCAGTTCCTGGCTGTGCCGGTCAAAAAAGTGGGTGGCCTCGGGGATCGCCACCAACTGATTGTGGTTCATCGCGGGCAGTTGATCGAGATAGTCCCGGAGGGGGGCGAGGGGGGCGATCGAGTCCGCCTCGCCGTGGAGGAAGAGCTTCGGCTTGGTGCACGTCAGGAGACAGGCGAGGCTGTCGAGCCGAAGAGGAACCCCAATCGCGATAATGCGGGTGACTCGTGCATCGGCGCATCCGACTCGCAGCCCGATCACCGATCCGAAGGAGAAGCCCGCGACGATCACCTCCTCGCGTTCTGGATGTTCGGCGAGCAGAAAGTCGAGAGCGGCCTCGGCATCCGCCGTCTCTCCAATCCCTTGATCAAACTGCCCCGTACTCTGCCCAACACCGCGAAAGTTGAAGCGGAGGGTGGCATAGCCATGCTCCTCAAGGGCCTTGGCCGTGCGATAGACCACCTTGTTGTGCATCGTCCCACCGTGCAGCGGATGGGGATGGAGAACGAGGGCAACGGGGGCCCCCGGGGTAGCCCCCGGCCGGTAGAGCGCCTCAAGCTGCCCGTGCGGCACCGGTATCCATCGATTTCCTTTGAGAACCATCTGCTCTCCTGGCAATTGTCGTTTGGGTATCAGGAGACCCGCTGCCACTCACTCCGAGAGGGGGTCGAGAAGGACCTTCATCACACCAGAACGGGCAGCCTCGGCGAAGGCGGCGACACCGTTGTGGAGCGGAAACCGGGCGGCGATCAGCGAGTCGACCTCGACCGCTCTCCGTGCCAGCAACCCGAGGGCTTGGTCGAATCGGCCGCAGCGGGAACCAAGCAGGGTGATCTCGTCGACTACCAGACGGGAAGTATCGATCGTCACTGGCCCGTGGAACGTCGACTTGAGGACGAGGACGCCGCGCGGCCGGACCAGTTCGAGTGCTCGCGCCAGCCCCGCCGGCGAGCCCGTTGCCTCAACGACCAGATCGAACCGCTCGGCCGGGCGAACCGCCAGATCCTCCCCCCGTGCCACCTCGATGCCGACTCGCTCCGCCAAGGCCAACTTGGCGGGATGCTTGCCGATGAGGAGCAGTCGGCAACCCGTCGTCGCAAGAACTCGTGCAATCAGTTGCCCGAGTTTGCCGTCCCCGAGGACCGCGACCCGGTGCGTCGGTCCAACCTCGGTCTGCGTCAAGATCTCCCCGGCGGCGGCGAGCGGCTCTGTCAGGACGGCGTGATCGTCTGGCACTTCGTCCGGCACCCGGACCAAGTTCGAGACCGGAAGCCGCAGCCAATCCGCAAAGGCCCCGTCGCGCCCGACAATCCCCAGCACGGTCCGTCCAGCACAATGCCGCGGATCCCCCGCGCGACACTCTGCGCAGCTCCCGCACCCGGCATTGATCTCTCCAACAACCCGCTGACCCAGCCAACGGGGATCGGGCGACTCCTCCACCACCCCAACAAATTCGTGGCCCAAGGTGCCCTCGAAGCCAGCGTACCCCCTGACAATCTCCAAATCGGTGTTGCAGATCCCGGCCAACCTCACGCGAATCAATGCCTCACCGTCGCCTCGCGGCGGCGGCACTTCCCGCATCTCCAACTGCCCATTCTTAAATTGAAGCGCTCTCATGGTGCCATTGTTAGGGAACGGCCTGCCCCATTTCAAGCGCCACCGCGGAAGGGTCTGGCAATTTTCCGGGAGCTATGCAATGCTCCTTCCGCTGACGTTCCACTCTTCACCGGCAGAGTGGAGGGGAGACAAGGCAAGAATTAAACCGCCAATCAGGGAGAGGAAGCATCCGATGGACGTGGTCAGGTCAGGTGACACCGTCAGTGTACATTACACTGGCAAATTGAGTGACGGAACGGTCTTCGACAGTTCGGAGGGGAGCGAACCACTGGTCTTCACCGTCGGGGAAGGCATGGTCATCGAGGGGTTCGAGAAGGCACTCGTCGGGATGAAGCTCGGCGACTCCAGAGAGGTCGTCATCGCCCCCACCGAAGGGTACGGCGAGCGGATCGAGGAGCTGGTCCAAACGATCAACCGCGCTGAATTCTCTCTCGGCGAGATGGAGCCTGAACTGGGAATGGCGATCGAGATGCAAACGCCGGAAGGAACCATCCCTCTCACCATCACCGAACTGACAGAATCGAGCGTCACCCTTGATGCCAACCATCCATTGGCGGGTGAGACGCTCCACTTCTCCTTGACGCTCATCCAGATTGGGGGCTAGCCGCTGGCCCCCTGCCTGCGGATCGGCCATTGCTGAGGAGGAGAGCAAGGGATGAATCTACCGCATCGCTGGGATCTCTCTCCGACGGAAGCGATTGCCCTGCAGCGTGAGCTGAGCCGCCAGATCCGGCTCACCCCCCTCGCCAAGGAGCCGGAGACAATTGGCGGTGCCGATCTCTCCTTTCACCCTTTCTCGAATCTTGTCGATGCGGGAATCGTTGTTCTCCGCCTGCGGGATCTCTCGATCCTCGACTCGAGCCACGTCCGCACGACGGCCCCTTTCCCCTATGTTCCCGGGCTGCTCAGCTTCCGGGAAGCCCCTCCCCTGCTCGAAGCGTGGGAGAGACTTCACCTCAAACCCGACGTTCTCATGTTGGATGGCCACGGGACGGCTCACCCCAGACGCTTTGGCCTCGCCTGCCACCTCGGCCTCTGGCTCGACCTGCCAACCATCGGTTGCGCCAAGCAACGCTTGACCGGCCAGGCCCTCGACCCCCCACTCTCCCGCGGAGGAAGCTCTCCGCTGGAGGCTGCCTCGGAGGTGATCGGAATGGTCGTCCGCACGCGGGACCGCGTCGCCCCTGTCTACGTCTCCCCTGGCCATCGCATCGACCTCGCCACGGCGGTGCGACTTGTCCTCGCCTCCTCCTTACGCCATCGCCAACCCGAACCGACTCGGCAAGCCCATCTCCTCGTCAACCAGTTGCGACGCCAGCTCAACCAGAGCTCCCAAGCGACCTCGCTGCCCCCTACCCATTCTTGATCTCTGAAAAATAGTTGGCAGGCAGCGTCAGCCTTGCCAGACATTTCCGTCAAGCAAGGCCTTCTGCCCTCCGACACGCACCGCCGAATGTAGCCCGACTCAGCGGTATCGGTTGACAAAAAAGGTCTGAGGTGGCGGAAACACCACACGACCTCATCGCGAGTCAATTTCCCCACCTTCCCGTCAAATGCGAACGGGGAGGCCGCCGTGTCCGGCACCTCCCCGTCTCACCCACTGCTCTCGCCACCTCAGGAAATCTTCCTCTCACTTGATCTGGAAGGTATCCTTGTCAGTGGCAATCATCTGGTTGGCGACATTGTCCCGAATCAAGACCTGCACATCGTAGAAGCCCGGCTTGAAGGTCTTGAGCGGAATCAGTCGCGCGAGGGTGATCTGCTGACTGTTGATCGAGCTGAGGCCGTTGTTGCCATCTTCCTTGATCCGCATCAGCTCTTTATCCTTCTGGGAGACGACGTACTCGATGTCAACACTGGGACGCAACGTCGCCTGATCGATCGAGACGTTGTAGACCTGCATGTAGACACCGAGGGACTGATCTCCCTTGAACTCACCCGTCGCGTTGGGAATGACCTTGAGCGCCCCCAGCACGAACTGCCCGGTGGCAAGGCGCCCATTGAGCGGCTCGATCTTCGAAGCGAGAATCAGCGTCGAAGTCGAGAGTCGCCCCTCCTCGTACCGCGGAACGACAAATCCCTGCTTGATGACCCCCGTCTTCCCGCTGTTGACATCGCGTACCACCAAGTCAACCTTGTAATTACCTGGGGCGAGAACGACGTTCTTCTGATAAGCAGACCGTTGCTGCATGCCCTGGTCGAGCGATTCGGGGGTATAACTGGAGGTAACGACGTCCTCGAACTGCCCTGCGCGGCGACCGGCAACGTTGGTCACCTTGGCGTAGATGTTGATGGCCGCCTGCGGCAACCCCCCGACCTCTTTATAGACCAAGTCCTGATTTTCAAGCTGGACGGTGAACGAGGTGAGCACAGCACTCTCGGTAACACGCAGGAGATTGATGTTCAGCCCAGCCGAGAGGATGTCGAAGCTGGCCTTGGGCAGCTCCGACTCATTGGCAAGGGCGGCGAGGTCATTGAACTTGACCTTCGGCGGTCGCTGGAGGGCGGTCAACCGCGCCAAGCGCTCGAACGGCTGATCCTGGGCCCGCATCCCGAAGAGCTGGCCTCCACCGTTCATGAAGTTGCCCTGCCCGTTCGGTCCGAACATTCCAAACGCCACCCGGTCGGCCTTGTTCGCCAACCCGAGCTGCTCGGCGAGGGTCAACCCCGCGTTCGGGGTGTAGAGCAGGGCGTCCTTCTCATCCGGGCTGCGCGCGATCCGGTACTCTCCCGACCCACTCGGGTCGACAAACTCGATCTCAATGTCAGAGCCGACTCCTTCGAGATACCGGTACCACCAGATCTCGAAGGGGTAGGTCGCAGTCGTCCCCCCCCCTTCCCAGATCGGACGATTGTAGCTGCCACCGGACGGGTGCGATTCGATCTGGTCGGGCTTGCCGAACATGATGTAGATCCGGCCCCGGTCGGTCTTCCACCCAGGGATACCGCTGGTATACTTCTCGTTGGCATAGGCGATCCGCTGGTAATACTCCTCGCGGTACTCGTTGACATCTGTATCGGGATCCGGATCGCGGCGCAGCCAGAACTGCTCGATGAATTGCTCGCGCTCGTCGTCGGTCTTGAGCGAATTGAACGTCTTTCGCTCCTCATCGGTGATAATCCAGCGGACGTCCTCATCGACCCAGCGCTTGTAGACACTCTTGACCGACTCACCCCCACCGCGGCGCTTCTTTTTCTTGTTGTCATCGTCCTGGGCCAGGACGGAGGTAGGTCCGGCCAGCAACATCCCGACCATCGTCCAGACCAGCGTCAACGCCATCGCTAGTGCTCCGCCGCGCTGCCACATCGTCGGGCCTCTTCCAATTCCCTTCTGGTGCATATTGCCCTCCCTGCTTCTCAGTTGGTCGATCCCGGCCTTCGCCGTGGAGCCCTTGCCTCGACAGGCCTTCCAAACCAGATCGTCTTGACCAGATCGTCTTGACCAGATCGTCTTGACCGGACCTTGAGAAATGCCCAGAGGCAACAATGATGTGATGCCACCTGCCGTCCAGGAGTCTACTAACCACGATCACAAGAGATCACTAGAGATCATAAAGCGAGGATCATCAAGGATGGTAAGCGATATACCCCGGGCAGTCCATTTGAGTATCCCAATATTCTCAAGGAGAAGGACGGTATCGGTCACGATAGTCAATATCCACAAGGAAGTCTACGCGAGCGAATGGGGGGCGTCAAGCACCAGTTTCGCCCCCGCCAGGTACCCTACAAAGGGGAAATTTGACAAGAGAAGGGGCATCTGGTAGCGTCAATGCTACTTTTGGATTTGTAAGATCTGTGACGAGGAATCAATGCGAGATCTTTCCAGAAAGTCTTCGGAAAGATTCTGCCGCGACGCGGGTATCTCCTGACGGGTCCCTCCTGAATGGAGGGATGTCCTGAGCCACTCGACTCCCCGCGCTCCTTGTCCCGCAAAAGAGCAATGGTGTGTTCCATTGAGAGCTGGGCGATTGACCGGTACTGTGTCGGGGAAGAATCCCAAGGAATCAGGAATGAGGTGAATGGGGAGGCGATTGAGAAGCAGACACGCCATCTGGTCAGTTCTTCTGGTGGGGGTGATCCTGGGATCGGCCTGTAGCGGGTTGGTCAAGGTCGAAGACATCACTATTCCGCACCTCTTGACCCCCATCAGCACAGCGACAGTCGAGGAGATGACCGGGCAGCTCCAGCCCTTCCTCCAATTGGATACGTTGCGTGCCTCGAGCATCTACCTGCGCTTCGACGATCTGGAATCGGCCCAGCGGTACCGCGATGCCGATGCCCTCCTCGCCCTCCAACGTCCCGACAAGATTCGTTTGGTGGTCAATGTTCCAGTCGTCAAGACCCGGATCGCCGAGATGGTCTCGGAAGAGAACCGCTTTCGCGTCGCCGTCTACCCCACAGACTACCGGCGGTTTCTCTTTGGCACCAACACGGCAGACTACAGCGAGTGGCGCGCACGGCTGGGCGAAAAGGGGCGCAGCGCCCTGATCGCCGCCCGACCGTTCCACTTCACCGATGCCCTGCTCATCCGACCTCTCCAACGGGAAGACTCCCGGTACTACTACAGTCTGGAAGAGAGCCTGCAGGAGGAGCCGGCCCCCACGCCGGGAGCGAAGAAGGGCGCGCGGATCCTTCGGTCGTACTACGTGCTGGCGGAGATCCTGCGGGCGAATGAGGGAGAGATTGCGGGTCGAGTCACCCGGCGATTCTGGTTCGACCGGACGCGCAACGCCCTCTTCTCCAGACAGCAGATCTTCGATCGTGCCGGCCGGCTTGAGACCGATGTGACCTATTCTGACTATCGTGCCTTGAAGGCATCTGACCAGACGCTCTGGCCCGGATCGATCCAGGTCAGCCGCCCCTATGACAGCTACCAGGCACGATTGCTCTTCGTCGAGGGGAAGTTCGAGACCAATGTTGCCCTGCCGGCGGGCGTCTTCCAGTTGGAAAACACGGAGGGCCTCCCCGAAACCGACCTTGATAGCTCAGAAGGGTCTCCAGGGGTCAAGCAGCCCTCCGGCCCGGCTCGCGCAGCGAGCAAGCCGGCCAGAGGCGGACCAGATGCCAGCCTCTTCCGCCAACAAGAGCGCCAGCGCTGACTGGCCAACGGGATTGGGTGTTCCTCATCCAGATATCGCGACACCAGCAAGATCAACTTCATGGACAGTTTAATCGTCTCCAACCTGCGACAGCGCCCAACGCGAACCTTGATCAGCGTCAGTGGTGTCGCCCTGGGTGTCCTGTTGGTCGTCCTCAACACCGGCCTTGTCCGGGGAATGCTCAACGACCGGATTCGTCGCGAGAAAGGACTGGGGGCCGAAATTCAGTTTACGCGGAAGGGCTCGAGCGTCCTCTCGCCCTCGTCGATCCTTTCACTCGACGTTCGGTACGCCGGGCGGTTGAGCCAGGTCGAAGGGGTGACCCGAGTCAGTCCCGTCGGGCGGTACGTGCAGAGTGGGCCATCCGGCCTCGGGTTTGAGCAGGTCGATGGAATCGAACTGGATGGATACGCGGCGATCAGCGGTCTTCGCATCCTGGAAGGAAGGGCTTTCCAAGGCGAACAAGAGGTCATCATTGACGAACTCAAGGCCCGGCAAGGCAAGCTCGGCATCGGGAGCAGCCTCCAGGTCTTTGGCAAGACGCTGACGGTCGTCGGCATCTATGGCCCTGAGTCGGGGGCCCGCATCAAGATGGACCTTCGCCACCTGCAACAGTACCTTGCCGCCGAGAACAAATGTACCTTCATGATGGTCAAGGTGAGCGACCCGGACCGGCAGGTAGAGGTCCAGGAACGGATCAACCGCGAATTGCCTGGAAACATCGTCCTGCTGACGAGGGACATTTCGACCGGCTTCGGGCGGGCGATTCCGGGTATTGACAGCTTCGTCAAGGCCGTCCTGACCCTCTCAACGATCGTCAGTCTGCTGGTGATCCTGCTCGCCATGTACACGACCATCACCGAGCGAACACGCGAGATTGGCATCCTCAAATCGCTTGGCGCCTCACGAAGGTACATCGTGACGGTGATCGAGAAGGAGGCGCTGACGATCAGCCTGATCGGAATCGTCGTCGGGCTGGTACTGGCTGTGACAATTGGAGCCATCATCGAACATCAGACGTCCCTGCAACTGGAGTTTCACTGGAGTTGGATGGTGGTTGCCGCCACCATTGGGCTGGTGGCGGGTGCGGTTGGGGCGCTCTACCCGGCGGTGCGAGCAGCCAATCAGGATCCGGTGAAGGCTCTCTCGTATGAATAGTCCACGGGGAGATTCCCCGTCATTACCGGGCGTGTCCCGCGGAACAGCCCCTGCCGGTCGGAGACCATGAACCCAAACCTGTTGTCAAACCAGCGGCCAAACCTGCTGCCAATTCTGCTGACAGATCACCTGACGATGACCTACCGGATCGGCAAGGTCGATGTGCCTGCCTTACGGGGCGTCAACCTCTCGGTTCTTCCCGGGGAGTTTGTCTCGATCATGGGGCCCTCGGGATGCGGCAAATCGACGCTCCTGCACATTCTCGGGGGATTGCTCCGCCCAACCGGCGGGCGCGTCGTCGTTGATGGTGAGGATTTGGCTCAGATGAGCGACGGTGCCCGGACAGATTTGCGCCGACGCAAGATCGGGTTTGTCTTCCAGCGATTCAACCTCTTCCCGACCCTGACAGCGGAAGGCAACCTCAAGTTGGCCGAGCACATTCACCAAGGGGGCCGGCGTGGATCTGATTCGGGTTTGGCTCGACCAGAGGGCCCGCTCGACCACGATACGCGTCGCGAAGTCCTGCGACTTCTCCGTCTCGAGAACAAGATGGGGCACAGACCCCTTGAGATGTCTGGCGGAGAGCAGCAACGAGTGGCCATCGCTCGCGCGGTGATCAATCGCCCGGCGATCATCTTGGCCGATGAACCGACCGGGAACCTCGACTCGGAGAACTCTCAACTCGTCCTCAATATGCTCCAGGAACTCAATCGCGAACTACATCAGACGATTGTCATGATCACCCACAACCCGGAAGCGGCAGCCGTCGCCAGCCGAACCATCGAGATGCGCGACGGGATGATCGTCCGGGATAGCCGGTAGGGCCGCCATGAAGAAGATTCTCACGGGAATCAAGTCGACTCTCAACTGGTCGTATCCACGCGGATCGTGGCAATACGATCTCCTCTGCGCCTTGATCATCGCCATCATCTTTCTGGTTCCGAGCCGCTTCTTTGGTGACCGGGATCGCTCCAAGGCGCCCCTTCCCCTTCCGCCCCCGGCGCAGCTCCGCCAACTCGAGATCGATCCAGCCGAACTGCAGGATTTTCTCCAGCGTCGGCACCGATCCGACCTGCGTAATTTTCCAACCCGGGCGCTTGGTTTCTACCTGCAGGAACAATACAATCAGTCCGTTACCCTCCTGCGCTACGCGGAGGAGACCGGAGCCGATGGCCGACGCCGTTACCGGGCTTTCGTCGAGGTTCCGCAGGAAGATCGTCAACGGGAGAGTCGCCAAGACTGATGTCTGTTCGAGGAGCCACTCGGGGCATTGGGACCAAG
>JBMOHS010000083.1:0-17344 GCA_049317725.1 Blastocatellia bacterium
GCACGCCGCCAGCGTTGATTCTGAGCCAGGATCAAACTCTCAGAGTAAAATCCTGGTCATTCCAATCAGAACCGAGATTCCGAATTGAATGACTTTTCATTCATTGGTCTCTCAAGACTAATCACTAAAAAGTATCGACGTATTTGTACGCTCTGCCTAGTTTTCAAATATCGAACTGATCTTCGCGATCTTTTAATTCTACAAGAACAAATCTAATGATCAAAATCAGCGTGACTTCAGGAGCCACTTGTGCAGTTGCTGCACTACCCGTAATCTCTATTTTTAACCGAGCAAACCAGCAGAATCAACTTGTCAGCATTTAACCGACTCTATGCATCCTTGCCTGCTGCTCAGTTTAAAGATCAAAAGCTAACTTAATCCAACCACTCGCATTGACGATCAAAAGCTCACAAGCTCATCATCAGTGTTTGCCGTCGTTTCTGTCTGCTCTCGGGCAAAAACGGATTATATATATCTAGCCCCCCAAGTCAACGACTTTTTTCAAAAACCGCAAAAAAGTTTTGAGCAGGGACGAAGCCAACCACCTAACATCAAGTTATTCAACATCTTAGCCTGCCCAACCAGTCAGTTCATCTCTTCCCTTCCAGCGCGAAAGAACCGGATGAAGAGAGCCGCCAAGGACGGAAACCGTGAATTGCCGAGAATTGGAGGTGCAACGAGAAGCATCTCTACCCGGACAAAGGAATGGGAACAATCGGCATGGAAATGAAGTTTCCCTGGGCAGAGAGCAATGGGTATCAGACACTGTGGTATTCTGCGGCCGTTTTCGGATAAGCAGAGACAAAGTGGAGGGGGGAGTGGAATGAGCGCGGAATTGGAGATCCGGCAGTGTACGACATTAGAGGAGTATGGGGCGTGCGTAGAGCTGCAGCGGGAGGTCTGGGGGTTTTCCGAACTGGACACGCTCCCATTGCGGGCGTTCGTTACAGCGCGCCATAGTGGGGGGATGACGCACGGGGGGTTCGAGCCGGGAGGTCGCCTGATTGGATTCGCACATGCGATGGCGGCGTTCGACGGTCAGTTGAGACCCTACTACTACTCGCACATGCTGGCGGTCCGACCTGAATCACGGAATGGAGGAATCGGCCATCGGTTGAAGCTGGAGCAACGAAGCCGGGCACTGCGGCTGGGGGTGCCGCTGATTACATGGACATATGACCCGTTGCAGTCCCGGAACGCTTATCTCAACCTGGTCAAACTGGGCGGTGTCGTGCGCCGCTATAAAGTCAACTACTATGGGAACCGGAGCACAAGCGTGCTGCATCGTGGTCTCGACACGGATCGGCTGCTTGTCGAATGGTGGGTGCAATCGGATCGAGTCGAGCGGGCCCTGGCAGGAGGATCGCCACCCGGGATGGACTCGGCAATGGGGACAGCGGGGCCTGTTGAGAAGGTCGAGATTCCGCGCGAAATCGAGGAGATCAAGGGGAGAGATCTGGCCGAGGCCCACCAGTGGCAGCGCCAAGTACGGGAAAAGTTCCTCTCCTGCTTTGAGCGTGGGCTCTACTGCACTGGGTTGGAGACCTCTCCGACGGGAAGCAGTTGGTATCTCTTCTCTCCGGATGAGCGGGAGGAGGAGCGCCAGTGGAGGGGACGGTTGAGGGAGCAGAGGGCGGAAAAGACCAGATGGGTGGAGAGTCCTGAAGGCCACGGCAACTCTGATGGTTGGTTTCGACCTGGGGAAGATGCGGAAGAGTTGAGAAAGGAGACGCGATGAAGATCGAGCGAATCGAGTTGCGGGAGATCCAGCTGCCGCTGGTCGCCCCATTTGAGACGAGTTTCGGGATAACGACTGGACGCCGGATCATTCTGGTGCAGGTCTGGAGTGAAGGAGTGGACGGTTGGGGGGAGTGCACCTGCAACGAGGGCCCCTTTTACAATCACGAGGCGACGGATACGGCCTGGATTGTGCTGCGAGATTTTGCCGGTCCCTACACCCTCGGGACAGAGATCGCCACTCCTGCGGAGGCGGGGGGGGTAACGGCTCGAATCCGGGGGAATCGGATGGCGAGGGCTGCGATCGAGACGGCCATCTGGGATCTGACAGCCAAACGACAAGGAGTGCCCCTCTGGAAGCTGCTTGGAGGGAGTATCGCGGAGATCCCTTGTGGAGTCTCGATCGGGTTGCAAGAGTCGGATACGGCACTTCTGCGAAAGATCGAGCACGAGTTGGCCGATGGATACCAGCGGATCAAATTGAAGATCAAACCGGGCCGAGATGTCGCCATGGTGCGGGCGGTCCGGCAGGCGTTTCCAGAGATCCAGTTGACGGTCGACGCCAATTCCGCCTATACGCTGGCAGAGATCGACTTGCTGCGACAACTCGATGAGTTTCGATTGATGCTGATCGAGCAGCCTTTGGCCTATGACGACATCATTGACCACGCCGAATTGCAGCGGGTCCTGGCGACTCCGATCTGCCTCGATGAGTCGATTCTGAGCGTGGCCGACGCACGCAAAGCGCTCCAGTTGGAGGCTTGCCGGATCATCAACATCAAACTGGGGCGAGTCGGGGGACACACCGAGGCACAGCAGATCGAGCGGTACTGCCGGGAGCGATCGATTCCAGTCTGGTGCGGCGGGATGCTCGAGGCGGGAATTGGGAGAGCACATAACATTGCCATGGCAACACAGGCTGGTTTTGTCCTTCCAGGCGATGTCTCAGCCTCGCGACGGTACTGGACAGAGGACATCATCCAACCGGCGGTCGAGGTCACCCCGCGTGGAACGATTGTGCGCCGGGAAGATCCAGGAATCGGCTACGGCATCGATCAAAGTCGGATCGACCAGCTGACCGTCCGACACGAGATCCTCCATTAAAGGCATCGCCAGCACAGGGAGGAGCCCAATGGGCAAACGATCGACCGAAGTCGAAGGTGGCCCCGACGCGGGACCATCGGAACCGCTGGCCCACGCCGCAGCGGCAGAACAAATCGACCTCTTGCGACGAGAGATCGAGAGACACGACCATTGCTACTATGTCCTCGACAACCCCATCATCGCCGACGTCGAGTATGATCGGCTGATGGCGAAGCTGCGTGCGCTGGAAGCGGCCCATCCAGATCTGATTCGGGAGAACAGTCCGACACAACGGGTTGGCGGTCAAGCAGCGGAGGCGTTTGAAGAGTATCGTCATCAGCGGCCGATGCTCTCGCTCGACAACAGTTACGACCTGAATGAGTTGGCGGAGTGGGCGCAGCGCTGCGAAAAGCTGGCGGGGCATCGTCCATTCAGCTATGTCGCCGAGCTGAAGATCGACGGGTTGAGCCTCTCCCTGATCTATGCCGACGGGAAGCTGGCCCGTGCGGTGACGCGGGGGGATGGGGTCCGGGGGGAGGTGGTCACTGGGAATGCGCGGACGATCCGTTCGGTCCCCCTGCACTTGGAACTCGCGCCGGGGCATCATGCGCGGGAGATCGAGGTTCGTGGGGAGGTCTTCCTCTCGTCGGAGGCCTTCGACAGCCTCAATAAGGAGCGGGAGGAGCAGGGGCTGGCCGTCTTCGCCAACCCACGGAACGCGGCAGCCGGGACGATGCGACAGCTCGACCCGCGAATCGTCGCGGAACGGCATCTCGACCTCTTCTGTTATCAACTGCTCTTTGATGGTCAGCCAGCATTCCTGACGCACAGTGCGGCGCTCACCTGGATGGGAGAGCACGGACTGAAAGTCAACCCCCACTCTCGCCTCTGTCCTGATCTCGGTTCGGTCACGACGTTTTGTGAGGAGTGGGCAGAGGGACGGGAGCGGCTCAACTATGAGATCGACGGCGTCGTGGTCAAAGTCGACCAGGTCTCGATTCAGGAGGAGGTTGGAGCCACCGCCAAGTCGCCTCGCTGGGCCATTGCCTATAAATTTCCAGCCCGACAGGCGACGACCAAGCTGCTCGATGTCCACTACCAGGTCGGTCGTACCGGTGCGGTCACCCCGGTGGCGATCCTGGCGCCTGTCCAACTGGCCGGCACCACTGTCTCGCGGGCGAGCCTCCACAACGCGGACGAAATGGCGCGACTCGGGGTCCGCAAAGGGGACTGGGTCTTCATCGAAAAGAGTGGGGAGATCATTCCGCAGGTACTGCGGGCCATTCCAGAGCGAAGGGATGGAAGTGAAACCATTCTCGATTTTCCGACGAGCTGCCCTGTCTGCCAGACATCGCTCGAGAGGCCTGCCGGGGAGGTCATCAGCCGCTGTCCCAATCCAGACTGTCTGGCCAAGCTTCGCGAAGGGCTTCTCCACTTTGCCGCACGACGAGCGATGCGCATCGAGGGGCTGGGGGAGGCGCTGGTCGACCAGTTGATCGCCCCACGGGAGGGGGGGAAACCGTTCATCCGCGACTATGCCGATCTCTACCACCTCTCCGAAGAGCGGGCAGCACTGATCGACCTGGAACGGATGGGCCCGAAATCGGTCGACAACCTGCTTCGGCAGATCGAGGCCAGCAAGGAAGCTGGCTTGGCACGGCTGCTCTTCGCGTTGGGAATTCGGCACGTGGGCGAACGCACTGCGTCCATCCTGGCCCACCATTTCGGCTCACTCGATCAACTGCTGATCGCCACCGAGGAGGAGCTGGGCGCCATCTATGAGATCGGTGAGGTCGTCGCCGCGTCACTTCTCGATTGGTTGGCGACGCCGCGCCACCGCGAACTGATGGAGCGGTTGAGGGCCGCTGGAGTGCGGCTGGATCTGGCAAGCAGTGGGGGGATGGCCGGCGAGCCTCCGCCCGAGAGGGTCTTCGCTGGGCGCCAGTTCGTTCTGACAGGCACGCTTCCAACACTCAAACGGGACGAAGCCAAGGCCTTTATCGAAGCCCGCGGGGGGCGTGTCACCAGTTCCGTTTCCCGCCAAACCCATTATGTCGTGGCCGGGGAGGATGCCGGGAGCAAGTTGACCCGGGCCCGTGAGCTCGGACTGCCGATCCTCGACGAAAAGACCCTGCTCGAGCTTGGCCAGCAGCAATAACTATCTTCGATACAAGTAGTTCTCCTCTCTGGTCACCGCGTGGCCAGGAAACTGCCTTGCCCTATATTGACAAGCCCAAGTGGATTGACCATAATGCCAGATAACTAGCAGCGGTAAATACCCTAATGGCTGAGGACGCTGCTGAATTGGGGGACCGAAAGGGCCCCCTTTCTATTCTTTTCTCTTCTTTCGTAACTACACACGGCATCGATGGACCTCAAGGTATCTCCTGTCTTCTTCTCGGTGATCTCTCGGTAGTGCAATGGCCTCTTCAGTTCTGGCGTTGATGGCTTGTTGGTCCGGCCCACTTCCCGACCTTCTTTGCCGTGAGTAATTACCTTTTTTCTTCTCTTTTTTCCCCAACACGTTGGAATGGAAGACCGATCCCGACCCGTCTCGCAAGGGACACAGGGGAGGAGAAGGACCAGCGGCTGGTGACCACCTCAAATGAGGTCAGTAGCGGAGCCGAACCCGGTACGTCAGGACGGACTCGCCCTCTGCGGGAACCGGGACATCGAAGCGCGCGGCAAAAGCGGCAGTCTTCTGGGCGGGAAAAGTGGACGAGAGGATCTCCCACTCTCCGCCGATCGGCTCGTTGACGATGATGGTGACGGGCTCCTTCTTCCGGTTGCGCAAGCGGATCTCGTAGGCGTATTCAGAGGAGCGGCGCGAGAGTGCGCGATAGTCTGTCTGCTTACGCTCAGCGACAATGTCGAAGGCATCGCCGAGCTTGACACGTACCGACTCGTCTTTGGGAGTGTGGTCGATGCGGCTCTCGCCGATCAGTTGTTGCGACCCGGACTGGTCGGCCTGATAGACGCGCAGGATCCCTGCGGGCAAGGGTTGACCGAGCTTGTTCTCGGTCGAGTTCCGGAATTCGACATAGACGCCGACCTTTTCACGAATCGGTTCTCCGGGGTTTTCGTAGCCACGGAAGTAGATCGACTGGCCATTGAGGACCAGCTCTTTGCGAACGGCGAGGTCGGCGGCAGAGAGGAGATTGATCTGCTTGGTCTCGCTCTGCTTGACTGTGGTCGGACGTTGGAGGGTATAGAGGTGGTACTCGAAGAGGGACTCCTCGGCGAATTGGGGTGGAGGAGGGGCTGCCGCCATCGCCATTACCCTCGACTCGAGCATCCTGCTGCGATCTTGCTCCTCGACACGGTTGACATCACCGGCGACCAGCTTGAGTTCAGCGTTGCGATAGGTGGTCCCGCTCTGATTGGTGAGGGTCACCCAGCCATTGAGGTCGGCGCGGGTATCGTTCTGGGAGACAACGACGACATAGTCCGCCTGCCAGGAGAGGCCTTGAGTCAGATAGGAGGCTTCGACGGTATGGGTCTCGGGGCCGTTGTTGTCGAGTGTCCAGACGAGCGTCGGCTTGGCGATGAGATCCGCGGGAAGTTGATCGAACCGGATCTCGGCAATCTGAGTGGGATTGATGACGATTTGATCCCCAATCCGCCAGACTTGCCCGCCTTGGTTGGAAAGGAGGGTGGCGCGTGTCGGAATGAGCTGTTCGGTGTTGTTCTCGAGCCGACGGAGGAGGAGGGTCAGTTCACGGCCGACGTACTTGTCGAGCAGCTTCTGCGGGTTGAGGAGGTCATACTCATAGCTCTGCTCGACGACACGCAGCTCCGCCGGGGCCGTCAACGATTTGATATGAACTGTCGAGGATTTGATCTGTTGGGCGACGTCCATGAACTGGAGCTGTGAGGTTCCTCGCGGAAGACGGAGCGTCCGGGTATCCCGGACGAGGCCGAGGTTGGAATTGTAGACGGTGATCGCCACCTTCTGTTGATCTTCGATTGAGCTGGTACCCATTTGCGCCACGGCGCCAGCAGTCGCACTGCTTTTGCTCCGATCGGAGGAGCCTCCTGGTTCCGCTGCTTGCATCTCGCCTCCCATCAAGAGGAGCGCCGCCAGCGCCCCGCTGAAGATCGTCGAAATCACCCTGAGAACGTGCCAACGGGCGATTCCCCCGCCACACAAACCCTCTTTCTCCTGACGCTTCGGTTGATCGACATTCATCGCTGGTCTCCCTTCTCGCTGAAGAGCCGGTCCTGGCCCCCGATTGAGCTTCGCCGCCGGGGCGTTGACTGGCCGGAACGGCTCTCGACATCCAGCGCGCCGAGCGGTAGGCTACCTCTCAGCTCACACGAGTGAGTGCAGTCAGATCCAGATTAGATCCATGCTCAGCGGCCTTTGGCCGTGACGGTACTTTGTATGAACGACCGAAGGCTCGGACTTTCCGCATTTTATTTTCTGCTGCCGCTCTGGCTCGTTGGCTGTGGGGGAGCGCTCTACCGGATAGCCCCGCTCCCGGCCGGCCCAGCCCTCCCCTCTCATTCGCTCGGAGAAGTGGAGGGGGCAGCGACACTCCGAGTGGGAGCAGCCTATTATGACGGGGACGAATCCTTGCGACAATTTGAAGCCAATCTCCCTCTGACTGGCGTGCTGGCGGTTGAGGTGCACCTCCTCAACCGGGGCGGCGAGTCGGCCGACCTCTCCGCGATGAAGATCGAAGTAAGGGGCACACGAGGGGAGCGTCGCCCCCCGCTTCCCCCCTTGACGGGTGACAAAGCCTTGCGTCGGGTCATGCGGGCCTATGGCAATCGCCTCTACACGATCGAGTCGCACCGGGCGACCTTGGCTCGATATCGGGAGATCGAGCTGCCGGTGTCCGGAGAGCTCTCCCCTGGAGAGGAACGCCGGGGAGTCCTCTTCTTCGCCATCCCCCCGCAAGCGCCGCTCGAAGAGACGTACACGGCCACGGTAGCCTTGGGGGAGAGGAAGGTCGAGATTCCCCTCCCCGCTCGTCCCAGATGAGCAGAAGGAGGCCGCATCAGGCCCCCTTGTAGCCGGCACGAGCCAGTTCCGTGGCCATCCAGCGGGCAAAATGGGGGATGGCGACCTCCGGCTCCTCGATCGTCGGGTGCCATCGCTTCTCCCACTCGAAGCAGAAGTAGCCTGCATATTTGTTCTTGACAAGCACCTCTACCGTCTGGCGGATGGGCAGCTCCCCGGTACCGGTCAGAACATAGCGGCGAACCTTCTCCTCGCCACGGGGAGCCCGGGAGTCCTTGAGGTGGGTGTGGCGGGCATACGCGCCCAATTGGCGGTAGGACTCTTCGGGGGACTCCTTTCCGATGACCACCGTGTGGTGGGCGTCCCAGAGGAGCTGAGCGGTCGGAAGGTTGGCCCCCCGGAGGATCGCGAGCAGCGTCGGCGATTCGCAGAAATCGTCGTGTGACTCGATCAGCAGGGTGACCCCGCTCCCCTTGGCCTGCTCGTGGAGAGCCTGAAACCCCTCGACAATTCGCGCCACCGCGTCCTCCATCGGCTGATCTTTGGCGCGCATCCCGAAGACGCGAACGTAAGGGGAGTTGAGCTGATGGGCGAGGTCGATGTAGCGCCGCGCCTCGTCAAGCTGTTCGGAGCGACGCGCCGGATCCCGTTCGGCGAGGCGGCTCGAGGCTCCCAGGTCAGAGACCTTCAGCCCGAGTGCGTTGAGATCGGCCAGGGACTCCTTGATCTTCGCCCCGGTCATCTGCGGCGAGCGTGTGATATCCACATCTGCCAGCAATCCACGCAGTTCGAGTGCGCTATAGCCGTGCTCAACGGCTTGACTCAAGATCTTCTTCCACTCCCAGGCAGGACAGCCCAGGGTCGAGAAGGCCAGGGGCAGCCGAGGTCGTTTCGTCTGCGAAAGAGCGGACCGCTCCTCACCCAACACGAGCGGCAGCACCGCCGCCGCTCCCAGAAATTGACGCCGCGTCACCCCTTGCTCCGGTCTACTTTGCTTCATCGCCATCTCCTCTCTTCCGAGCGAGTTCATCTGCTTGAGGGCTGGTCCCAGGTATTCCCTCAAAACATCCACGTCCTTCTTCCTCTCTCCCGTTTCTTGATTCCCCAAGACTTGCCCTGTCAGGCCCATTGGTAACGTATGCTACTCCTCTCTTCCCTCCCCTGCAATGGTTTCCCGGTCCCTTTCTCTCGGTCCCCCCCCAGAGAAGATTGAACTCACTTCCTGTCCTGTGGTACTTTCAAACGGTTCTGGCTGCGGAGAGCTGGCAGAATGGCTATTGCACCGGTCTTGAAAACCGGCGTCCGAAAGGGCATGGGGGTTCGAATCCCTCGCTCTCCGCCACTCTCCCTCCCCCTCCCTACCTCAAAAAACAATAACAATTATTGATTTTGTCTTTCAGGAGGCGTATGGTGGGAAGCGTGGAAGGACGGAAGAGATGAAACGAGTGCAACGGGAAGAGGAAGAGTTACGAGAGAAGCTGGAAGCGTGCGGCGGGGGGCATCTGACGCGGCAGCGGGTCACGGTCTACCGGTATCTACTGGAGTCACGGCAGCATCCGACGGCAGAAGAGGTCTACCGAGGAGTCAAGGAGGAGCTTCCACGGATCAGCTTGGCAACGGTCTACAAGAATTTGGAAGCGTTGGTGGGATGTGGAGCGGCGTTGAAGGTGAGTTGCGGGGAGGGACCGGCGCGGTATGACCGGAGGACGGATCATCACTACCACAGTCGGTGTTTGAGTTGTGGAGAGATGTGCGATCTGGAGCCGGGAGGTGAGCGGGAGATCGTCAAGTGGATCGAGATTCCTGCTGGATTTGCCGTGGCGAAGTACCGGCTGGAGGTACTGGGGAGCTGTGCCGCCTGTCGGGACAAAGCCGATGAGGGTGAGGGAGGCGGGTCGTTCACTGGAAGAGAGGCGACACCAGCGATGGATGGTTAAGGAAAGAATCAACAATGAAAAATTGAACCCGGCCGTCAACTGCCGGCAGAGAGAAAACGGAAGGAGAAGCGATGAGACAAGCCAAAATGCACCAAACACGGATCGACCTGGATGGAGAGACACGGCAAGAGATGGTAGCGTTGCTCAACCAGGAGTTGGTTGACCTGTTCGACCTCTACAGCCAGACCAAACAGGCACACTGGAATGTCAAGGGAGCGCAATTTCTGACCTTGCACGAGCTTTATGACCAGCTGGCGGGGCAGCTGCTGGGGCACGTCGACACGGTAGCAGAGCGGGCAACGACGCTCGGTGGAACTGCATTGGGAACGGCGCGGATGACGGCGGCAGGATCGCGATTGCCGGAGTTTCCTGAGGTGACGGACGGACGGGGAACGATCGAGGCCTTGGTGGAGCGATATGCCGCACTGGCGGCGAGCACACGGGCAGGGATTGAGCAAGCTGATGCGGCGGGGGATGCCAGTACAGCCGACCTGTTGACAGGGGTCTCGCGAGATCTCGACAAGTCGCTCTGGTTTCTCGAATCACATCTGGCGTAGTCAAGAGAGAGACAAGTGCATCAGCAGGGAGGAGGGGAGAGGAAGACTCTCCCCTCTTTTGAATTCATCACGAAACCTTCTTTAAGGCCTTCTTTAAGGATGGAAGAGCACAGGCGATATCTGGCAAGACCGACGGGTGTGGCGAAGGCGGTCTCGAAGTACTGATCCAAGACAGTAACTACTCACGGCGTTAATAAACTTCAAGGGGTTCTATCTTCTTCTCGGTGACCTCTCTTTGCGGCAATGATCTCTTCCGTTCAGACATTGGTCGCTTGTTGACGATGTTCAATACCCAATCTTATTGGTGTTCTCCGTGCCTCCGTGAGAGCCTCTTCCCCCACCCCCGCCCGCAGCGTGGGCCCAGTTGTTTTTTCTCACACGAAGACAGAACGGCACGAAAAGATTCTGCGTTTATTCTGGATGACCAATAAAAAACTTCGTGCCTTCGTGTGAGATCGTCCCGTTATTCATCGCTTTCCCCGGGTTTCTGGAGAGCCTCTAGCATGAACAAGATCATCTTTGTGGCAGGGCTCGTCCTGGCATGGGTTGGGGAATCACCGGCGCTGGCGCTGGGAGTCGGATTGGTCTACGGGTGGTGGCTTCCGCATCCGTGGCCACGACAGTCGCGTCAAGTCGCTAAGACGCTCCTGCAGGGGAGCGTGGTAGGACTTGGCTTTGGGATGAACCTCGGCCAAGTGGTGGAAGCGGGGCGTTCGGGAGTAGGGTATACGATCGCGGGGATCGTCCTGACGATGCTGCTTGGGTGGGGGCTCGGACGTTGGTTCAAGGTTGGGGAGACCCCAACACTGCTGATCTCAACGGGAACGGCCATCTGCGGGGGGAGTGCGATTGCGGCAATCGGTCCAATCCTGGGCGCCAAGGAGGAGGAGATGTCTGTCTCGCTGGGGACGGTCTTTCTGCTCAACGCGGCCGGCCTGCTGCTCTTTCCCGTGGTGGGAAGGTGGGTGGGATTGGAAGAGCCGGACTTTGGGCTCTGGGCAGCGCTGGCCATTCACGACACCAGTTCGGTCGTTGGAGCGACGTTGCGGTATGGTCCGGAAGCGGTCGCGGTCGGCACGACGGTCAAGCTGACACGGGCACTCTGGATCCTTCCCCTCGCGTTGGGGCTCTCGTTATGGAGGGGGTCGAAGAGAGCGGCGCCGTGGCCCTGGTTCATCGTCTTTTTCCTGCTGGCCGCGTTGGTGGCTACCTACTGGACACCTGGCGCCGCTGTCTACCCCTGGCTGGTCCGGGCAGGTCGGATCGGACTGCTGATCACGCTCTTTCTGATCGGAAGCGGGCTTTCGCGGGAGACGGCCCGCCAAGTGGGGATTCGTCCACTACTGCTGGGAGTCGTCTTATGGGTCCTGGTGGCGGGACTTTCGTTGCTCTTTCTTCGGGTCGGGTAGAGATGAAATCAGCGAAGGGGAGGGGTCAATTTGACCGCGATCTGCCGGGCAGAGGCGAGGAGGGCGTCCTCGTCAAGAGTCGTCACCCGGCCCTTCTCATAGAGAATACGGCCATCGACCATCGTCCAACAGACATCGCGACCACTGGCGCTGAAGAGAAGCGTGGTCACGGGGTCGTAGAGGGGGGAAGTGGCAGGTTGGTGCAGGTCGATGGCGATCAGATCGGCCCGTTTCCCAGGTTCGAGGGAGCCAATCTCCTCTTCAAGATGGAGGGCACGAGCTCCCTCGATCGTCAGGAGGCGCAACATTTGATCAGCATCGGGCCAAGCGGCGTCGCGCCCGTCTGCCCGATGGAGGAGAGCGCAGAACCGGGCCTCTTCGAGCAGATCTCCCCCATTGTTGCTCGCGACACTATCGGTTCCCAGGCCGACCGCGAGCCCTTCCGCCAGCCACGAGCGCAACGGGGCGATGCCGTGTCCCAGCTTGGCATTCGACTTCGGACAATGGGCCAGCCGGACACCGTGCGCGGCCAGTCGGGGAGTCTCGGCGGGGTCGATGGTCACCCCGTGGATGAGAAGGGGCGCCGTCGACAGAACGCCAAGGCGATCGAGGTACTCGACCAGCGAGCAGCCCGGGGGGACAAAAGGGATCTCTCGTGTCCGGAGAGACTCTCCGAAAGCGCCCCCCCCATCCGCGAGAAGCTGCCACTCGTCGCGGGACTCGGCCGCGTGGAGGGCAAGGTCGAAGCGCTGCTCTGACGCCCAACGGGCGACCCGCTGATAGAGGGAAGCAGAGACCGAGTAGGGTGCGTGGGGGGAGATCCCGACGCGAACTCGCCCGATCACCGGCGGTGTGCAGGAAGCGAGAAACTGATCGTGGGCCGCCAACTTGCGCTGGAGTTGATCGAGGGCGGGTTCGACTTGCGCCGGATCGGGACCAAAACATTCCTGGTAGACAATGCCTCGCAGCCCTGATTCAGTGAGGGCCATCAGCGGCGTCGGCGCGTCAGCGGTATCGGCGAGCGTCGTCACCCCGGTGCGAATCGCCTCCAGACAACCCAATTGCGCGCTGACCAGCAGATCGTCGACGGTCAGCCGTTCCGCCTTGAGCGCGATCAACTCGCCGATCCAGCCGCGAAAGTCGCTCCGCTCGAGGCGCCCACGCAGGAGCGTCAGCTCCAGGTGGCTGTGGACGTTGACCAGACCGGGCAGAAGCGCGACCTCTCCCAGATCGGTCACCTGGGCCTCGGGATAGGCTTGACGGAGCTGTACATCGCCACCGACCGCCACAAGACGGCTCCCGGCAATGACGACGGCACCCTGCCGGATCGGAGGACTCGTCACGGGAAGAACCCATCGAGCGGCCAGCAACTCCATCCTCACCTCTTCTGTCAGATCCCATGTGGCCACGTGCCACGACGGAGGTTGCGCCAGTAGTGTTGCCGGGGGATTTGGGGATCCACCCCTTCGTAGGAGGCACGCAACTGTTGCTCTCCCAACAGATAGCCTTGCAACCAGATCTCTGCCGAGAGCCATTGGCCCTGCTGCGGATCCCCTGACAGGTCACGTCGGTTGACCAGTACTTCCAGTGACTCGCTCCCGAGGGCCAGGCGAATCGCGAGGAGATGGTTGGTGGTCAGCGGATTCCGGATCTCCCGCCACGAGAGGATCTCGCCGCGGACACGGTAGTCGTTTTCAGCGGCCTTTCGCCGTGTCAGCCCCGCCTCGAAGAGGGCCCCCTGAGGCGAGGGGCGGACGATCCGCGCCCGGTAGGCCAATCCCGAGACGACTGCCGTGACGTGATTCCGGGGGAGCTGCTTGAGATCGAGTTCCGTCAAATTCTGCAGTGCAATGACCCACTCTCGCCGCGAGTGGCGCACCACTCCCGTCAGCAACGCCTCTCCATCCTGCTCAAATTCGAGAATTTCCCACGGGTAAAATTGATAAGTCTGCCGTGTCCGAAACGCAGGCCGACAATCAGCGTAGAAGGTTCCCTCTGGGGATTCGTAGAGGACGGTCCAGACTTCGAGTCCGCCGCCGAGACTCCAGCAGCAGCCGTGGAGAACCCCCTCCTCCCGTGAGACACGCGTCACCGTCCCCCGTTGGTGGGCTTCGCGCGCCAGTGCTTGGTAGGACGCCTCATCCGTTACCTTGAATCCAATCGCCTCAAATGGCTCACTCATACCAGATCTTCTCAGGATCCCTTCTTCTTTTTTCGCTTCGCTCCGATCTCTGCCTCGGGAGGAACGAGGGGAGGGACGTACTTTCGTACTCCTCGGATGTTGCGGGCCGGGCCTCGTCGAGGAGGCTGGTTGCTCCGCACCATCTCGGCAAAGAGGTCGACATCATAATCGCATTCTCGCGCCATCTCCTCCCGAATGGCGTGCAACTCTTCTAAAAAGTGGGGGCGCTGATACATTGGCTACCAATCCCGGACCAGAAATTCCGGAGTGACGATCTCCGGGACAAAAAATCCCGCAGTTGTATTGAAGAGCTTGATGCGCGCCTGACGATGGACATTGGCGAGGTGGCCAAAGTTCCAGGTGACAAGGTAGTCGAGCTTGTGATCGGAGGCGAGGGCAACGTGTAAGGCATCTCCAAGAAATTTTCGCTGAAAGATTCCCCTGGAAAGGTACCCTTCGGCGAGAATCGCGGCCTCGTCAGTGACCTCGACATGCGGAAGCTCGCGAATCAAACCGAGGGAACTGCGGCGATAGGGCTCACGGGTCCGCTCGAGCTCGCGGACCACCAGCGGAGAGACAAAGGCGCGATAGTGGGAGAGTTCGTGTTCCCACCAGCGGATTGTCAAGTCGCGTCGGAAGGACTCTCCCTTATCGAGATACGCGCCAATCACGGATGTTTCAAGATAGATGCTGGTCAAGACGGATTCGGGCCTACTGGGATGGAGCCGCGACGGTAATCGCCGGGGACTGGGGGGTCAGTCGAAACTGGTAGCGGCGCATATCGAGCACCACGCGAAAATGGGAGAGGAAGTCGGCACCGAGGACGCCGTGCTGCTCGAACCCTGAAGTCTCATTGACGGCCGAGAGGTCGAGAATGAGCGCGCGGGCTTGGTTTTTCCGTAGACCGTTGACCGCCAGTGTCGAGAGCCCAAGCGCCTTGGCCCCCTCCGAGATGCCGGCCGCACCGATGACACGATAGGTGACACCGGGTGTAATGAGGCCCTCGAGGGCGTGCTGCTGGACGGCAGCGCTGGAGATGACACTGACCGTCGCTCCCGTGTCGATGATCAGATTGAGTGGACGATCGACCCCGGGCAGCGTCGCCTCGGTGCTGGCCAATCCGCCACTCGTGCTGCGGATCGGAACCTCGAAGCTGCCACTGGCCGCCACAACCGATTGCCCCTTCTGCTCCGTATCCGTCTCGGTTCGAACGGGGGCAGACTGGAAGGGGTCGGCAATCTCTGCCGGAACACTCGACGACTCGGACGCCGCCGCAGGAGGTAGATCGCTGATTGGGGAACGGTCAAGTGTCAATTGCCGGGTCTGATAGTCGAGGGTCACCGCAAAATTGGAGAGGACCGAAAGGCCCAGATAGCCATCTGCCCGGTCCGATTCGGGAAGATCCGGGGAGGAGTAGACGGTGCGGATGTAGACCGGGACGAGGTCGATTCGCACATCTCCGATACTCAGCGAGTCGAGGAGCCCATAGACGATCGGGAAGGAGCCGCTCCCCCCGATCGCCCGGGCATTGCCACCACGCGCGACCGGCTTGATGCCGAGCCGTTCCGCGGCCTTGTCGGAGATGACGGTCAGGCTCGCCCCGGTGTCGATGACGAAACGCAAGGGGCCCTTGCCGTTGACCTGGACCTCAATGAATGGACGGTGATTGACCGGATTGAATTGAACCGTGCTGACCTCTTTCCCGGCAGTGCGGTGAATCTTTGTCGTCCCGAGGTAACGATAGAGGTCGATCAGCCCTTTGATACGCGCTCTGCGTTCGGCGTCGGTCTTGGGCGAGACATCGAGAAACCGCTGGAAAGCGTCCGCCGCTTCGTTGTAGTACTCGAGTCGCGAGCAGGTGCGCGCCAGTGAGATGTAGTAGTCCGGCTCCGAGGGATCGAGCAGAACCGCGCGCTTGAGCCCGGCATAGGAGTTCTTGGCACGGTTCTCGAAATATTCGATCTCGGAGAGGCCAGCGATGGCGAGGGCCTCCCGCTCGTTGAGTTTGACCGCGGTGTAGAGGGACTCGATCGAGTTGCGAAACTCACCTGCCCGGAGCAGGGCCGTCCCGAGCAAGGCGTGGGCCCGGGAGTTGAGAGGATCGGCAGCGAGCACTTTGGCCGCCTGTTCATATCCCCCGCCGAGGTTCCCTCGCTTGATCTGGACGAAACTCAGGCCGAGCCGGGCTTGTCGATCCGATGAATTGCGCTCGAGCAACTGCTGGAAGAGAGTCTCCGCGACGGGGAAATTGGCCTGTCGGACCTCTTTCTCTGCCTGTTTGAGAAGTTTTCCACGGGATTGCGCCTCGATCTCGACAGCCAAACCAGACACGGCGCCGCACACGGCGACCGCGAGGCCCATCACTCCCCTCCTCGATCTTGCCCACCAGTCTGATCTACGTCCCATCTTGCACCTCATACCGCACGGATGCCGATTGTCCTCTCACTTTCCGCTCGCTGCCCGTAATGCTGGCCTGGCCTGCTCCGCAAACAGTGGCCGGCTACTTGAGAATCTCCCCAGTCCGATTGGACCAGAGAAGGAGATCCAATTCATCAAAGTCGATCTTAATCCGCCGGGCAAATTGTCGCATACTCTCCTCGGCGGCCAAGTACTTTTTTTTCGTCGTCGGTGGGGTCGGGGCTTCGAGGACCCCCAGTTCGTGAAGGGTTCGGAGGATGTGTTTGTCGAGGATGCCATAGCCGCAATAGCCAATATTGCGGAGGTAGTGGCTCGCCTCCTTGTAGCCAATCCCCTTGATGCCGGGGGTGCGGGCGAGAAAGTCACGACGCCCCTCCGCGTCATCGCCAAAAGCGGTCAACCGCTCGCGCAGCCGGAGATCACAGTCGGAGCGCAGCCAAGCCCGGGTGGTGACGACGTACCCGGACCGGGCACGGGGGAAGCGGTGCGCCCCGAGCAGGGCTTGGTGGAGGCGATCGTGTCCTGCGCGGGGGAGCAGGCGCCGGATGCGTTCGATCGACGTCAGGCCCATCCGCGCACTGGCCCCCGCGGTAAGGATGCAGTAGACCAGCTCCTCGAAGAGGCGCGCGTCGTCGGCCTCGCGTCCGATCTCCGCAAACTCGGCGAGGCGCGCCCGGATCGCCGGCCGCTTCTCCTGGTAGCTCACCTGAAGGTCTTCCAGTGCGCTCGACGTGCCCGTTATTGGCATGCGGTCTCCACGAATGATCGAGGAGGGAGGGCCACGGCCATGCTCTTCCCGATTTCCTCCCCCAGAAAACAAGCTGGAATTGTAGGAGCCGGAAAAGTGCGCTGTCAATCAGGCAGGTCGGTTACTTCCAGGCAGATCGAGTCCCTCTCGGGACAATTGGTCAGGCCTTCGGCTGGTTTCGAGATCACCTCCTGTATGGTATCATCAGCCGTCTTTGAACGTTGCCCAAACACTTTCGTTGAGGCAACCGTGCCGGGCACCTCTGCGCCGGCCCCGTCGGCGAGTGCGCAGAAGGTCTTCTCCACGT
>JBMOHS010000084.1:0-17308 GCA_049317725.1 Blastocatellia bacterium
CGGCCCTTGCGCCGGGAGCTACGGCCCTTGCGCCGGGAGCTACGGCCCTTGCGCCCGAAGAAGATGAGAGATTACGTGAGATCGCCAAGCCGGCCCGAGATAAGAAAAAACTGATCCCCTCACTGACGCAGCAGATCATTCGGCAGCTTTGCGATGGGCGATATCTCACAGCGGAACAGATTGGATCATTGATGGACCGAGGAAAGGAGAAGCTTCAGAAGAATTTCCTGGCGGAGATGGTGCAGAACGAAGAGCTTGAACTTCTCTTTCCCGATCAGCCGACACATCCTGACCAAGCCTACCGAACCAAAGCGGATTGAGGCTGAGAGACCACGCTTCCCGCGTGTGCCATCAGAGAGGAGACAGCTGGGAGAAAAATGTAGGCTCCAAAAGAAGAGTCTGCCCCCACCTCCTGCCCCATTTGTTGGTAGTGGATTCCGACAGCCTCTGGCAGGGGCTAGCCGTCTGCCAATCTCCCCCAGCGGCCCGCTGGGGGAGTGGGCTCGTTCCGGGACCGCTCTCTACGCACAAACCGGATAGTCGGTATAGCCCTCCTTGCCTGGCGTGTAGAAGGTCGCGGGATCCGGAACGGCGAGGGTGGCTCCCGCCTCAAGCCTCTCGACCAAGTCGGGATTGGCGATGAATAATGGGATGATCTTACACGAAAACGAAATGAAAAGATGATGGCCTATCTGCGGCTTCTCGACCAGCCACTGGGGCTGGTCATGATCGACAATCGAAAGCTTGGAAAGGAAAGTAGATGTCCTCGCGTGAAAAGCCGCGTGGAAGTGGCTGAACGTCTTTTTCGGCGAGTGACTCCATTGCCTGGGAGAACTCTTCGATAGAACCATTTGTCGTCTGCGGCATTTGGCGGGCTACAGTCAGAAGTTGCTTGAGGTAGTCATCTACCGACAATCCGCTCGCTGTCGCCTGAGTGATTAGAGCCTCGGCGGTCTCGGCTGAAACTTGATCAAGTGTGATGCTCATCTATTCACCTCAGTTGAAAGAGTATCGCGATCTTGACCCACCCAGCAACCATGATCTGCGATCTTGTGAACAGGTAACGAGTCGAATGTGTCGATAGGTTGGAAACACTTGGGTGAAAAACTGTACGGCTCAAGAGAAGGGGCTGCCCGCCCCTCTCTTGGCTATAGATGGTTGATCCCGACGGGACGGAACCCCCAGCGGCCCGCTGGGGGAGTCAGCTCGTTCCGGGACCGCTCTCTACGCACGAACCGGATAGTCGGTATAGCCCTCCTTGCCTGGCGTGTAGAAGGTCGAGGGATCCGCAACGGCGAGGGGGGCTCCCGCCTCAAGCCTCTCGACCAAGTCGGGGTTGGCGATGAATGGCCTGGCAAAGGCGACGAGGTCGGCGGCGCCACTCTGCAGGTCGGCCTCGGCCCGTTCGCAATCATAGCCGCCCGAAAGAATCACCGCTTCACCACCGCTCTCCCGGAACGCCTCAATCAGAGCCTGGACGGTGTCGGGCTCCGGCTTGGGTGCCCCCATCGACGAATGGTCGACCAAGTGGAGGTAGGCGAGGCCAAGACCGCCTAGATCCGCGGCCAGCTCGGTGTACTGCTCGTCAATCCCCTCGTAGGTCCCGCTCATGTCGTTGAAGACCCCGTACGGAGAGAGGCGGATGCCGGTACGGAAAGCCCCGATGGCACGGATGACGGCCTTGGTCGCCTCGAGGGCAAAGCGGTTGCGTCGGTGGGCATCGCCACCGAAAACGTCTTTCCGCTGGTTGGAACCTGGATCGAGAAACTGGTTGATCAGGTAGCCATTGGCCCCGTGGAGCTCAACCCCGTCGAAGCCAGCCTCGATCGCCAGCGTGCTCGCGCGCGCGAACTCGGCGATGGCGGTCGAGATGTCCTCGATCGTCATCTCCCGCGCCAAGTCGTGGGGCTGCTCTCCCTGCTGATCCGTCCACATCTTCCCGCTCAGGGCGACGGCTGAAGGGGCGACCAGCTCTGCCCCGGCCGGCAGGTTGAGGCGACTCCCCACCCGGCCGACGTGCATCAACTGCAGGAAGATGTGGCCCCCTCTGGAGTGCACTGCCTCGGTCACCAGGCGCCAGCCTTCCCGCTGCTCTGCGGAGAACATTCCCGGGATGCGGGCATATCCGAGGCCATTGGGTGAGGGGGAGGTTCCCTCAGAGACGATCAGCCCACTCGAGGCACGCTGGCCGTAGTACTCGGCCATGAGGCTGTTCGGCAGGTTGCCCAGTGCCCGACACCGCGTCATTGGCGCCATGACGACGCGATTGCGGAGTGTCAGATCTCCCAGGGAAATAGATGATAGCAGCTTCATGTCAAACTCCTCGTCAAGCGCTTGCCCCCTCAGGTGGAAGCGGATGGCCTGATTGATCAATGGTCCGTGATGTTCAAAGGGCAAGAGCCCTGATTTCAACTTCTGGAATGGGCCCACTGGTCTGGGACACTCCAGCGAAAAATAGAATCTTTCAGGGGAGGTTCTGCCCTCACCTCAAACAATCGCTACTGCAGCCCCCCGGGGATGATCCGGCTTGCTTGGCACCGCCCCGGTCCCACAGGGATGATCCCGATCAACGATCTTGACAAGATGCGGCGGACTCGACAAAATTCCGCGTCGACTCTTTCACCCTGCAATGTGAAGTTCTCGCCAGCGCGAGACTTGGCTCTTCAACAGCAGTACCGGTGCAGTCGTGGCACATTTTCTGACTTGCTCATTCCAGCCACATGGATCAGAACGACAGACCATCGAATCAAGAGCCGCTGGGATTGCCGAGCTGCTTGAATTGCGGAGCGAAGCTCCAAGGGCCTTACTGTGCCACCTGTGGGCAGCGCCGTGAGACCCATCCCCCAACCGTCGGGCACCTGCTCGAGGAGGTGGTCGAGACCCTGACCCACGCTGATTCGCGTCTTTGGCGAACGATGCAGCTGATCCTCTCCAAGCCAGGTCTTCTGACGGTGGAGTTTCTGGCAGGTCGGCGTCAGCGGTATCTCCCCCCGATTCGGCTCTACTTCATCGTCAGCTTTGTCTTCTTTCTCCTCCTGACCTTCCAGTCAGACAAGTTCGTTGACGTGCGCGATTCTGAGTTGTCAGGCGCGGTCGATAAGTGCCAGCAACTCGTTTACCGTGGCCCGTTCCCGGACCAGTTAGAGCCGCGGTTCCGTAGCGCCTGTGTCCGGACGCTGCGGGATCTGGAGCAGGGAGGTGGACAACTTAGCCGTGGTTTTCTGCACAGTCTACCCAAGGCGATGTTCCTGCTTCTGCCGCTCTTTGCCGGGATCTTGAACCTCTTTTACTGGAGGCCTCGACGGCTCTACGCGGAGCACCTTCTCTTCCTGGTTCATCACCACAGCGCCGTCTTTCTCGCCCTGATATTTGTCTTCGTGCTTGACCGCGTGATGCCGGCCAGTTTCAGCGGGTACGTCATTTTGATTTTTCTGGTCTGGCTGGTCTGGTACTGCCATCGCGGTCTGCGGGTCTTTCATGGGCAGGGCCGGCTTCGAACTTGGGCAAAACTGATCCCCATGTTGATGCTGTACACCATGCTTGCACTCTTGATTCTCACCTTTACCGGGATCGCCTCCATCCTTAGCATTTCTTGAAAGCATTTCTTGAGCCAGATGAGCTGGCACGTGGCTTCACCTTCCGGCCGTTGAGACACGCCCACCACCCGGAAGAACCGGAAACGATCAAGGATCGCGAGGCGGTTCAAGTGGTGCGGTGGAAGGCCGATCCGGGAGCCTCTACCTCGAATGAGGCGAAATTGCGCAGGAGATGGAGTCCGGCGGTCTGGCTCTTCTCAGGGTGGAATTGGACGCCAACGATCGAGCCTCGACCGCAGATCGAAGCATAACGAATTCCGTACTCGGTCTCCCCTAGCACATCCGCCGGTTCCGCCGGTTCGACATAGTAGGAGTGGACAAAGTAGAAGAACGAGTCGTTCGGCACGGACTCGAAGAGGGGGTGGGGCTGGCGGAAGCGGACTTGGTTCCAGCCGATATGGGGGACGTGGAGCCCTTCGGGAAAGCGGATGACGCGACCCGGCATGAGGCCCAAACCGCGATGGAGGCCAAATTCGTGTCCCTCCTCGAACATCATCTGCAGACCGACGCAGAGTCCGAGGATTGGCTTGCCGGCAGCGGCGGCCTCGATCACCAGTTGGTCAAAGCCGCGATCCCGCAACCCGTTCATGCAGGCCGCGAAGGCACCGACACCCGGCAGGACGAGCCGTTCCGCCCTCTCCAGTGTCGCCCGGTCGTCGGTGACGACAGCGGCAATTCCCTGGTTGGTGAAGGCCTTCTCGACACTGCGCAGATTTCCGACCCCATAATCGATGATGGCAATCGTCATGACGCTTCTCCGGTTCCGGTGAGAGTCCCCTTGGTCGAGAGGACACCCTCGATGCGGGGGTCGAGCCGAACCGCCTGGGAGAGGGCCCGTGACGCCGCCTTGAAGACCGCCTCGAGGAGGTGATGCTGATTGCGGCCGTAGAGGGCCTCGAGGTGGAGATTACACCGGGCGTGCTCGGTGAAGGAGTGCCAGAAGTGCTCGGCCAGCTCGACTGAGAAGGTCCCGACGCGCTCGCGTTTCTCGGCGACGTGGTAGACAAGGTAGCTCCGCCCGGAGAGATCGACCACAGCCCGGGCGAGGGTCTCGTCCATCGGGACATAGGCATGCCCGTACCGGGTGATCCCGCGTTTGTCTCCCAGCGCGGTGGCCAGGGCTTGGCCGAGGCAGATGGCAATGTCTTCGACGGTGTGGTGGTCGTCGATCGCGAGGTCCCCATCGCAGCGAACGCTCAGATCGAAGAGGCCGTGGCGTGCGAAGAGTTCGAGCATGTGGTCAAGGAAGGGCACACCGGTCGCGATCGTCGCGAGGCCCGTTCCGTCGAGGTCGAGCGTCAACTCGATCTGGGTCTCTTTCGTGCGCCGTTCAATGGTGGCGGTTCGTTTGGTCACACGGTCTCTCCTTTCCCGAGGATGATTTCGCGGAGTGCTGCCAGCAACTGGCGATTCTCTTCGGGCGTGCCGACACTGATCCGCAGGTGGCGCGAGAGGAGCGGGGACTGGCTCAGGTCGCGCACAAGGATGCCCCGCTCGTGCAGCCGCGCAAAGAGGAGACTGGGGGGAATCGGAACCTCGACCAGCAGGAAGTTGGCGACCGATGGGTAGGGATGAACGCCGGGAATCTTGGCCAGCTCTGCCGCCAGCCGGTCCTTCTCCGCCGCCATGGCCTGTACGAGGGGGGCGAGCAGGTCCCGCCTTTCCAGGGCCACTTCGGCCGCAATCATCGAGAAGACGTTGAGGCTGTAGGGCATCTTCGCTTTGCTGAACTCGCGGATCAAGGCTGGGTCCGCCAAGCAGTAGCCCACCCGCAAGCCGCCCATCGCCATCGCCTTCGAGAAGGTCCGCAGGATGACCAGGTTCGGATGGTCTGGCAGGAGGGGGACGGCGTCCTCCCCGCCAATCTCGAGGTAGGCTTGATCGACGACGACCAAGCCGGGCGCGGCCTCTTGCAGCAGGACCGCCAGCTCCGCGCGGGAGAGGGTCGATCCGGTCGGATTGTTCGGGCAGCAGAGGATCGTCATCGCCGGGCGAAGGGAGCCGATCGCCGACCGCAGGGCCGGCAGATCGAACTGTAACTCATTGGTCAGCGGGACGGAGCAGATCTCTCCTCCGCCGACGGTGATCACTTGGCGGTAGACCGAGAAGGTCGGCTCGGGAAGGACGACCTTCTTGCCCGGCTCGATCGTCGCCTGGATCACCGACTGGATCATCTCGTTCGATCCATTTCCGGCCATGACTCCATCAGCAACCCAGCCGGCGTAGGCGGCCAGTTGGGTGAGCAGCCGGGTCGGCACGAAGTCGGGGTAGCGTGCCCAGTCGCACTGGTCGAGCCGCGCGAGCACTTCGTTGCGGATCTCGGCGGGCATGCCAAAGGGATTCTCGTTCTGGTTCAGCTTGATCGGCGCTTCCAGCGGGGCCAGCGTGTAGGCCTTGATCCCGCGGACCTGCCGTTTGACCTGCTCCAGTACCTTGTCGATCGTCAGAGGTGTCATGGTCTTGTCATCGGTGGCGGGGGCAAGGAAGTCCCCGGTCGGATCGGAGAGGATCACGCTATTCGTAGCGGATCGTTGCCGCCCGGGCGTGTGCCTCGAAGCCTTCGGCGAGCGCGAGACGCTCGATCGAATGGGCCGTTCGCATCAGCTCTTCGCGGGTGTAGCGAATGATGCTCGTCCGTTTCAGAAAATCGTAAACGCCGAGGGCGGAGGAGAATCGCGCGGTTCCCCCGGTTGGCAGAACGTGGTTGGTCCCGGCAAAATAGTCTCCGACGGACTCTGGCGAGTAGGCCCCGACGAAGATGGCCCCGGCGGTGTGGATCTGCGCTGCTGTCGCTTCGCTGTCGGCGGTGATCACCTCGACGTGCTCCGGCGCGAGGCGATTGACCAGCCGGCAGCCCTCGTCGAGCGTCCCGACGACGATGATGGCCCCGTAATCGGCGAGGGCACGCTCGACAATCCCGCGCCGACTGAGCGTCGCGGCCTGCCGCGCGATCTCCTCCCGCACTGCCTCCGCCAGCAGGATGCTGTCGGTGACGAGGATCGCGGCAGCGTCCTCGGAGTGCTCGGCCTGGGAGAGCAGGTCGGCCGCGACAAAGTCTGGCCGGGCAGTTCCGTCGGCGATGATGACGATCTCACTCGGCCCGGCAATCGAGTCGATGTCGACTGCGCCATAGACCAGCTTCTTCGCCGCTGCGACATACTGGTTGCCCGGCCCGACGATCTTGTCGACGCGGGGAATCGTCTCTGTCCCGCAGGCCAGCGCGGCGACCGCTTGCGCCCCCCCGATGAGGTAGACCTCATCCAGCCCCAGCTCTTGCAACACCGCAGCAATGACCGGATTCTGGTTGAATTGCGCCGGAGGCGTGACGACGACGATCCGCTCGACCCCCGCGACCTGCGCTGGAATCGCGTTCATCATCACCGTCGAGGGATAGGCGGCACTGCCGCCAGGGACATAGAGCCCAACGATCTGGAGCGGGCGGACCCGTTGCCCGAGTCGTACGCCGTTGGCCATCTCCACCTCCCAGTCCCGGTGGAGCTGCTTCTCATGGTAGTAGCGAATGTTGGAGATGGCTTCGCGCATGGCGGCAAGCAGCTCTTCGTCGACCTCCGCCGCCAAGCGGGCGATCGATTCGCGGTCGGCCCGGACCGTCTCCGCCGTGTGCGTAACGTGGTCAAAGCGGCTGGTATAGTCGAAGAGGGCCTCGTCCCCCAACTTCGTCACGTCGCGAACGATCGTTTCGGCGCGGGCCATGATCTCGGCATTGAGCCCGAGATGGCGGCTGAGAATCCGCTGCAGCTTGTCGTTCGTCTCCGGATGTGCCGTCTCGATGGTGAGGATGTCGATCATGCTTCCTTCCTCTCTCCTCTCTTCTTCTCCCGAATCAGAACCCCACGCAGGGCCTCAATCAACTGCCCGATCCGTTCCCGGTTGAGCTGAAAGCTGGCGCGATTGACGATCAGTTGCGCTGTCGATTCGGTGATGACGTCGATCACCTCCAGCCCATTTTCACGCAGCGTCCGGCCCGTTTCGACCAAGTCGACGATGCGGTCCGAGAGTCCGAGCAGGGGCGCCAGTTCGACCGATCCGGAGAGTGGGATGACTTCGATCGGGACCCCTTTCTCGTGAAAATAGGTCGTGGCGATCTGGGGGTACTTGGTTGCGACGCGGACCGTCGCCAGCAGGTTGTAGTCCTCTCCGACCACTTCGCGCCGCCCGGCGACGGCGATGCGGCAGCGCCCGAGCCCGAGGTCGAGCGGTTGGTGGACATCGGCGCGCGCCTCGAGCAGGACGTCCCGCCCGCAGATTCCCACATCGGCGACGCCATACTCGACATAGGTCGGGACGTCCGATGGTTTGACAAAGACGAAGCTGTAGCCTTGATCCGCGGTTTGGACGAGAAGCTTGCGCGACGCCAGTTCGGCCTCCTCGACGACGATTCCTGCCTCGGCGAAGAGGGCGAGCGACTGCTCCTGCATCCGCCCCTTGGACAGGGCGACGATCAGACTCTTATCTTGTCTCATCCGCACCAATGGTGACCCTCTTCTTTTGCTGGCGAAGCTCGCGGGCTTGCCCAAATGCTCTGGCCAGCGCTGCCGGGTGGTCTCCCCCCGGAATTCGCCGCGGCGTCTCCTCCTCTTCCCAGGGGGAGACGCGATGGTGATGCGCGAGCGCTCCGGAGAGCGCGTCGAGCGCGAAGGAGAAGCCAACGGCTGGCTCACCGCGGCCAAAATTGGCGATCAGTTGGTCGTAGCGCCCCCCACTTCCGATCTCCACTCCCCACTCCGGGACATAGATGCGGAAGGTCAGGCCGGTGTAGTAGTCAAGGTTGGCCACTTCGCCGAGGTCGATCCGGAAGTGGGAGTCGAGGCCAAGCGCGGTAAGCGTCTGCTCGATGGCCGACAAATGGGTCAGCGCTGCTGCCGATTGCCCGTCCAAGGGGAGCGCCGCCGCCCGAGCCAGCGTCTCGGCCCCGCCGGCCAGCTGCGTCAGTTGACAGAACTCTTGGCGGCGCGACTCGCCGAGTTGTGGCGCGTGCTGTGCGAGGAACCCCTCCAGTGCCTCGACGTTCCGCCGATCGATCAACTCTCGCAGCAAGGTTCGATCCTGCGCCTCCAACCCCAGTTGCCGGGCCAATCCGTGGAAGAAGTCCGCGTGCGAGAAGGTGATGCGGAACTCGGTCAGGTCGAGCGTCGTCAGGAGTTCCGCCGCAATCAACAGCACTTCCAGGTCCGCCGCCAGGCTCGGCTCCCCGATCAACTCCAGCCCAACTTGGTGAAACTCCCGCGCCGCCCGTTCGGTCGGCTCGTCATACCGGAAGACCTCGCCGGAGTAGCAAAGCCGCAAGGGGCGCGGCTTGTGGGGGAAGCGCGTCGCCACCGTCCGCGCGACCAGCAGTGTCAGCTCCGGTCGCAGCGCGAGCAGGGCCCCATCCCGATCCACGAAGCGGTAGGTCCGCTCCGCCCGCTCCGCTCCCATCCCCCGCGAAAAGAGGGCGTGGTAGTCAAACATCGGCAGCAGGATCTCGTCGTAAGACCAGCCGGTGAAGATCTCCATCGCGCAGCGCTCAATGTACCGCCGGCGGCGAACCTCTTCGTCAAAAAAATATTGGACCCCACTCGGGATCTTGGTCAAGGATGACATAGTGTCTCGTTGGTCGGGTTGTCAGCCACGGCAGCAGAGGAGAGCGGGCGGACGGTGCGCCCCCGCTGGTCGACGGTCAGCTCGCGCGCGACCGCGCTGACGCCGCGGGCCGCGAGGCGGGCGACCATCTCGCGACCCAGCGCCTCTCCATCGCCGAGCGTCAAGGCAATCAGGGTCGATCCCGCCCCGCTGATCGCCACTCCGAGGAGGCCCGGATGGTCGTCCACTTCGTCGTGAAGTTGGAGCACTTCCTGCAGACCGGGTGCCAGTGGCGCCCGGTAGGGTTGATGCAGTCGATCCCGCATCGCTTCGTGGATCAGATCGAACCTTCGCTCCGAGATCGCTGCCTGGAAGAGTGCGCCCCGCTGCAGGTTGTAGATGGCATCTGGTCGCGTCACCATTCGCGGCAGGACGGAACGCATCCGCGCCGTCTCCATCTCCAGTTCCGGAATGCAGACAATGATCCGGATCTCCTCCGGCCAGCTCCGCTTGACCGCCAGCAGCGAACGGCGCTCGTTGCCGGCGTAGTCGAGCTCTTCCCGGACGACCGCCACCACCAGCCCACCCAGCGCGCTTGGCGCCAGATTGTCCCCGTGGCCTTCGAAGTGGAGCGCGTAGTCGAAGAAGTCCTCTTCGGCGAGCTGGTCACCCGTCAGCACTTCGTAGACCGAGAGCCCGGCAATGATCGCGGAGCTGCTGCTTCCCAGTCCGCGCGAGAGCGGAATTTCACTCTCGATCCGGAGGTGGGCCCCCGGCAGGGGGCGCTTGCGCTGCTGTGCAGCATAGAGTGCCGCCCGTACCACCAGGTTGCTCTCGTCGCGCGGAACCTTCTCGGCGCCCTCGCCGAAGGGGTCGATGCGGATCCCGTTCTCTGCCGGCGTCACTTCGATCCGGAGGTAGAGGGAGAGTGCCAGCCCGCACGTGTCGAAACTGGCCCCCAGATTGGACGTCGAGGCGGGTACGGTGATCTCCGTTGTCGTCATGTGGCTTCTCTCCAGCATCCCGCGCCTCGCCCCCCACGCCCGTTCAGAGCCCAAGGTAGCGCGCATAGAGGGATCGGGCTACCTTCGGATCGTCCGTTCCCTGAATAAGGCATCGTCCATCGGGAAAGACCGTCAGCTCGTACGCTCCGGTCTTGAATTTCAACAAATGGGCATTGTAACGCACTTCTCCCACATTGCGCAGCTGGTTTGCCCGGTCGGCGAGATCGAGCGTCAACGCAGGGGAGGGAGGTGGGCTGATCTGGATCGCGTTGCGGCCGCAGAGGCTTGTCACGAGTTGGCTGCGTTCGACATCGAGATAGTCGAAGCGGTGATGGTCGCAAGTCGGGCAGTCGGCCTCCTCGCGGAGTCGATCGAGTCGCAGCCGCGAGGTCCGGTTGTCCCAGAGATCGAACTGGAGCAGGCACCCGTGGAGTCGCTCCGTCTGGCCGAGGAGCAGCTTGAGGCACTCGACCACTTGGTGGGAGGCGACGACCGAGATGATCGGCAGAATGACTCCTGCTGTGTCACACGTCGGGGTACTTCCTGGGGGAGGCATCTCGCGAAAGAGGCAGCGCAGGCAGGGGGTGATCCCCGGGCGAATCGTCATCTGCAGCCCGTGCGCCCCGACGGCGGCCCCGTAGATCCACGGGCGTCCGAGCTTGACCGCCGCGTCGTTGAGCAGGTAGCGCGTCTCGAAATTGTCGGTCCCATCGAGGATCACCAAGGCCCCGTCGAGGAGGGATTCGATGTTGGTCGGATCGGCGTCGCGAACGACCGGCTCGATCCGGACTGATCGATTGATCTTCTCCAGTCGTGCCGCCGCCGCCACTGCTTTCGGCAGCCGCTCCTCCGCATCCCGCTCCTCGAAGAGCACTTGCCGATGGAGGTTGGTCGATTCGACGATATCCCGATCGATCAGCCGGATCCGCCCAACCCCAGCCCGCGCGAGCATCTCGGCCTGGGCACACCCCAAGGCTCCACAGCCCAGAACGACGACGCTGCCTTCCTGCAGTCGCCGCTGACCCTCTCTCCCGATGCCCTCAAAGAGAATCTGCCGGGAATAGCGCTCGTCGAGACTCCACTGATTGTCCATGCTGCGTCCTTGCTGCCCCACTCTCCGAGTCTGCTGCCCTCTGCCGGGGGCTCGTTTGTCCGCCAGTCCTTTGGTCAACTCGCAGCATACCAGACCCCGCCACGCCCCGAAAAGCAGACGCTCGGCCATCCCAAGGTCAATCGCCAGGGCTTTTGCAAAGTCGATCAAGTCGGAGAAGAAGATCAGGAAGTGGGCCAAGCCAACCAGCGACCAACGTCAAAACTGAAGAATTCATTCCACCACCGAGCCAGGGAGAACACCAAGAAGAAGATGGAGATCCAGGTTTGGCCAACGAACGACGAACCTGGGCCCGTCGCGGTTGTCATCACTCGACCGCAGGGTACCTTGCAGTTCGTCCATGCCGTGAGTCGTTACCTGAGAAGAAGGTTGGAACCTGGGTCGGGCCATTCTCAGTACCCCGCCGCTTGGCCATCCTTCCGCGACTCTGAGGCACCGTAATAGACCCGTTGCTGCGGATCGTAGCGGATTGCCTGGTAACCGCCATAGAGCCCGAGACTGAAGCCGACCTTATGGCCCATCTTCATCAGTTCACGGATCGTCTCATAGGAGTGGCCCGATTCGAGCAGGATCTGTCCGCCATCAACCGCGGCGCGGCTGCCGGTCGGCATCGACGACCCCGTATGGTCGATGCGCGGGGCATCCCCCGCCTCCTGGATGTTCATCCCGAAGTCGACGATGTTGGTGACGATCTGGACGTGGCCGAGCGGCTGGAAGGCTCCGCCCATCACCCCAAAACTGAGGATCGGTTGGCCATCCCTGGTCATAAAGGCGGGAATGATTGTGTGGAAGGGGCGCTTGCGTGGCGCGTAGCTGTTGTAATGGCCCTCCTCGAGCGTGTACGACGCACCACGATTATGGAGGACGAAGCCGAGTCCGTCCGGCACCATCCCCGACCCAAACGAGGAGGCAACACTCTGGATCAGCGAGACCATGTTTCCGTCACGATCGGCGGCTGTCAGATAGACGGTCTCTCCCTGCTGGATCGCCGGGTTGCCCGGCTCATATCCCACACCGGCACGCGTATCTGAGATCAGCTTTCGGCGTGCTGCCGCATACTCCTTCGAGAGAAGGCTCTTCAGCGGCAGCCGGTTGAATGCCGGATCGGCATAAAATTTCGCCCGATCCTCGTAGGCGAGCTTCTTCGCCTCGACAAAGTAGTGGATGTGCTCCCGGCTGCCAAACCCGAACTTCTTCAGGTCGTATCCCTCCAGGAGATTGAGCATCTGGAGTGCCGTCACACCCTGCCCATTGGGGGGCAGTTCCCAGACATCGTAGCCCCGGTAGTTGGTCGAGACCGGCTCAACCCAGTCCGAGGTATGGGCGGCCAGATCGGCTTCCGTCAGGAAACAGCCCTCGCGCTTGCAGTAGGCGTCGATTGTCCTGGCGATCTCTCCCTTGTAGAAGGCATCACGTCCGCCCTGGGCAATCTTTTCGAGAGCGCTCGAGAGGAGTGGATTCCGAAAAACATCTCCCTTGACCGGAATCTGGCCATCGATCGTGTAGACCGCCCGGAAATTGGCCGACTGGTCACGATAATTTCGACCATAATACTCCCAGTCGAAGGCGACCTGTTCCGAGACTGGAAATCCATCCCGCGCATACGCAATGGCCGGTTTGAGAATCGTTGCCCAGGGGAGCCGACCGAATTTGCGGTGCATCTCGGCCCAACCGTCAACGCACCCGGGGACCGAGATCGAGAGTGGCCCGTTGCCGGGAATCGACTTCAGCCCACGAGCCTGGAATACCTCCGCCGTGAGCGACGCTGGTGACCGGCCACTCGCATTCAGTCCGTGAAGACGCTTGGTCTTGGCGTCCCAGATGATCGCGAAGAGGTCGCCCCCAATCCCGTCCATCATCGGTTCGACCACCCCAAGCACCGCGTTGGCGGCGATCGCCGCGTCAACCGCACTCCCGCCCTGTCGTAGAATATCGAGTGCCGCCTGCGTCGCCAGAGGCTGACTGGTCGCGACCATCCCCTGTCTCGCCAGTACCTCAGAACGCGTCGCAAAGCCACGGCTCGCGATTCGATCCTGCGCCTGCAGATTGGTCAGGAGCAGCAGAAGCAGCAAGAGGGCTCGCTTTTGACGGAAATATCCAAATCTTCCCTTCATGACTGACCTCCAATAATGTCGTTGCGCGCAATACGGTCGATCAGGGCTGGAACAGATCCCCCGGTCGGTTGGGATCTCCATCTGGCCCTCGAGCCAAGGCATCAAGCTTGACCCCTCTTCTTTGTCCAAGAGAACGGATGATCGCTACTTCCACAATGTCATATTGTGTCATCTTGGACACAAACGTCCAGCATTTTTCCCGCTTGTGATCCACCCGTTCCATTGGCTCCGGGTCAGAGGAAAGGTCGTGACATTCGTGTCGGGAGTCGTTGTTGGCGTAGCAGAATGGGAGCAGATCTGCTGACCGAGGAGGCTCACACCAGCCGAGTTGACGAGCTGAAACGGCGCAACCCCACTGAAGTCAATGACTTTTCATCGACGGCGCGGTCGATGCGAGTCTGGCTTTGGCATATGCAAAAGCCCAGGATCGGGCCCCAGGAAGGAGAAAGGCCTGTTCACGCCTCACACGTGAACAGGCCGTATATGCGAACTTACACAACACCAACACACCAACGGACTCAACCAGCAGAAGATCCAACCGATCGGGCGGGCCCACTGATGCCTGATGAGGCATCTCTGGTGTCCCCTTTCAGGGAATTTCGGGGGCTCGCCACGGATGCTGTAAAATCTACGTGCTCAAACGCGAGATCGTGTAAATAGTTCCCAAAAAAATTCAGGACGACAACTGGAGAGGGGAGCGGGGGCGTATCAGGACGAATGTGGACAGTTGTTGACAGTTCTCGAAGGCTTGCGGATACTCAAACCCATATGAGCAACCAGCAGACAGATCAACCAGAGCAGGGAGCGCGAGTCGGGGAGGGTGGGGCCGAATCGATCCCCGACTATCCTGGCACGGTCGAGAAGATGAGCGAGCGTTGGCGCCGTTTGCAGCGGGAGGGGGAGGTCGATCCATCCCGGGAGGGCAGGGAACCGCCGCGGGGATTTCTCGAGCGCCACTACCTCCCGATCGGCATTGGCATTGCGGTCTTGCTGGTAGCATTGGTCATTGTCATTGGTGGGGTTCTCTTTCTCCTGACGAGGGGAGGGGCCAACTGAGGATGAGAGAGAGGGCTGAGATGGGAACCAGACGATCGATCCAATTGGGGCTGGAGTCATTCCTGGCCGATCCTGGGCGATGGACGAAGGGGGGGCGGGTCGGATTGATCTGCAATCCCTCGACGGTCGACCGCCATTTCCGGCACGCCGCGGACCTCTTTCACGGCCACCCAGGGATCGAGTTGACGGCGCTCTTCGGGCCGCAGCACGGCATTCGCGGCGAGACCCAGGACAACATGATCGAGTGGGAGGGGTTCCGGGATCCGCGCACCGGCGTCATGGCTTGGTCGCTCTACGGGGAGTCGCGCCAGCCGACAGCAGAGATGCTGGCGGATGTCGACGTGCTGGTCTTCGATGTGCAGGATGTCGGGACACGGGTCTACACGTTCATCTACACCTTGGCACTGGCCATGATCGCGGGAAAGGCGGCGGGAAAGCGGGTCGTCGTTCTCGACCGGCCGAATCCGATCGGGGGACTGGGGATCGAGGGAGATCTCTTGCGCCCTGGGACCGAATCGTTTGTCGGGATGTATCCGATTCCGATGCGCCACGGGATGACGGTGGCGGAGCTGGCGCGGATGTTCAACGAGGCCTTCGGGATTGGGTGCGAGCTCGAGGTCGTTCCGATGGAGGGCTACTTGCGCAGCTTCTGGTTCGATGAGACGGACGCCCCGTGGGTCCTGCCCTCCCCCAATATGCCGACCCTCGAGACGGCGACGGTCTATCCCGGAACGGTCTATGTCGAGGGGTGCCGGTTCAGCGAGGGGCGGGGGACGACGCGCCCCTTTGAGATCAACGGTGCGCCCTACATCGAGGCGAATCGCTTGGCAGAGCACCTCAACGGGCACAACCTGCCCGGCGTCTATTTCCGACCGCACAGTTTTCAGCCGACCTTTCAGAAACACAAGGGCGAGCTCTGCCACGGCGTGCAGTTGCACGTCACCGACCGGGAGGTCTTTCGGCCAGTCATCAGCGGGATTGCGTTGATCAAGGGCGTGCACGACCTCTACCCGGACGATTTTGCTTGGCAGGCACCACCATACGAGTATGTCTATGACCGCCTGCCCTTCGATGTCATCGCCGGGGGAACGACGCTGCGGGAGCAGATCGAGGAGGGGGTTTCGTTGAGAGAGATCGCCGATTCGTGGCACCACGACGAGGCATTGTTCCGCGAGGCCCGGCAAGGCCATCTGCTCTACCCCGGTGAGATTCGCGCGTGAGCGCCCGGGAGCGTGCTGCGAGGCTGACGCGATGATCCACGACCACTCCCATTCCCACTCCCATTCCCACTCTGGACACGCCCATCTGGCGGAATCGCTGGCGCGGGGGAGTTCGCGCCGCGTTCTGCGGATCGTTCTGCTGCTGACTCTGGGCTATTTGATTGCCGAGTTGCTGGGGGCCTACTGGGCCAACAGCCTGGCACTCCTCTCGGACGCGGGCCACATGTTCTCCGACGCCGCGGCATTGGTCTTGGCGTGGGTGGCGCTGACGATTGCGGCGCGACCGGCGACGGCCCGGAAGACCTATGGATTCCATCGCGTCGAGATCCTCGCCGCACTGATCAATGGATTGGCGCTGATGGGACTGGCGCTCTTCGTGGTGGTCGAGGCGGTGCACCGCTTCCAGGAGCGGGAGGAGGTGCGAGGAGAGGTGCTGTTGGTCGTCTCGCTGGGGGGGCTGGGCGTCAACCTGGTGGCGGCGTGGCTGCTTTCGGGGGCACGACAGGAGAGCCTCAACTTGCAGGGAGCATTTCTGCACGTCGTCGGGGATCTTCTGGGGTCGATCGGAGCGGTCATTGCGGGGATCTTCATCCTTTGGCAGGGATGGTACTGGGTGGATCCGCTGGTCAGCCTGCTGATCAGCAGCCTGATCCTCGTCAATGCGTGGCGGCTGGTGGCGGAGGCGGTCCACATCCTGCTCGAGGGGACCCCGGCGCATATCGAAGTTGGCGGGGTGGAAGAGGCGCTGCGCCAAGTGCCCGGTGTTCGCGATGTCCACGACCTGCATATCTGGACGATCACTTCGGGGCGCCACGCCGTGACGGCGCACGTGGTGGTCGACGACCCTCGGGAGAGTCGGCGTATTCTGCGGCAATGTCAGTCGATGCTGGCCGAACGTTTCGACCTGACCCATTCGACCATCCAGATTGAGGACCCGACATTCTCGACCTGGGTCGAGTTGACGCCTCCTCATCACGAGGAGAAGGAAAGAGAAGAGGCCAATCGATGAGCAGGAATGGGGCGGAGCAGCGAGCAGGGAGCAGGATCGGGAGAAGAGGGTCGACTCGACGTGGGTTCTGTCTCGGGGCCATCTTCCTGTTGGGAATGGTCAGCATTGGGTGTCGCAGCTCGGTCGAGGCAGACTTGGTGCTGCTGGACGGGAAGGTTTGGACGGGGAATCAGGACCAGCCCGAAGTGGAAGCCGTGGCCTCTCTGCGGGGGCAGTTGGTTGCAGTCGGAACATCCGCCGAGGTGCGGCGGTGGGTTGGGGCTAGAACGCAGGTCATCGACCTTGCCGGGCGGCGGGTGCTTCCAGGATTCAACGACGCCCACGTTCACTTCTTCGATGGGGGGCAGGGCTTGGCGAGTGTCCAGTTGCGCGATGCCGGGAGTCCCAACGTCTTCCGGGAGCGGATCCGCCAGTTTGCCGCGACGGTGCCCGAGGGGCGATGGATTCTCAATGGCAACTGGGATCACGAAAACTGGCAGCCGGTCCAGTTGCCGACCCGCCAGTGGATCGACGAGGGGACCCCGCGCCATCCGGTCTTGATCCAGCGACTGGACGGGCACATGGCCCTCGCCAACAGCTTGGCGCTGCGTTTGGCGGGCGTGACTCGCCAGACGC
>JBMOHS010000085.1:0-17283 GCA_049317725.1 Blastocatellia bacterium
CACGCCGCTGTCCTTGCCAACGGAATAGAGCATGACGGGGCGCTCCGCTTCCGCTTCGCGGAGAACGTGAATGCTCTCTGCTTCCAGCCGTCGGAGGTGAGGCGAGATCCGTTCGCGAGGGACTCGTGGATGGGTTGCTGGGAGAATCAGGCGTGGCGGGTAGATCTGGGAGAAGAATCGGAGACTTGGGGGGATCTCCTGATCACGCAACCTCCCGACCAGAGGGCCGTGTGCCAGCAACAAGATCGGTTGACCAATGGAATCGGCAAGCTCGGCAAGGGCCTCCAGGAGCTGACGCGAATCGAGCCCTGAATCGTCCAAGGGCCGCCAATAGGCCCCGACCCCCTCAATCGGGTAGGCCTCAAGCACCCACTGCCCGCTTCCCTGTTCCACCAACTGGATCAAGAGAGAGAGGGCACCTTCCCTTTTGGTCTCCCCCACAGCCCAGTCGACCAAGAGCGGGTTCGCCTTGCGCCCATCCTCGTCCGTCAACTCATCTGGCCGAAGACGAGGCGAGAGCCCCCCCAATTGAACTAGCCGATCCTGGATTTCTTCCAGCGAGCTGCTCTCGTCTTCGATCCCAATCGACTGCTTGACGTCTTCAATCGTCCACCATTGTGAGAGGGAGAAGCGAGAAAGATCCCAATATTCACTCATGAACCTCGTTTCCCACGGTCACTTTGCCTTGAGCGGGGTCTCCACTTGGGCCGTCACCCGCTCGGTCACCCCGCGCTCCATCGCCTCAAGTAGCCGATTAGGCAGCACGCCGAGGTAGAATGTCCCCAGAATCGTCAAGACGAGCGCCAGGACGGTCCCACGCTCCAATCTTGGACGAACAAAGCCGGGAGGAAGCGGACGGAAGAACATCACCACGATCGGGTAGAGGTAGTAGTAGACCGAGATGATGCTGTTGAGCACCGCGATCACCACCAGATACCGTAAGGTTGGCGTGCTGAACCATGCCGACTTGAAGACGTAGAACTTCCCGATGAACCCTGCCGTCGAGGGAATCCCCGCCAAACTGAGCAGGAAGATGGCGAGGGGAAAGCTCAGCGAGGGCACTTCGAATCCGATCCCGGCGTAATCGTCGATCTGTGTCCGCTGGTCACCAGGACCAGCCAGCAGTTGGATGACGGCAAAAGCTCCGACGCTCACCACCGAATAGGCCAGCAGATAGAAGAGCACCGGGCCATACTCCCCCGTGACAAACCCGATCAACGCATACCCCGCATGCGCAATCGAGGAGTAGGCGAGCATCCGCTTGATGTTCTTCTGGGTGAGGGCGACGATGTTCCCGATCGTCATCGTCAGGACGGCAATGACCGCAACCGCCTGGATCCAGCCCGTCTGAAGCTGCAATCCAATGCCCTCAATCGGTACGTCGAACGCACCGACGAAGACCCGCCAGAACGCGGCAAAGACGGCGACCTTCGGCCCGGTGCCCATAAATCCAGTGACAATGGTCGGTGCTCCCTCGTAGACGTCTGGGGTCCAGAGATGAAACGGCGCACTGCCAATCTTGAAGCCAAACCCGACCAGCATCATCGCCGCTCCCAGCAGGAGGAGCGCGGGGAAATTGACCGTACCGGCGGTGATCGACTCCCGAATCCGGTCGAGGTTGGTGGAACCGGTCGCGCCGTATGTCAACGCCATGCCGTAGAGCATGAAGGCCGTCGAGAACGCACCCAAAAGGAAATACTTGAGGGAGGACTCGTTGGCTCGCACATCGTAGCGACGGTATCCCGCCAGGACGTAGGTCGTAATCGAGGCGATCTCCAGTCCCAGGAAGATGGTGACGAGGTCTCCCGCCGCGACGAGCAGCAACATCCCTGCCGTCGCAAAGAGCAACAGCGTGAAGAACTCCCCCGGAGGCAGTCCTTCGTCCCTCAGAAACTGCCCAGCAAGCAGGACGGCCAAGATCGCCACCACCAGCACCGTCGCGGCAAAGAAGATCCGGAGCCCATCGACGACCAACATTCCGCCGAAGTAGCTCCCCGACTCGACCCCCGTCAGCGACATCACCGCGGCGAGTGCCCCTCCGAGCCCGATCAGGGCGACCCAGGCGTTGACTCGCCCCTTCCCCTTTGTCGAGAAGGCATCGATCAGCATCAGCAGGACCGCGACCACCGAGACGATGATCTCAGGTGCAATCGCCCAGTAGTTGAGTTGCAAAGATTGAAGTTCCATAGGTTTCCGCTTCTATGTCGAGCCTTATCGAGATGTGCAACAGACTGACGCTCTCCGTCCCTGCTCCATCCGGCAGTAGAGAGGGATCAACGACGAACGATCGACTCGACCGTCTCCCGAATGCGATTGACGGATTGCTCTGTGCCCCGCAAGAAGAGCATCGGCCCCACGCCCATAACGATCGCCAAGACGACAAGCGGGATCAGCGATGCCCGTTCACGCCAATTCATATCATCCAACTCCGCATTCTCTTGTCGTCGGATCTCACCAAAGAGCACCCGCTGCAGCATCCAGAGCAAGTAGACCGCCGAGAGAATCACCCCCGTCGCCCCGAGCACCGCCAACAGCTTCGCGTGTGGTACTGACGAGCTGAAGGTCCCAATCAGGATCAGGAACTCTCCGACGAATCCGTTGAGGAGCGGCAAGCCAAGACTCGACAAGGAGACGATCAGAAACATCGTCGAATACAGGGGCATCGGCGTAGCAATGCCACCGTAGTCGGCGATGCGGCGGGTATGGCGGCGCTCATAGATCATCCCGACACAAAGGAAGAGCGCTCCGGTCGAGATCCCGTGGTTGAGCATCTGGTAGAGCGCTCCCTGCATCCCCAGCTCGGTGAAGGAGAAGATCCCCATCACCACAAAGCCGAGGTGGCTCACCGAGGAGTAGGCGACCAGCTTTTTCATGTCTGGTTGGACCATCGCGACCAGTGCCCCGTAGATCACACCGACCACCGCCAACCCCATCACCCACGGTGCCGCCTGCTGCGATACCTCCGGGAAGAAGGGGAGGTTGAATCGCATCAAGCCATATGTCCCCATCTTGAGGAGCACCCCCGCCAGAATGATCGAGCCAGCCGTCGGTGCCTCGACGTGGGCATCCGGCAACCACGTATGCAGCGGAAAGAGCGGCACCTTGATGAAGAAGGCCAGCGCGAATGCGCCCCAGAGCCAGAACTTGACCGCCTCGGGGAAGACTGTCTTCCCGGTCTGGATGTTGCGGGTGATCTCGACGATGTCGAAGGTCGTCCCCCCGTTGTAGAGGTAGACGGCAATGATCGCGACCAGCATCAGCAGACTGCCGACGACCGTGTAGACGAAGAACTTGACCGCGGCATAGATCCGTCGCTCCCCTCCCCAGACGCCAATCAGGAAGTACATCGGGATCAGCGTCACCTCGAAGAAGAGGTAGAAGAGGAACATGTCGAACGAGACAAAGACGCCCAGCATTCCCGTCTCGAGAATGAGCATGAAGAGCATGTACTCCCGGACCCGCTTGTGGACATGCCAGCTTGCGAGGACCGCGATCGGCATGAGGAAGGTGCTCAGCAGGACCAGCCAGATGGTGATCCCGTCGATGCCGACGTAGTACTGGACGCCGAGTGAGGCAATCCACGCCACCCGCTCTTCCATCTGCGGTCCTGCCTGCGTCCGGTCAAACCCGGCCAGAAGCAGCAAGGAGACGGCGAAGGTGACCAAGGTCACCAGCAGCGTCAGCCAGCGATACTGCTCGTCGAGCTTCTCTTGCGACGTGCCTCGCGCCTTCCAGAAGATGCCGTGGAGTACCAGCGCAACCGCCCCGAACAACGGCAGAAAAGTAGTGATCGTGATCAAATTCATATGCGTTCTTGCACTCGGGCGGGTTACCGCGTCGCCATGTATCCAAAATAGCCGATGAGGATGATCGCACCGATCAGAATGACCGCTGCATAGTTGCGGGACGATCCCGTCTGGGTGTATCGCAGGAGGTTGGCCGCGCCCGCGAAGCTCCGTGCCACGCCATTGACGGCCCCGTCGATCACGCGCACATCAACCCCCTTCCACAGGAAATCGCGCGAAGTGGTCTCGAGCGGCTGGATCACCGACGCCTCGTAGGCTTCATCGACGTAGTACTTCTCTTCGAGCAGCTTCGGCATCCGACGCAGCGGATGGCGACGGAAGACAGCGAAGCCGATCCCGATCCCCAGAAATCCGAGCAGCACCGAGATCCCCGTCAAGAGCCGTTCGGTCGCGACATCGTGGTGCTCTTCTGCCCCGGCGGCCCCCCCTGCTCCGTGCGCATCGTGCGCCCCCTGCGTGGCAGCAGCCCCTTCGTGCGGGGCGACGTGCGCAATCACTGGCTCCAGAAAATGCTCGAAGTGGTTCGATCCGCCGAGGGCCGCGGGAACCCCGACAAATCCCCCAACGATCGAAAGGACCGCCAAGACCGCCAGGGGAACCCACATCACCGCGGGAGACTCGTGCGGCGTCCCGTGCGACTCGTGGCCACCGTGGTCATGCGCGTCGTGGCCGCCCTTCCCCTCCTTGGCGTGAGCGTGACCAAAACGGCTCTCGCCGAAGAAGGTGAGGACCATCATTCGGGTCATGTAGATCGCCGTCAGGAGCGCAGTCAAAGCGGCGACGACCCAGAGTGCTCGCCCCCACCCGTGTGGCAGAGCCGTCGTCGACCAAGTCTTCCAGAGAATCTCGTCTTTGCTGAAGAAGCCGGAGAGGAGGGGAAACCCACTGATCGCGAGCCATCCGGCCATCATCGTCGCGAAGGTGATCGGCATGTACTTCTTCAATCCACACATTCGCCGGATGTCCTGCTCCTCGTGCATCCCGTGAATGACCGATCCAGACCCGAGGAAGAGGAGTGCCTTGAAGAAGGCGTGCGTGACGACGTGGAAGACCCCCGCCGTGAAGGCACCGACCCCGCAGGCCAGGAACATGTAGCCCAACTGCGAAACTGTCGAGTAGGCGAGTACCTTCTTGATATCGTTCTGCGCCAAACCGACCGTTGCCGCAAAGATCGCCGTCGCCGCTCCGATGAGGGCAATCACCAGCATCGCCGTCGGCGATTTGACGACGACCGCCGAACAGCGTGCAATGAGGTAGACCCCGGCCGTGACCATCGTCGCGGCGTGGATCAGTGCGGAGACGGGGGTTGGGCCCGCCATCGCGTCCGGCAACCAGACAAAGAGCGGGATCTGAGCCGACTTCCCCGTCGCCCCGACAAAGAGCAAGAGCGCAATCGCCGTCATCACTCCTGCAGCGCCCCACACCTCGACCGGTTGCTCTGCCGCCTGCACCAGGAAGCTTGGGACCCCCGCCTTGGTCACAAAACTGATCGTCCCAAAGGTGACGAAGACGGTGAACATCGCGATCATGTACCCAAAATCGCCGATCCGGTTGGTGATGAACGCCTTCTTGGCGGCGTCTCCCGCCTCCTGCCGTCGGATGTAGTATCCAATCAAGAGATAGGAGCAGAGCCCCACCCCTTCCCACCCGACAAAGAGTACCAGCAGGTTATCCGCCAACACCAACGTCAACATCATAAACATGAAGAGGTTGAGGTAGGTGAAGAAGCGATAGAACCCGGGATCCCCATGCATGTACCCCGTGGCATAGATGTGGATGAGGAGCCCGACCCCCGTAATGAAGAGCAGGTAGATTCCGGAGAGCGGGTCGAGCAGGTAGGCAAAGTCCGCCTGGAATTTTCCCACCTGAATCCAGGTGAAGAAATGCTCCGTGATGACGCGCTGATCCGCCGGAAGCGGCAAGAGTCGGGTGAAGAAGGCGAAAAAGGCGAGCCCCGTCGAGACCGCGACCGAGCTGCACGCAATCAGTCCAATCACCTTCTCCGGAAGCCGTTTCCCGAAGAATCCATTGATAACCGCGCCAATCAAGGGCGCCAGAACAATCCATTTCAGCATACGGGTATCTTCGTTGGGGGGAGAGGGACCACCAGCATCCCCCCCACACTACAATTTGAGCAGGTCCGCTTCATCGACGTTGAGTGTCTCGCGATTGCGGAAGAGGGAGATGATGATCGCCAGCCCGACAGCCGCTTCCGCAGCCGCTACCGCCATGACGATGAAGACGAAGAGCTGCCCATTGAGATCACCGAGAAATCGGGAGAAGGCAACCAGCGTCAGGTTGACCGCGTTGAGCATCAGCTCGACGCACATGAAGAGCACAATGACGTTGCGCTGGATGACCACCCCCACCACACCGATGGTGAAGAGAACCGCGCTCAATGCCAGATACCAGGATAAGGGAACCATACGCTCTTTCTTCCTTCCTCTTCTTCTTCTCTTTTTCTCAGACCGCGACGTGATCGTCAGCCGTGCTCGGGCGAGCTGCCGGCTCCGCATCTCCTTGTCCGCCAAGGGCCTGTTCGATCCGGTCCATCTCTGCCTGACTTCCCCGGCGGGCGAGATACATCGCGCCGACGATCGCCATCAAGATGAGAACCGAGGTTGCCTCGAAGGGGAGAACATAGTCTGTGAACATGCCATGCGCGATCGACTCGACCGTGCCAAGAGATGTCGAGGGATCGGCGATCTGATTCGGATTGGAGATGGCCGGTGCTGGCGTATCGACCAAGCGCAACACCGCAGCGATCTCAGCCAGCAAGGCGACGAAGAGCGGCGCAGCAATCCACTTGAGATACTTCTGACGATCGCCTCGCGACTCCTCCTCACGAACATTGAGGAGCATGATCACGAAGACGAAGAGCACCATGATAGCGCCCGCGTAGACAATGATCTGAATCGCCGCAATGAACTGGGCGTGAAGCGTCAGGAAGAGGGCCGCCAAGCAGCACAGGACGACAATCAACCCGATCGCGCTGTAGATCGGGTTGCGCTGCAGGATCACATTGAAGGCGGCGACCACGGCCAGCGCCGCCAAGCCTAGAAAGAGAAGGTGGATGATTTCCATAAATGGTCAGCTTCCTCTCTACCGGAGTCTTTGCCTCTCCCGGCAGAGCAACGGATCAATCAGAGGAAGAGGATCCCGATGACTGCCGCCAGGACAATGTTGACCAGCGCCACCGGCAGCAGAATTTTCCAGCCAAAATCCATCAGCTGATCGTACCGAAAACGCGGCAGAGTCCCACGCAGCCAGATGTAGAGAAAGAGGAAGAAGAAGACCTTCCCGATGAACCAGACGAAACCCAGCCAAGGATAGGTCCCGACGAGTGGCCCCTGCCATCCGCCCAGAAAGACGGTTGCGGCCAGCACGGAAACCGTCGTCATATTGACGTACTCGGCCATGAAGAAGAGCGCGAACTTGAGGGCGCTGTACTCGGTATGGAACCCGGCGACCAGCTCCGTCTCCGCCTCTGGGAGGTCGAACGGGACCCGGTTGGTCTCGGCGATCGCGCTGATCAGATAGACGCCAAAGGCGATCAGACCCGCGGGGAAGAGCGCGAGGATGTTCCAACGGGGAATGAATCCGAACCAGGTACCTCCTTGATTTTCGACGATCTTGACCAGATCGAGGGAGCCGGCGGGAATCAGAATCGCAACCAGGGAGAGCGAAAGGGCGAGCTCGTAGCTAATCATCTGCGCGGAGGAGCGCAATCCTCCCAGCAGACTGTACTTCGAGTTGGAGGCCCAGCCGGCGATGACGATCCCGTAGACACCGAGGCTCGTCAAGGCGAAGACGTAGAGCAACCCGACGTTGAAGTTGGTGACATAGAGATTGACCCGCCGCAGATCGAGCGCCCAGTCGAAACCAAGGGAGTTGCCGAGGCTGTTGACGATGTTGCTGAGGGTCTCTCCGCCAGGAAGCGGAACCGAGGAGGGACCGAAGGGGTAGACGATCAGCACCATCATCGCCGGTACCAGTACCACCACCGGGGCCAGCAGATAGAGGGCCCGATTGACCGAGAGCGGGATGATGTCTTCCTTGAAGATGAACTTGATCAGGTCCGCGAACGGCTGGAGCAGCCCTTGCCAGCCCACCCGGTTCGGTCCCAAGCGGTTCTGGATGACCGCGAGCACCCGCCGCTCGGCATAGACCATGTAGGCAACTGTGATCATGATGAAGACCCAGAAGAGGGCGATCTTGATCAGAGACCCAAGGATGTATGGCAGATCGATCGAATTGAGTACGGATGACATAGAGTTGCTTCGCTTCTGATTCCGAGTTCCATCGGGCGCCGCGGGATCCCCTTCGAGCCCTGCCGCACGAAGGGAGGGCCTGCCGGATCGCCGATCAGGCCGGGAAGACCACCGGAGTTGGCTTTTCCGCCTCCCCCACCACTGGCAGGGAGGGCTGAATCATTGTCGAGTGGCGCGTGATCGCCGGATAGCGCTGGCGCATCCGCGAGCCTGCCTTGGCGGTGAGCGGCGCCGTCTCGACCGGCAAGGACCGGTTGATCCGCGACACCTCACGAGCCAGACGGTCGAGCAGATCGGCCTCGTCGATCGCCGCGAGGTCTGGCCCCGGGCGGCTGATCCGGGTCGCTCCCTCATTCGCCAGCCGATTGTGGGAGAGCCCTTCGTAGCCGGAGACACGCTCGGCAATCTGCCGGAAGACATTCTTCAACTGGCCCTGATAGCCAAAGTCAACGCCCATCAGGCGGGCCAGCTGGTTGATGACCATCCAATCGGGGCGCGCCTGCCCCACCGGAGGAATGGTCCGACGGACAAACTGGACCTGCGCGCCGTTGTTGACTTGCGTCCCCTGTGCTTCCGCGAAACTGGTGACGGGAAAGACGACGTCGGCCAGCGCCGCCGTGTCGGTGAGGAACATCTCCTGCACGACGAGGAAGTCGAGCTTCTCGAGCTGCGCCCGAACGATCGGGGCGTCTCCATTGGCCTTGAGGAGGACGTCCTCACCGGCGATCAGCAAGCCGCGAATGCCACCGCCAGCGGCGTTGAGCATCGTCTGGGCGGACATCCCCCCACGGAGAGAGCTGGACAGCCCCATCTGCCAAGCACCCATCGTATTGGCGTAACGCACGAGCGGCAAGTAAGAGAACTTCGTCTCGGTTCGCACCGGCTCCGCGGCCACCTCGAGGGTTGGATGCTCGACAATGTAGGTGAAGGGATTTTCGTTGATCGAGGGCTTGTTGGTCGAATTGGTCGATCGGACTTGCCGCGCCAACCCATCGAGATGGGCCCGGCGGGCCGCCTCGGCCACCTCGGCACTCGGAGTCGCGAGCACCTTCTCGAGCAGTGGAAGCGCTTCGAGCGCGGCCCCACGCAGCTCATCGCCGAAGACGACGACGACACGCTCGCTCTCGAGCAGGATCTGGCGGATCTCTTCGACCTCGGAGAGCGTGACGCCCATCGCCTCGGCCACGTCAGAGAGCTGGCCCGCATCGAGCAAGCCTTGGATCAGCGCGCCCTCGCTGCCCTCGCGCACCCGCAGGGCCTTGGTCGCTTGACGCTCCAGCCGCGTCGCCACCGAGTTGACCACCAGCAGCCGCGCTGCCTTCTGCCTCACCGCCCAGCGAATCGAGAAGGCCGTCAGCGGGTTCTCTTCGTTCGGATCAGAACCGATCAGGAGGACTGTCTCTGCCTGCTGGAGGTGCTCCTGAGTCGCGATCGTCGGTGTCCCGAAGCGGAAGAAGCTCGCCAGATCGATCTCATCGCGATCCTGGTAGAGATCCGCATTCTTCGTCTCAAGAACCTCCTCGGCAAAGCGCCCGAGGGTGAAGTGATCCTCGTTCATCAGCCGGCCGTTGGCGATCACCCCAAGCGCCTTCCCGCCGTGGGCCGCCTTGATCTCGGTCAGCTTCGATGCCACCAGCCCAAGCGCCTCGTCCCACGTCGCGGGGACCAAGTACTCTCCACGACGAATCAGTGGTCGATCGATGCGCTCGCCACTGTGGACAAAGTCGATCGTGTACCGCCCCATCGCACAGAGAAAATCGTGGTTGATGCCGCCAGCAGTCCGCCCTCGGCCATCGCGCGCCACCGTCCGGATCAACTTCTCGCTGCGCGACCCGGCGAGCATCGAACACCCATCCGAGCAGAGGTTGCAGACCGTCGGGGTCTGCTTCAGGTCCCACGGGCGCGCAACATACTTATAGGGGACGTGGAGCAGCGTTCCTGTCGGGCAGACATCGACGCAGTTGCCGCAGTCGGAGCACTCGACCCAGCCCCCGAAGGAGCTGATCACCGTCGCCGCGCCGCGGTTGATCGCCGTGATGGCGAACTCGTCCATCCACTCCTCGCAGACCCGCGTGCACCGCTTGCAGGTCACACACCGCTGCGGATCGTTGTAGATGAACGGCGAGATCTGCCGCTCGAGGAAGACCTCCTTGTCGTCAAACTGCGACCGTGTGCGATCCTCCCCAAATCCATAGGTCTGGTCCTGCAGCTCACACTCCCCTGCCCGATCACAGACCGGGCAGTCGACCGGGTGGTTGGCGAGCAGAAACTCGATCATCGAGGCCCGCACCTCCTCGATCTCTTTGGAGTCGGTCGTCACCACCATCCCTTCGCTGACTGGCATGGTGCACGCCGTCTGCAACTTCGGTATCCGGGGGTTGTCGACCCGAACAACGCACATCCGACACGAGGCTTGCGGCGTCAAACCGCGAAAGTGGCAGAATCGTGGGAGATAGATCCCATTCATCTCGCACGCCTCGATCAACAGCTCACCTTTCGGCGCGACAACTTCCTGCCCATTGATGGTTAGCTTGACTGTTTCCATATCACAAACTCAAATCGTCCGAGCTGTCTTCGCCACCTCCCCCGGGAAGGGTCGGCAAATCAAAAAAGTAAGGGGTAGATCCAGTGCCTGACCTCCTCTTGAAGAAACACTCCCGGGTGCTTCCCGGCTTCGTGGAGGTCGATCGGCCGGCTAATCCGCGGCTTGGCCGATCTGCACCAAGGTGTGCTTGATCCGCCGGTGAAAATCGTCGGGAAACTTCTTGATTGCCGACTGGACCGGCATGGCGGCGGCGTCACCCAACGCACAGAAGCTCTTGCCAAGGATCTTATCGGCCAGATCGTAGAGCAACTCGACATCGCCGGGACGTCCCTCGTACCGGTGCATCCGATCAAAGACATTGAAGAGCCAGCGTGTCCCCTCGCGGCAGGGCGTGCACCAACCACACGATTCGTGCTTGTAGAAGTGGGTGATGTTGCGGGTCGTTTCGAAGATATCGGTCGTCTCGTCCATGACGATGACGCCGCCGGAGCCGAGCATCGAGCCGACCGCAGCGACCGACTCGTAGTCCATGTTGACCCGCTCGACCTCCTCGGCCGAGATGATCGGCACCGAGGAGCCTCCTGGAATGACCGCCTTCAGCTTCCGTCCGCCGGGGATGCCACCACACGTCTCGTTGATCAAGCGGCTCATCGGGAAGCCCATCGGAACCTCGTAGTTCCCAGGCCGCGCGACGTGCCCGCTGACGGTGAAGAGCTTGGTCCCACCGCTCTTCTCCGTCCCAAGCTGGCGGTACCAGTCGCCGCCCTGGAGGATGATGTGCGGAACAACCGCCAACGTCTCGACGTTGTTGACTACCGTCGGCCCCCCATAGAGTCCGACTACCGCCGGAAATGGCGGCTTGAGCCGCGGATGGCCCCGCTTACCTTCGAGCGATTCGAGCAGCGCCGTCTCCTCTCCACAGATGTAGGCCCCGGCACCCGGGTGGACGTACATGTCATGGTCAAAGCCAGATCCGAGAATGTTCTTCCCGAGATAGCCTTTCTCGTAGGCCTGCGCGACGGCCTTCTCAAGAATCTCCTTGATGTACCAGTACTCTCCCCGGATGTAGATGTAAGAGGTGTTCGACCCGAGAGAGAAGGCGGTGATGATCATGCCCTCGATCAGTTGGTGAGGGTCATACCGCATCAGGTCACGGTCTTTGCCGGTTCCTGGCTCTGACTCGTCGGCATTGCAGACGACATACTTGGGGCGCTTCGACTCCTTCGGAACGAAACTCCACTTCATGCCGGTCGGAAACCCTGCTCCTCCACGCCCACGCAGCGCGGACTTCTTGACCTCATCGATCACCTGGTCCGGAGAGAACTCGCGTAGCGCCTTCGGGAGCGCTTGGTACCCTCCCGTCTGCTCATAGACGGCAATGTCGCAGGCGCTCCCCTTCAGATGGAATCTCGATGTCAAAACTTGCGTCATAACTCCCTCGCCCAACTTTCTCTCGGCCTTCTGATCGCTTCTCTCGCTGTCCCCTTCCGCGCCCGGCCCTCAGGATCCGGGACAAGGCGCTGAGGCGGCCACCTCAGGCCACGGAAACTCGACTTGGCCTGCTGGGACGCCACTCCAGCGCCCGTGGCCCTTTCCCCCGTTATCAGGGGAGTGTCCGCAACAGCTCGTCGACCGTCTCAGTCGTCACCCGCTCGTGGTAGTCAAAGTTGACCTGCAAACAAGGAGCGAGGTCGCAGTACCCAAGGCACTCGACCTCCTGCAAGGTGAACTTCCCGTCTGGAGTCGTCTCGCCCACCTCGACTCCGAGCCGTTGGCTGAGATGCTCGGTGATCTTCTCCGCCCCCAGCAGCATACACGAGAGCGTCCGGCAGACCTGGAGCTTGTGCCGACCAATCGGCTGGCGGGAGTACATCGTGTAGAAGGTGACGACCTCCTCGACCTCGTTGACCCGCATATCCAACCGATCAGCAATGTACTGGACATCCTCATCGGTGACGTAGCCGTGCTCTTCCTGCGCGAGGTAGAGGGCTGGCAGCACCGCCGAGCGCTTGACCGGATAGTGGGAGATGATCTCGTCTAGCTTGGTTTCGTTGGCTTCGCTGAACATAGCTCTAAGTACTTTGGGATCTGATCGAACCTTGGTCCATCGGTCGCCGGGAAGCAGGGACTCCCCGACTAACGGTCAACATCGCCGAGAACGATGTCGATACTGCCAATGACCGCCACGACGTCGGCCAGGAGAGACCCTTCGACCATCGCCGGAAGGGCCGATAAATTGACGTAGGAGGGAGCGCGCACCCGCACACGGTAGGGACGCTCCGTTCCATCACTGACGACATAGAAGCCGATCTCTCCCCGCGCCGATTCGATCGTCTGGTAGACCTCCCCGATCGGGACGGTAAACCCTTCGGAAGCGAGGAGGAAGTGATGGATCATGACATCGATGTGCTGCTTCATCAGCTCCCGGGTCGGGAGCTTAAGCTTCGGGTGGTTGGCCATGAACTCGCCCGGCTGGCGCAGCCGCTCCACGGCCTGGCGGCAGATCTTCCAACTCTCCTTGAACTCATCCATCCGCACCAGATAGCGCGACCAGACATCCCCATCGTGATAGATCGGAACGTCGAAGTCATAGGTATCATACCCGGAGTAGGGCTCAGCTTTGCGGATATCCCAGTTGACGCCGCTGCCGCGGATCGTCGGACCGGAGAGCCCCCAGTCGATCGCCGACTCCTTGCCGATCACCCCGACGCCCTTCGTCCGTCGCTGAAAGATCTTGTTGCCAGTGACCAGCCGCTTGCACTCGTCGAGGAAGGGCGGGAACCCATCGAGAAACTCCTGGGTCAGGGCGAGGAAGTTCTCCGGAAGATCCCAGCGAACCCCTCCCATAATGAAGTAGCTCTGGTGCAGGCGCGCTCCCGAGACGCACTCGAAGAGGTCGAGCACCTTCTCGCGATGGGTGAAGGCATAGAAGAAGGCCGTCATCGCCCCAATGTCGAGGCAATGTGTGCCAAACCAGACAAGGTGGGAGGAGATTCGATTGAGTTCGGTGAGGAGGACGCGAATGTCCTGAGCGCGCTGGGGGATCTCGACGCCCATCAGCTTCTCTGCCGCCAAGACATAGCCCAGATCGTTCCCGAAGGAGTTGAGATAGTCCATCCGACAGGTGACCGTCACCACCTGCTGCCACTTCTCCTTCTCCATTGTCTTCTCGATGCCGGTGTGGAGATAACCAATGTCTGGAGTCGCCTTGATGACAGTCTCGCCGTCAAGGACCAGCTCCAAGCGCAGCACTCCGTGCGTCGAAGGATGCTGCGGCCCCATCGAGATGGTCATCTGCGTGTCCGCCAGCGGATCGGGCTTGCGCAACATCGAGATCGCGGAGGTCGGGACTACAATTTCTTTCGCCTGCATCTTCTTCTTGCCTCTTCTACTTCTTCTGTCAAATCCAGGTGCGGCTTCCGGCCAAGGGAGAGGGCCTAGTACCCCTTGAGGGGAAAATCTTTGCGGAGCGGGTGCCCCTCGTAATCGGCAGGCATGAGGATCCGCCGGAGGTCAGGGTGTCCCTCAAAGGTGACCCCGAACATGTCGTAGATCTCCCGTTCGAGCCAGTTGGCCGTCTTCCAGATGCTGCAGACAGTCGGCACTGCCGGTTCCTCTTCATCAAGAAAGACTTTGACGCGCAGCCGATGGTTGTGATCCAACGAATAGAGCTGGTAGGAGACGGCGAAGCGTGGCGAGGCGAACTCGCCAAGGTCGAGCCCGCCGATGTCGCTCAGGTAGTTGAAACGGAGCGTCGGCTCATCGCGAAGATAGGTCATCAATTCAACCAAGCCCTCGGGGCGGGCGACCACTGTCACCTCCCCGAGCGCTTCCGTGATCTCGACGACCGTCTCCGCAAACCGGGTTCCAAGCGGTGATGCGTCGATATACCGCGGGACGATATTCCTGCTGCCTGTCTCCTCTGCCATGACTGAGCTTCCCCTCTCTCTGGAGATCGATCGAGCTCCCGAGCCCCCAACCTTCAACCTGCCTCAAACCTGGCCCCAAGACGGGCTAGGCGAGCTGAACCATCGTCCGCGCCGGCTCTTCGGTGAAGACCTTCTCGCGCTCGATCTTCTCCTGCAACTTCATGATTGCCCAGATGAGCCCTTCCGGTCGCGGCGGGCAGCCCGGCACAAAGACGTCGACCGGGACCACCTTGTCGACCCCCTGCACGATCGCGTAGTTATTGAAGACACCACCGGCCGAGGCGCAGACGCCCATCGAGATGACCCACTTCGGCTCCGGCATCTGGTCGTAGATCCGGCGCAGGACCGGGGCCATCTTGATCGAGACCCGCCCGGCGACGATCATCACATCCGCCTGACGCGGACTTGCGCGGAAGACCTCTGCCCCAAATCGGGCAACGTCGTGCCGCGGATCGGTCATCGCCATCATCTCAATCGCACAGCACGCCAGCCCAAAGGTGGCCGGCCAGATCGATGATTTTCGCGCCCAGTTGACCAGCGAATCGAGCCGCGTGGTCAGGACATCCGGTAGAACTTCCCCAATCTTTGTCTCGAGACCCATTGCAGAACTCCTTTCACTTCTCGGCAGGTCGCTTCCCAGCGGACCTTTATGGCTAGCCCCGATTCCACTCGAAGAGCCCCTTCTTCCAAACGTAGATGTACCCGACAAAGAGGACGGTCAGGAAGATGATCATCTCGAAGAAGACGAAGGGGCGGGAGAGGCGTGTTACCAAGTCACGGAAGACAACGGCCCAGGGAAGAAGAAAGATGGCTTCAATGTCGAAGAGGATGAAGAGCATCGCAATGAGGTAGAACTTGACCGAGAATCGCTGGTGGGCCGATCCTACCGGGTCCATCCCACACTCATAGGGCATGAGCTTCTCGCGCGTGTCCCGACGGCGGCCAATCACGTGAGAAAGGACGATGTTGGTAACGGCAAACCCAAGAACAAAGACGAAGACCACCAGAATCGGAAGATACTCTTTCATCGCCTGCTTCCCTCAGCTTCTCTTCTATGCCAGTCTGAGCTCCAACCGTACATCCGACGCCTTCGCCGGCTCCACTCCTGCCCCCCCAGACCTGTCGGAGGCCACTCTCCTGACCGATTTCACCAGCTCGGCCTTCCCCGACTTGGGTATTCCGCCCTCCGCCAGCCGTTTGACGAGATCAAACTGCGCGGGCCAGCCAAGAGTGATGGAATCCAACCCTGCCAGTGACAACCGGAGAGTTCAGGCTGACCGCTGGCCAAGCCAATCTGATTTAAGCCAACCAGAAGGTCTGCACTTGAGGCCAATCCCAGTGGAGTGGCGAGCGGGCAAACCAGTGAACAACGAAGGGTAAATTGTCGATCCCCCCCATCTGTTCGGGGGGAAAGCACGCTTCTCCACCACTAGTTGGGGATGCGCGAGGGAAGCGTGCTGCTCAAGATTGAGAATCTTAGTACAATCATCCCGCCCTTGCAAGGTTAGGCGTGTGCCGAAGTAAAGTCCCTCCCTTCTCGCCTCACACGTAAGAGCCCCCGGTGACGAGCAGGACGTGGCCCGTAACATAGTCGGAGAGGGGCGAGGCGAGAAAGAGGACGGGTCCAGCGGCCTCTTCCGGAGTCCCGGCGCGTCCGAGTGGGATGAACTGTTGCGCAAGCTGCCGCATGCTCTCGGGAATCCCGAGTTGAATCGTGTTCTCCCCGATCTGGGCGACCGGTTGGGCCTCCTTGGCCGCAGTCAGCCGGGTCTCGATGAATCCATAGGCGACGGCGTTGACGTTGATGCTGAAGCGCCCCCACTCCTTGGCCAGTGTCTTGGTCACGCCAACGATGCCCATCTTGCCAGCAGCATAGTTGATCTGTCCCGGGTTGCCGGCGACACCGGAGGTCGAGGAGACATTGATGATCTTGCGATGGATGCGGCGGCCTTCGGCCAACTCCCGTTTGGCAACCTCACGCATGTAGGGGGTCGCGGCCCGGATGATCCGGAAAGGGGCCGTCAGGTGCACGGCCAGCATCGCCTCCCACATCTCATCCGTGACATTCTGAACGACGCCGTCCCAGGTATATCCGGCATTATTGACAACAATATCGAGCTGGCCGAACGATTCGATGCAGGTCGCCACGACCCGCTCGGCAAAGTCCGGCGAGGTGACATCCCCGGAGCAGACGGCAGCCTGCCCACCAGCAGCGCGAATCTCCCCGGCGACCCCCTCGGCGACCTCACCGTCGAGGTCATTGACCACCACGGCTGCCCCATGTTGTGCGAAGAGCAGGGCAACGGCCCGCCCAATTCCCCGCCCTGATCCCGTGACGATTGCGGCCTTTCCAGTCAAGAGCTGCATCTTGATCCTCCTCCCGAACCGCCAGACGGCCCGGTCCCTGCCTTGTTGGATGTTCTACTTGAATCGCGCAGGCCGGATCAGAATCGATCGACCTGTCGACAGATCGCCTCCCCGTTCCCCGGTTGTTCAAAGCAAGAGCCGTGGACCTCGAAAACCCTTGGAACTCGGGACCAATGATAGGTACCACAGAGACCCTCTCCCGGGCAATCGAGCCGGCGAGGGCGAGAGGCCGGTTCTTGACACTCTTTCGATACGGGTGATAATTTTCACCGACTCTTCTTTTGTCAGCAAATGAGGGGTGAGGGGCGAGGGGCGAGGAGCGAGGGGAGATAGAAGGCGGAGTTATGCCGAAAGGATCGACCGAG
>JBMOHS010000086.1:0-17210 GCA_049317725.1 Blastocatellia bacterium
CGAACGGGATGGTTGAACGGGATGGTTGAACGGGATGGTTGAACGGGATGGTTGAGCAATGAGTGGGTGAGTGCCGGTCTTATGATCCGATGTTACCGATGCGGGACAGACAATCTGGAAGGATCAGAGTTCTGCGATGAGTGTGGGACTTGGCTCAAGCGGAGCGAGGGGGAATCCCCAAGTGGGCCTTCGCTTGCACCGCCGCCGCCAGCCCCGAAATTCAATCGGGAGCAAGGGACGCCGAAGCCCGCGACTCCATATCAGCCCCCGGCGGTCGCTCCCCAACCATCTGGAGTGGGGGCTGGCCCAAGCGCTGGCTCAACAGTCCGCAGGGGGGGACGCCCAGAGCGAGAGAGACCAGATCGGGAGAAAGAGGCTTGGCTGGTGGTACTGACAGCCGGCCGACACGGTCGGGAGTTTCAGTTGTCAGCGCAAAGCGAATTGCTGATCGGGCGGTGGGATGCGGACAGTGGCATCTTCCCCGACATCGATCTCGACCAGGATGATCCGGAAGCGAAGGTCTCCCGGCGACACGCGCGCATCACCTTCTCGAACCAACAGTACCTGATCGAGGATCTGGGGAGCACCAACGGCACCTTCATCAACCGGGGGCCGCGTCTCCTGCCTGGGAACCGGCAACCCCTCAATCACGGCGACGAGATCATCGTCGGCAAGACATTTCTTCGGTTCGTATTGAACTAAAAAGAGGATGGTGGGAGAGTATCCCGGCCATCCTCCCCCACCTCTGATCTGACCGACTATGCCATTCTGCCCGGAGTGTGGAGCCACGACCAGCGAAGAAGACCTCTTCTGTGGCACGTGCGGTGTCGGGCAAGATCGTGGGCCCCTTGTCAAGATTCCTAACGGCCAGCCTGAGGAGACTGGAGCAACCCGCATGACAGGATCCATCAACACCCCAACCGGACTTCAACTGGCGCCTGGCACCCTCCTGGTCGAGCGTTACCGCATCGTCCGACGGATCGGAGGCGGAGGCATGGGCTCGGTCTATCTCGCCGAGGATCAGAATCTGGCCAACCGCCCCGTCGCTGTCAAAGAGATGGTCGAGATGTTCGCGGACGAGTCTTCGCGTCAAAAAGCGATCGAGGACTTCAAGCGGGAGGCCGAGTTGCTCGCGCGGCTGGACCATCCTTCGATTCCGACGATCTACCAGTACTTTCTCGATCTCAATCGGGGCCGTTACTATCTGGTGATGAAGTACATCGACGGAGGAGATCTGGCCCGGCGTCAACGGGATCGTGGAGGGAAGCTCGATGAACTGACGGTGACGAAGTGGGCGATCGACACGTGTGACGTGCTCGACTACATTCACGGCCAGAATCCGCCGATCATCTACCGGGACCTCAAACCTGCCAACCTGATGATCGACGCACGCACCAACCGGATCATGCTCGTCGATTTTGGGATTGCCCGTTTTGTCGCCCCCAACCAGCGGGGAGTGACGGCGATTGGCACAATGGGATATGCGCCGCCTGAGCTCTTCGCCGGCAAGGTGGAGTCGCGGTCAGATCTCTACAGCCTGGGCGCGACCATGTTCCACCTCTTGACGGGACAGGATCCACAAGACAACCCGCTGCTGATCTTCGACTTCAACAAGAATCCGCGCCCCCGGCAGATCAACCCGACGATCAGCGAGGAGATGGAGGAGTTGATCTGCCGGGCGGTCGAGCACAAACCGGAGAACCGGTTCGAGTCCGCGCGGGAGTTCGGGAACCAGCTCAAGAATCATCTCCGGTTTCTGCAGGAGGGGCGTCGCCCGGAGATCCCCGCCAGCACGCCCCCGCCACCGGTGGTTCCAACCAGGGCCTCGGAAGTGGTCACTTGTCCCCATTGTGGGCAAAATCTCGCGCCAGACGATCTCTTCTGCGCCTATTGCGGAACCAAGCAAGGCGTCAAACAGGCCCTGGCGAGGTTGATTGTGCTGGGAACCAGCGAACTCTCCGCACAATTTTCTCTCAACCAGACGGGGGAGAGCCTGATTGGACGGGTCGATCCGAATCGAGGGATCCGCCCGGAGGTCGATCTCTCGAAATATGACCCCGCCGCCAGGGTTTCGCGCCGACACGCCCGCATCGTCGTCCAGGACGACCAGTACTTCATCGAGGACCTGGGAAGCGCCAATGGCACCTTTCTCAACGGATCGAACAAGCTGACCCAAGGAAAGCCTCAGATCTTGACGACCGGGGACGAGCTGAAGCTTGGGGAGACGACCCTCAAGTTCGTGATGGCGTAGGGCAACGGTCAGGCAGAGGAGAACGAGTGCATGGAGTACACGATCGCGTCGGAAGGGGAGCATTCCTCTCTCCTGTATCGCCGGATGGGAGCTTTCCTGGTCGATTATCTGGCATTGTTGGCCATCCCGGCGATGACCCTGGTGCTGGCCGTTTACATCAAGCGACATTGGCCGATTGTCCACTTCGACGAGATGATTGCTGCCCCGGGGTTCCCTGCGATCGGCGCGCTGCTGCTCTACGATTATGTCATCTCGCGTCAGGCCATCGCCGGAATCACTCAGGCGATTACGACCTTCGGGGCGATCTGTTCCCTGGGAGGAGTTCTCTATAATTGGGTCTACGTCTATGGGCAGGGACGGCAGAGTTTTGGGAAGACCTTCTTTGGGTTGCGAGTCGTACGGATCGATGGAAAAAGGCTTGGATACAAGGGGGCGATCAAGCGCCACCTGCTTGGGTATCCCCTGCTGGTGGCCAGCCTGGGAGTTGGAGCGTGGGGAATCCTGCGTCAGCCGGAAGGAGAGGCAGGACGTGGTTGGCACGATCAGTTCGCGGGTACCCAGGTCGAGGAAGAGGGGCTGAAAGGGTAAGCTGAAGAAGCAGTGCCAGCGGGCGGAGTCAATTTTGGAGGACAGCCCACCGCCCCCGTCATTTGGAAGGGGGCGGTGAGGCGATCGCGATGATGACCGTAATCTACTGTGGCAGGTGTGGTTCAACGGTGGGGGTCCAGGCCCGGTTCTGTCGACTCTGCGGGGGGGACATTCTGCTCCATCGGGGCCCGAGTTTTCCCGTTGCAGTTGGAACTGGACAATTGGTTTCCGCCCGAGACAAGCGCCCGTCACCTCCCCCTGGCGAACCAGAGATGGGCCGTGGAGAGAAGGGGGCAGTCAAATGGGGATCGACTCCCTTCGACTCTCCACCTGAAAAAGCCGCGGAAGTTTCTCGACCGCCCTTGGCCCCTTCGGAGGAGATGGCCCAAGACTCCAAGCGGGCGTCGGAGTCCCAGCGTCCGGCCCCGCGTCGCCGCACAAGGATCGAGACGAGGATTACGTCCCTGATCGCTCCAAAAAAGAGGCCTGCTGGGGCAGCCGTGGGCCAAACTGGCACCGGTGCCCCGCGGGCTCCTCTCGAGAAGGCCACCCGGCCTGCACCTCCCGGGGTCGTGCCCGCAGCCTCTCTGATGTCTGCGGTAGTCCCGGTCGAGGAGGGACCGCGAGGGCCCTCGCGGGTCCTGGCGAACGCCTCCGGACTTCAAACCATCAGTCGCCGGGAACATCGGTTGTGGGTGGCCCTGACCGTACTGGCGCTGGTGGTACTGACTGGAAGCTATCTTTTGTACCGAAAGCAACTCCTGGGGAGTGAATGGGGAGGGGTCGAGCGGGAGCTGGTACGGCCAGAGGACCTCAGCAAAAATCTGATCGAAGAGGGGAAACGAGCCCGGGAACGTGGGCAACGGGAAGAGGCACTGACCCATTTCCGGCAAGCGCTCGACCTGATGCCCGGGAACCAGACGATTCTCAAGCTGATGGGCGAGACCTACCAGGAGAGCAGGCAGCCCGAGGAGGCGCGGGAGATCTACTTGGCATTGTTGAGAATCGCACCAGATGACCTGAGGACGCGGCTGAAGGTCGCGCAGATCTACCAAGAGGCAAACAATTGGGCCGCCGCGCAACAGGAGTACCGGGCCATCATCCGCCGGAACCAAACGAGCCCAGAAGCGGCGATCGCACTTGAAGTGATTGAAGCGAAGGAAGGACCTGCGGACAGACGGCAACGTCGCCGACCGGACCGGTCGGCGCGGGCGGCCGGCAAGCTCGCCCTCCCGCTGACCAACGTGCCGTCCAATCAGCCCCTTTCGCTCCCTGCGGCATCAATCCCGCCTGAAGCGGCGGGCCTGCCTGGCGTAATGAAGACAGATCAAATGATCGAACAGCCAGACCCCTCGATCTTGGCTCAGGCGCGCAAGGACCGCGGTCTTCGCTATCTACGGATCGGGGAGTACCGGGCGGCGATCAATGAACTGCTCCACGCATTACGGATCAACTCGCAAGACCAGGAACTTTACTATCATATTGGGACCGCTTATGAGGGTCTGGAGCAGCCCGCACGCGCGCACGACTATTTCAAGCGGGTTGACCAAGGGCCCTACCTGTCCGCAGCACAAACGGCCGCCCGCAAGACGGCCAAGGCAGCGGAGGAGTCCCGGCGACGTTTGAGTCGACTGGCGCGCCCGGGTTCTGAGTAGGGGGGAGGAAGAAGCGCCCCCCCAAAAGGGGGAGGCGGGGGATTTCAAGAGAGTCATTCACATCGATGCCACGTCTGATCGTCAATACAGGGGGGGGAGGCAAAGGGCGAGGTCTGGGTCTCTCGCGACAGGATGCCATTCTGGTCTTGACCCGGGTGCGAACGACGCTTGGGCGTTCTGCCCGCAACGATCTCTATCTGGAAGATCCGTTCATTTCACGGTTTCACGCGGAGATCCGGCGGGTGGGGGATACCTTCTGGCTCAATGACCTGGAGAGCGCAAATGGGACCTATCTCAACGGGATTCGCGTCTTTCAGCCAGTCGCGTTACAGAATCGCGACCAGATTCGGGCCGGTGAGACCGAGATCGAATTCGCGGCTGGAGGAGAGACCTCGCCAACGGGAGCACGGACCAACCTGCTGATCGGACGGGGACCCGAGCGGCCACGCACCGATTCGATCGCCGTCTCCCCAGCAATGGATCCAAAGGTCAGTCCCCCGTCAGGCAGGGAGGCGCAACGCGGAGCGGCCCGAATCCTGGAAGATCCGCTGGCACTGCTCAGCCAAGTCAGCCAGACGCTGCTCTCTCGACTCTCGTTGGAAGAGACCCTCGGGACCCTCCTGGAGCGGGTCTTCGATGTTCTTCCGGCGGATCGTGGACTGATCTTCCTTCTGGAAGCGTTGCCGGAAGAAGATGGCCTGGGCGAAGCGGGGGAGGACGTGCTCCTCTTGGAGGGCCAGAGAGCCCGTCTCGTCTGCAAGGCGAGCAAGGTGAGACAGGGGACGGAACCTGGTATCGAAGAGGTCCCGGATCTGTGGATCAGCCAAGCGATCACTCGCGCCGTGATCGAGCAGGGGGCCGTGGTGCTGACGACGGACGCCCAGGAAGACCCCCGGTTTTTAGGCCGGGAGTCGGTCGTGCTCAGCGGGCTGCGATCGGTGATGGCGGTCCCCCTGGCCGTCGAAGGTCGGGTGACGGGGATGCTCTACGTCGACACGCTCCTTGAGGAGTCTCCGTTCACCGACCGGGATCTGCAGATTCTGACGTTGATTGCCGGTGTCGCGGCGATCCGGGTGGAAAATATGGCCCTGCTCGAGCTCCAGCAGGAGCAGCAACGGCTGGCTGACGAGCTGGAGTTGGCGAGCGAGATTCAACTGGGCCTCCACCCAGCGAATCCTCCCTCCATCGAGGGATATGATCTGATGGGGGTCAGCTTTCCCTGCTACGAGGTGGGGGGAGACTACTACGACTTCATCGAGAAGAGCGACGGTCGTCACGTCATCGCAGTCGGAGATGTTTCTGGAAAAGGGACGGGAGCGGCACTGTTGATGTCCTCTGTCCATGCAGCAGTACGGGCCCACACGCGGACCCGGCTGGCGGCTGGAGAGGTCGTCGCCGAGGTCAACCGGTATATCCACGACAACACCCCAACAAATCGGTATGTGACCCTCTTCTACAGTGAACTCGATCCGCAAACCCACCAGCTTCGCTACATCAATGCGGGCCACAATCCCCCGATCCTGTTACGGCAGAGTGGGGAGGTGGCGCGACTCGATGTGGGGGGTGTCCCGGTAGGGATTCTTCCCTCGGGGGAGTTCAAAGAGGGAGAAACGACCCTCTTTCCAGGCGACGTGCTGGTCATCTTCTCCGACGGGGCGACGGAGAGCCTCAACGAAGCGGGAGAAGAGTTCGACGAAGAGCGGCTGATCGAGGTCGTTCAACGCTACAGGGAAGATCGGGCGGCCGTGATTCGGGACCGCATCGATGAGGCGTTGACCCGTTTCGTTGGAAAAGCCAAGGCGGTCGACGACCTGACCCTGGTCATCGTCAAGCGCCATTTCTGAGCTGGGACAGAGGTTTCGATGCGGTACGTCTCCTTGCCACTCTTGTCGCTGCTCCCGTGCGTGCTCTGGCTCTGGTACTTTTCGAGTCGGAGCCGGTACAAGCGCCCCTCACTTCGGGTGCTGGGAATCACCTTTTTTCTGGGGAGCGTCGCAACGATCCCGGCGTTGTTGCTCAACTTGGCCGGACAGGCGGGAGTAAATGGGATCTTTGGCCCAGGGGAGGCGAGCCATCTTCTCGTCCTCTTTCTGGTGGTCGGTCCGATCGAAGAGGTGGTCAAGTTCTGGGTCGTCTACCAGTACGCTTGGCGGCACGAGGCCTTCGACGAGCCGTTGGACGGAGTGATCTACAGCGCGACGGCGGCCCTGGGCTTTGCCGCAGTCGAGAATTTGATCTATCTGTGGCAGAACGATCCGTCGCTGGTGCTGCTGCGGGGGCCGCTCTCCAACCCTGGGCACGCGCTCTTCTCGGCGTTGTGGGGGCTCAGCCTCAGCCGGGCGAAAGCGGTTCCCAATCTTTGGCAGGAGCGACTTCCAATTTTGGCGAAAGGTCTCTTCGCCGCCTCGATCGTCCATTCGCTCTTCGATGGGTTGTTGGTAGCAGCCTCGCGGCTGAGCGTCCTCTTTTTTGGGGTCTTGGTGATCGCGATGATCGGGCTCTTCATTTGGGTCCGTCGTCAGATCATCTACCACCGGGAGAATTCGCCTCACCGGGAAGGAACGATCCTCTTGACGACCCGGCGGTTTTGCCAGGAGTGTGGCGAGCCGGGGCGAGCCAAGACGACCTGCCTCCATTGTGGTGCCTTCATCCCGGAACCGGAAGAGATGCAGGATTGCCCGCTCTGCCAGATTCCACAACGACCTGGGGCAAAGTTCTGTACGCGATGTGGGGCCAACCTGCGAGTACCGGCAGGAAAGCCGCAGTTGGTGGGAGCCCACTTCACGACGCGCACGCCGACAGGCGAGGAGCGGATCGCCTACCTGCTCAACCAACCGGAGATCACCATCGGCCGGACCCTCAACAACCAATTTGTCATCGACCACCCCTCGGTCTCGAAGCGCCACGCCCGGCTGGTCCTTGGGGGGCCAGCGTGCACGCTCTACGATCTGGAGAGCAGCAATGGAACCTTTGTCGATGGACGACGGGTCCGGGTCGGCGCACTCTCAGACGGATGCCACGTTCGCCTTGGACGAGTCAACCTCATCTACCGGGCAGCCAGTGACAAGAAGACCCTCAGCACCCTCTTCGAGTAGTTGCCCTCTTGCCCCCCGGCTGACCATTCGTTGGTCGAACAAAACTGTGACTCCTGCCTCTTGACCTGGGAAAATTGGTCGAAGAAGGGGCTTGAAGAGCGTGGGGAGAGTCCGGTACGATGCGGTAATCTGCTTCCCTGTTCAAGCTATCCCTGGCAACTCTGCACCACGGCGTGGAGGAGCGATAACGCTCTCCCGGTGTGGAGGTGTGCGCATGCAGCGACAGTTGGCAAGGGCAGGAAGAATCGGCCTGGGGATCTTGTTGGTGTGGGGAGTGGCAGGGGGCAGAAGAGAAGGGAGTGGATGGGCGGATGACCTGGATCGGGGATCGGTGCTGGGTCAGGTCAAGGATGGAATGGGCAATGGGATCGTTGGGGCGAGGGTGAGCGCAGTGGCGGAGGAACGGCCCGAGATCGTCCACCGGGGAGTGACCGACGGATCGGGGGCGTACCGGCTCTGGCATCTCTCTCCGGGGCGCTACCGAGTGGCCGCGGAAGCGATCGGATTTCAGCGGGTCGAGTCAGCGGGGGTGGCCATCGTCGCAGGACAGACGGTCCGGCAGGAGTTTGTGCTCCCTCCAGGGATGATCCAGGAAACGATCCGCATCAGCGGGGAGAGAGCGCAGGTCGACCCGACGCGGACGGTGATCGGGTTGACGATTGGCCAAACGGAAGTGACCGAAATTCCGATCGAGAGCCGGAATCCACTCGACGCGGTCTACTTCCTGCCAGGGGTGGCCCCTCCCAACTGGAGCGATCGCGACTTGGCTGAGGGAGATCGAACGGTCTCGTACCGGCGCCCACCGGAAGAGGGGGGCAACTTCTCGCTACAGGGCGGCGTGCCCTACTCGAACAACTTGACGATCGAAGGGCTCGACAACAACGATGACCGGGGGGCGCGGGAGCGGTTGATTCCCGTCCTGGCGGCCGTCGAAGAGGTCCAGGTGATCACGAACCAGTTCTCGGCCGAGTATGGACGCGCGGCGGGCGGGCGGGTCAATCTCCGACTCCGCTCGGGATCGAAGCGGCTTCGTGGAGAGGTGTTTGGGCTGGGGCGGGATGCGCGGCTCAATGCCAACGGCTTTTTCCGGAACGCGGACCCACGCCGGGCGAGCCGCCTGCCCTTCTTCCAGGCGACGGCTGGTGGCACAGTCGGCGGGCCACTCCCCTTCTCGGGACGCCGGGGAACCTTCTTTACAGGAATGGAGGAGGACTATCTCGACGATCGCGCAGAGATCGCCGCCCTCGTGCCCGTTCCCCCCCACCCGACATTTGGGCTGCCGGCGCCCAATGGGTCCAACCTCGGGGCGATTGGGCGGACGAGAACCGGAGCGATGGTCGAGGTCAATGGGGGAGTGGCGGTCGGGCTCTTCGATCAGTCGCTGCGGACCCCACGACGAAGCCGGAGCTGGCAGGGGCGTGGGGAGTTCGCGCTCGATGAGCGCCAGCGGATGACAGTCTGGGGAACGTGGGCAGAGACGACCGATCGACGAGGGTTTCCCGGCGGGCGACGCCTGTTGGAGACGATGCGCGAGCTGGGACGGGCGAGCGATTCCTGGGCAGCAACGCACGAGGCCCTGCTGGGAGATCGATGGTTTCACAGCTTCCGTGGCCAGCGATCGCGTCTGCGCCCATCCGATGCGACGGCCGACCAGCGCGGGAGCGGGTCGCCGGTGGTGCTGATCGAGATGGCCGACCCGAGAGATGTGACGGGAGACCCGGCGGCCAACCCAGCGTCGCGTCGCGGCACGCTCCTGGCGGGATCGAGCAACAGCGGCGGAGTGCGGCGTCTTGAAGAGCGGTGGCAGGCGCAAGAGACGATCTCGGGCTCGCTGGGAAGTCACAGCTTGCGCCTCGGAGCCGACCTTCACCTGATCGAATTTCACTTCCACGACTTGAGCGATGCCAGTGGGACCTTCTGGTTTGACTCGCCGGCGGACTTCCTGGCCAGTCGCCCCAGCCGGTTTGTGCAACGCTTCGGGACGACCTCGCGCCTCTTCAATCGATATCTCGGACTCTTTTGGCAGGACGATTGGCGGATTCGTCCAGGGATGACCCTGGCGGCAGGGGTCCGCTGGGACGGAGAGTCGCTTCTCGCCGACCGGAACAACTTCGGGCCGCGCCTCGCCTTCGCCTGGGATCCGCGCGGGGACGGGAGATCGGTGGTGCGGGCCGGGGGTGGGCTCTTCTACAACCGGGCGATGCCGCGTGCACTCGATGATCAGCGGCTGACCAACCAGACCCGGTTGCTGGATACCAACCTCCCGGCGGCCGCAGACCTCCTCTCTCAATTGACATTTCCCGTCGCCCTCGCCGAGAACGATCCGCGATTGGTGGGACGGGCCCTGCCAGAGGAGCGGTTTCTGCGCCGCATCGAAGCCGGCTTGCGGACGCCGGAGAGCCTTCAGCTCTCGATCGGCTACGAGCGGCAGTTCGGGCAAGGAACGCGCCTCGAGGTGACGGGCGTCCTGCATCGCGGCACCCACCTCTGGCGGGAGAGCAACCTCAACGCACCGGTGCTTCCAGCGGGGTTTCGGAGCTGGACGGACTATCTGCTCTCGAGGGACTTTCCCAATCCAATCGATCCGGCAACCGGGGAGCGCGTCCTCACCAAGACGGGATCCGCCGAGATCGTTCGCTTCACGACCAGTGCTACCCCCAGCCAGACCAGTCGCGAGGGCGGGAAGGCCCTTGTTGCCTATGGCCTCAACGCCCCCTCGACCAGCAACGCCACTGTCGCGATGCGTGCCGCGCGGGCAATTCTGGCCCCCTTTCGGCCGGATCCAACCTTGACACAGGTCGAAGTGTTACAAGCCCGCGGGAATAGTCAGTACCTCGGGGGGAGCCTCCACGTCTCGCAACGACTCCCCGGAAAGTGGGGATCGATCCGGTTCGGCTATACCCTCAGCCGCCTGATTGACGATGGGGTGGTCAACACGTCGTCTCCTGTACGGCCAGGGGACTTTCGGGGGGAGCGCTCCCGGAGCCTGCTCGACGCGCGCCACCGCGCGGTACTCAGCGGAATGGGGAGATTGCCGGGCTGGACGGGGGGACTGGAACTGGCAGGGATCCTGCACGTCAGCAGTGGACGGCCCTTCAACCTCGGGATTCAGGGAAATGATCGGAACCTGGACGATCTGAGCAACGACCGTCCAGCGTGGGCCACCGGCGGCGACGAGGCCCGCACCCCATCGATTCGCTGGCGACGCCCTGACAGCGCCCTCCCGCCAGGACTTTGGGAACGGTTCTCTCTCCCCACCCTTGGCTCAACCGGATCCCTCTCCCGCAACGCGGGTCTCGGGCCAGCGATGACGACGCTCAACGTGCGCATCTCACGCCGCTTTCTGGTGGAACGGGAGCGCCAGCTCCAAGTTCACGTCGAGGCTTTCAACCCGCTCAACCAGACGACGTTCAGCTTTGGCGCCGAGTTTGTCGATTTCCATCCGACCAACGAGGCGACGTTCCTGATGCCGCGACGGACGGTTCGACCACGCACGCTCCGGATCGGACTGCGCTTCACCTTCTGAGATCGATCGCTCAGCGGGAGGTCTCTTCGTCGATGACCGGAGCCAGCCAGCGCTCGATCTCCGGCACGGGCATCGCTTTGCGAACGGCATAGTCCTCGACTTGATCGCGAGCAATCTTGCCAAGAGAAAAGTACTTGGACTGGGGGTGGCTGAAGTACCAGCCACTCACGGAACTGGCGGGAAGCATGGCGCAGCTCTCGGTGAGCGTGATCCCGGTCGCGGCCTCGGCATCGAGAAGGGCGAAGAGCTTGCGCTTCTCGGTGTGGTCGGGGCAGGCGGGATAGCCTGGAGCGGGGCGAATCCCGCGGTACCTCTCCTTGATCAGCTCCTCGATCGTCAGGGACTCTCCGCGACCGTAGCCCCACTCGATCCGGGCCAGTTGATGGAGCCGCTCGGCGAAGGCCTCGGCAAGTCGGTCGGCGAGTGCCTGCGACATGATCGCACTGTAATCGTCGTGATCGGATTCGAACTGGCGGCAGAGGGGGTCCAGGCCCACCCCGGTCGTCAAGGCGAAAGCGCCAAGGTAGTCGAGGCGTCCACTCTCGCGCGGCGCGACAAAATCGGCCAGCGACTGGTTGTACTGCCCCTCCCGCTTGACTCCCTGTTGGCGGAGCATCGGGAGGCGTGCCAGCAGGCTGGTTCGCGCAGGGTCGGAGTAGAGTTCGATGTCATCGCCGACCGTGTTGGCCGGCCAGAAGCCGATGACCGCGCGCGCCGTCAGGAGCCGCTCGTCGATGATTCGCTGCAACAGCCGTTGCGCGTCCTCGTAGAGCCGCCGGGCCTCTTCCCCAATGATCGGATCGTCGAGAATGCGCGGGAAGACCCCTGCCAACTCCCAGGTGTGGAAGAAGGGGCTCCAATCGATGTAGCGCGCGATCTCCTCCAACGGGTAGCCGTCAAAGGAACGGCATCCGGTGAAGGCAGGAACAGGGAGTTCCGCGGTCGTCCAATCGATCGGCGTATGATTGGCACGCGCCTCGGCGAGTGGCAGCAGGACCCGCTGCTCCTTGCCGGCGGCGTGCGTCTCGCGGTCCCGTTGCTGTTGCCGCTGGTTTTGCAAGGCGTACTCGCCCCGGTGATCGGGGCTCAGCAGGTTGCCGACCACCGAGACGGCGCGCGAGGCATCGGTAACGTGGACGATCGGCGGCTCGTAGTGCGGAGCGATCTTGACCGCAGTGTGGACCCGGCTGGTCGTCGCTCCTCCGATCAGCAGCGGAATGGTGAATCCTTCGCGCTGCATCTCACGGGCCACGTGAACCATCTCATCGAGCGATGGGGTGATCAGCCCGCTCAGCCCAATGACATCGACCCCCCTCTCTTTCGCCGCCTGGAGAATCTTGTCGCAGGAGACCATCACGCCAAGGTCGATCACCTCGTAATTGTTGCAGCCCAGGACCACCCCGACGATGTTCTTTCCAATGTCGTGGACATCCCCTTTGACGGTGGCGAGGAGGATGCGCCCCTGCGCCTGCCCTACCCCCTCCGCGCGCTCCGCTTCCATATAGGGTGTCAGCCAAGCGACGGCCTTCTTCATGACCCGCGCGGATTTGACTACTTGAGGCAGGAACATCTTCCCTGCGCCAAAGAGGTCCCCAACAATGTTCATTCCCGACATGAGGGGGCCTTCGATCACCTGAAGGGGACGGCCATAGCGCTGCCGGGCCTCCTCAATATCTTCGTCGATGAAGTCGACAATGCCCTTGATCAGCGCGTGCTCCAAGCGCTTCTCGACCGGCCACCCGCGCCACTCCTCGCTCTCGCGAACCTCGGCCTTGCCGGACTGCCGGTTCTGTTCGGCGTAGCCAATCAACCGCTCCGTCGCGTCCGGCCGCCGGTTGAGCAGAACATCCTCAACCAAGGCGAGCAGCTCTGGAGGGATCTCATCGTAGACAGCCAGCTGCCCGGCGTTGACAATCCCCATATCCAGCCCAGCCCGAATAGCATGATAGAGAAAGGCCGAGTGCATGGCCTCCCGGACTGGATTGTTCCCCCGGAAAGAGAAGGAGATGTTGCTGACTCCTCCGCTGACCTTGGCTCCCGGCAAGTTCTCCTTGATCCACTGCGTCGCGCGGATGAAGTCAACGGCATAGTTGTTATGCTCCTCGATCCCTGTTGCCACCGTCAAAATATTGGGATCGAAGATGACATCCTGGGGTGGGAAGCCCACTTCGTCGACGAGGATCCGGTAGGCGCGCTCGCAGATCTCGATCTTTCGCTCATAGGAGTCGGCCTGCCCACGCTCATCGAACGCCATGACGATGACGGCCGCACCATACTGACGGATCAATCGGGCTTGACGCAGAAACTCTTCCTTGCCCTCTTTGAGAGAGATCGAATTGACAATGCCCTTGCCCTGCAGGCACTGCAACCCCGCTTCCAAGACCGACCATTTGGAGGAGTCGATCACGATCGGAACCCTGGCGATGTCTGGCTCGGATGCGACCAAGTTGAGGAAGTGGACCATCGCCCCCTGGGAATCGAGCATCCCCTCGTCCATGTTGATGTCGATCAGCTGCGCACCATTGTCGACCTGCTGCCGTGCCACCGCGAGGGCCTCTTCATACTGCCCATTGAGGATCAGCTTGGCGAATTTGGGGGAACCCGTCACATTGGTTCGCTCCCCCAGGTTGACAAAATTGGTTTCGGGGCGGACCACCACCGCCTCCAGTCCACTCAATTCCAGGTAGGATCGCGGCGGCGGCGGGACACGCGGAGGATATGGACGCACCGCCTCGGCAATCGCGCGGATGTGTTCCGGAGTGGTCCCGCAGCAACCTCCGACCACGTTGAGAAACCCACTCGCCGCCCACTCTGCCAACTGGGGGGCGAGCGTCTCGGGCGTCTCCGGAAATCCCGTCGGCAGCAAGGGGTTGGGCAGCCCGGCATTGGGATAGGCGCTCACCGCAATCGGGGCCAACCGGGAGAGCTCCTCGATGTAGGGACGCATCTCCTTCGGGCCAAGCGCACAGTTGATGCCGATGCTCAAGAGCGGCGCATGGCTGGTCGAAATGTAGTAGGCCTCGACGGTCTGGCCGGAGAGCGTGCGGCCACTCAGATCGGTGATCGTGAAGGAGAGCATGAGGGGCAGAGATCGCCCTAGATCCCGGAAGAGATTCTGGATCGCGAAGAGTGCCGCCTTGGAATTGAGGGAATCGAAGACCGTCTCGACCAGCAGAAGATCGGATCCCCCGTCGATCAACCCCTTCGCCTGCTCGTAGTAGGAGTCGGCGACCTCGGCGAAGGTCACTGCCCGGTAGGCGGGGTTGTTGACATCCGGCGAGAGCGAGGTCGTCTTGTTGGTCGGCCCGAGCGCCCCAGCAACAAAGCGGGTCTCACCAGGATGGGCCAACTGAAACTGATCGACCGCCTCCCGGGCAACCCGTGCCGCCGCGACGTTCAATTCGTAGGCCAACCCCTCCATCCCAAAGTCCGCCAGCGAGACCGACTGGGCATTGAACGTATTGGTCTCGATGATGTCCGATCCCGCTTCGAGGTAGAGGCGATGGATCTCCCGCACGAGGTCGGGTTGGGTCATCGAGAGGAGATCGTTGTTCCCCTTCAAGTCCCGCGACCAGTCCCGGAAGCGATCGCCACGATAGGCCGCCTCGTCCAGTCGATAGCGCTGGATCATCGTCCCCATCGCTCCATCAAGGATGACGATGCGCTGCTGAAGGAGTTGCTGTAGGGTCGTCAGTATCTCAGATTGTTGGGTCACGTCGGTTTGACATCCTCCGTTGGTATCATCTGCCGGACTCACTCGTGGAGAGCTCAGCGCAGCGCCTCGAAGACCTCGAGCGCGTGCGGAATCTTTCCAAAGGGCGCGGAGACCTGTACTCCCTGCACGTAAGGACGTACCTCCTCCAGCATCTCACGGGCAATGCGTACCCCCTCCTCCAGCGCGGCAGCGCCGTCCGGGGCGCGTCGCATCCGCTCGAGAATCGCATCGGGAACCGAAACGCCAGGCACCTCGTTGTTGAGAAACTCCGCATTGCGGTAACTCGTCAACGGCCAGATTCCCGGCACGATCGGAATCCGGCAATGCTCGATCCGCTTCAGAAAGGAGAGAAGCTGTCCAACATCGAAGACCGGCTGGGTGATGGCGTATTCGGCCCCGGCCTCAACCTTCCACTCGAACCGCTTCAGTTCGTGCTCGAGGTCGATCGCCCCCGGATTGACGCCCACGCCGATGACAAACGCCGTCGGCTTTCCAATCCCATTCCCACCCGAATCGATGCCGTGGTTGAGCCGATTGACCAGATTGGCCAATCCGATGGCGTCGATATCGAAGACCGCCGTCGCATCGGGGTAGGGCCCCATCTTCGGCGGGTCGCCCGTCACCAGCAGAAAGTTGCGAAGACCGAGCGCCGCCGCACCGAGCAGATCAGAGTACATCCCGAGCAGGTTCCGATCCCGACAGGCATAATGGGTCACCGCTTCGATCCCGACTTCCCGCTCGATGATCAGCGAGACCGCGAGCGCGCCCATCCTTGATTGCGCGCGGGGGCCGTCGGGCACATTGACGGCATCGACGCCTGCCTCCTTGAGAAGGCGCACCCCCTCGATCATTCGCGAGGGATCGCACCCCTTCGGAGGAACGATCTCGACGCTCGTCACGAACCGACCCGCCGCCAAACTCGCCCCAAACTTCGATCGCTCCGCGAGGGGAACTGGCTCAATCCCGGCCGATTGCTCTTCGACGGTGATCGCTGCGACCATCTTGCGCCCCGGACTGAGCGCGCGAACCGCATCGGCCATCAATTTGATGTGCTCCGGGGTCGTCCCACAACAGCCCCCAATGAACTTGACTCCAGCGCTGATCAACCACTTGGCATAACGGGCGAAATACTCCGGCGACGCCAGATAGATCTGTCTCCCCCCGACATCGCGCGGCAGACCGGCGTTCGGCTGGGCACTGAGGCGGCGGTTGGTATGTTGCTGCATCTTCTCGATCGCCTCGAGAATGATCTGCGGACCGACCGAGCAGTTGAGCCCGATGACATCTGCCCCAGCCTCGTTGAGCCAGCGATCGAGCTGGGGAGTGAAGACCTCCGGGGGCGTCCCATAGGCCGTTGCCCCCTCTTCGTTGATCGTCATCTGCGCGAAGATGACGGCGTCACTCACCTCTCGCACCGCGAGAATCGCTTGTCGGATCTCCGCCAGATCGTGAAAAGTCTCGAGGACGAAGCAGTCGACGCCACCTTCCATCAACAGGGAGGCCTGCTCCCGGAAATGGTCCCGCGCCTCATCGAGCGACGTCGGTCCATACGGCTCGACCCGAACCCCGAGCGGAGAGATCGCCCCCGCGACATAGACCTCCCGCTTCGCCTCATCGGCGGCCCGCCGGGCAATCCGCACCGCGCTCAGATTGATCTCCCGCAGCTTCTCGTCCAATCCCTGGTGAGAGAGCTTGAGACGAGTCGCCCCATACGTATTCGTCTCGATGATCTCGGCACCTGCCCGGATGTAGGCCCGGTGGATGTCCGCCACCAAGTCCGGGCTGGTCAGGTTCAACTCGTCGTAGCTGGCGTTGATGAAGACCCCTTTGTTGTAGATCATCGTCCCCATCGCCCCGTCAAAGATGCGGACCCGATCCTCTTCCATGAATTCCCGAAAGGTTCTCATCTGCGTCCCCCCTCCGCTTTCCTCTCTCTTGCTGCGCCTGCTTGGCTCTTGCTGCGCCTGCTTGGCTCGCCAACAAACTGTGCAAAATAGAAAACCCCGCGTCAACTGCTACGCGGGGATCACTTTCCACCTCTAGTAGGAGGAAAACTCTTCTCGTTTACTCCCTTTCGGCCCATGCTCAAGGGGATGTTCCGGGAAGGCTCGTTAGCAGTTTTTTTTCCGTGGAGCAATTCGCCAGAAATCGCCACGCTTTTCAGATTGTCTGCGCCGGGGAACCATCCCCTCTCGTCTTTCCTCTAATCTCTCGCCCCTTGTCCCTCGCCCCTCGCCCCTAATCCCTAAAAAAGGGGAGCCAGCGATCAGTCACGGCTCCCCTTTCTCGATCTGGCGGAGGCAGAAGGATTCGAACCTTCGGTAAGAGTTTTAGCCCCTACAACGGTTTAGCAAACCGCCGCCTTCAGCCACTCGGCCAT
>JBMOHS010000087.1:0-16980 GCA_049317725.1 Blastocatellia bacterium
AGAGCCCTCCGCCGGAGATTCTCCGGCGGAGTGATCCATCGGGGGCGGGCCTCAGCTCCCCAAATCGAGCACATCGAAGCGGGTGACGAGTCCGATGATCCGGCCATACTCCTCGACGAGCATGGCCGGTGCCTCTTTGAGGTAGGACTTGGCCCGGGCGACCTCGACGGCCTCATTGACAACGGGGAAGGAGGGTTCGAGAACCCGGGAGACCGGTTGCTCGAGGAGGGAGCGATCTTCGAGAATCAGGGCCATAACGCGATGTTCCCGGATGCTGCCCACCGACTGCCCGCCCTCGATGACTGGAAGCTGCGAGATCCCATACTCGCCCATGAGGTCGAGCATGACGTTGATGGGAGTGTCGGGGGTGACAGCGATGAGGGCTGGCTTGCCAGAACGGACCTTCAACTCGTGAAGCAGGCCGAGCGTCATCCGTTCCTCGCCGAGCAACCGCTTCTCCTTCATCCATTCATCAGAGAGGAACTTGGTGAGATAGCGCTCTCCGGTATCACAGACGATGAAGACGACGACCTCGTTCTCGGTGAGGGGCTCGGCGGTCTTAAGCGCCGCCCAGGCATTGGTGCCTGTGCTCCCGCCGCAGAAGATGCCCTCTTCCCTTCCCAACCGACGGGCCGTCTGGAACGAGTCGCGATCCGTGACATTGATGATCTCATCGACATACTTGAGGTGGGCATTCTCCGGGATCATCTCCTGGCCAACCCCTTCGACAAGGTAGGGAGCGGCACCGATCAGCTGTCCCGTCTCTTTGAACGTCTTGAAGACGGATCCGTACGGATCGGCTCCGATGATGCGGATGGCAGGATTCCGTTCCTTGAGATAGCGTCCGACGCCACTGATCGTACCGCCGGTCCCGATCCCAGCAATGAAGTGGGTGACCCGCCCCTCCGTCGCCTCCCAGATCTCCGGGCCAGTCGTGCGGTAGTGGGCTTCTGGGTTAGCTGGGTTGCCGTACTGGTTGGTCAGGAGGGAGTTGGGTGTCTCGGCGGCGATGCGGCGCGCGAGGGCAAGGTAGTGATCGGGGGAGTCGCTCTTCACTGCGGCGGGAACGACGATGACGTCGGCGCCAAGGGCCTTGAGGTAGCGAACCTTCTCCTGGCTGCACTTGTCCGTCATGACGAAGACCGAGCGATAGCCGCGGATCGCGCAGGTCAAGGCCAGCCCGATCCCGGTATTGCCACTGGTCGCCTCGACGACCGTACCGCCGGGGCGCAGACGTCCCTCTTGCTCGGCGCGGTCGATCATGGCGACTCCGATGCGATCCTTGACGCTCCCCCCCGGATTGTACGACTCCATCTTGGCCAGCACGAGGGGCTTCATTCCCTGCGTCAGCCGGTTGATCTGCACGAGAGGGGTCTCCCCAATCAGCTCCAGTACACTTCTGCTATATTTCATCTCACCCTTCAAGTAACGGCTTGATCGCTCTCAGAAAACTGGCGGCAGCCTCAATGGCCTGCTCGGCCAACGGCTGCGATACGTGCACGGTACCCCCATAATCTCCGACATTACGGATTTCAAACAGCCAGTTTAGATCCTTCCCCTGCTCCTTGCTCAATTTCCCTGTTTTGACGAAATGTTGATGAATGGAGGCAATGACTCCACTGTGTTTACTAAAATCCAACCCCTCGTGCAGTAAAATCGCTGTGGCCCCATAGAAAGCTGCATAGTATGCGCGTGAAGCCGCAAAATCATGGTAGCCACTGATCACGAGGTCTTTCGCCGCTTGGATGGACTGCTCTGCGCGTTCAAGATAGGCGGCGATCTCCTGCTGGCGTTCAGGAGTCATACCAGAATCCCTTCCCGCTTGGCGTTCCGGTAGAGTTGAATTCCTTCCTGCTCAAACTCAACGGTCTGAACGGGTCTGGCGGAGATCAACTGCTCAGATTCCAATTGAATTGGGTAGAGCACCTCGATCACTTGGCGCAGCTCCGCAAAATAGTCGAAAGGGTTGGCCAGTAAGACGAGCAGATCAATGTCGCTCCACGAGTCTGCTTGGCGACGTGCGACAGATCCATAGAGAATCAGACCTTGGAAGCGTGCGCCATAATGCCCCTCCAGAGCGACTTTGCATCTGTTGATCACTTCACTGATCGATGCGATATGCAACACCTCCCCTCAGTCAATTTGCACCGTTCCGTCCTTGCGTGAATCGTCGTTCAAGTGAGCAGATCAAATCTCGCGGATCTCCCCCTCCGGTTGTGAATCGGCAGACGCCCGAGATTGGCCGGCCTTCCCGTACGAAAGAGTGGAACGGCCAAGTGTGGGTTCGCTGCGGGACCACTTCGCCGATCTTTCTCCATCCAGCCTACGGTTGGTACCCGAGGGAGAGCCCACGGGTCGTCGTGTAGTATTTGGCCAGCATATTGGGCGCCTCCCAGGCGGGCAGGGAGGCGGGATCACGCAAGTAGGCTAGGAAGCGCCGTGCCACCTGGGCAAAATGGGGCTCGTGGCCATCGCGATACCGGTCCGGGATGGTCACCCAGAGGGCGTCCCCCTTCTCGGCGACGGCGACCCCGGGCCACGCCGACTGGAGCGCGGCGACCTTGGCGTCGAGGGCGCTCCGGATGGCGGCCTTGTCACCGGGCTGGTTCGGGATGACGTAGACCTCCGGCTTCCACTTCTCTGGTGCCCCTTGACGAATCTCGACGCGGGCCTTTGAACCACGGAAGATCGCGACGTGGGTGTCGCCGCCCCCGGCGGGAGCCTCATAGTTCCAGATGACGTCGAGCTTGGTGTGGACTCCACGCAGGGCATAGGTCATCGAGCCATTGCAGAAGTAGTCGAGCTTCCCGTCCCGAACCGATGTCTGAAGAAATTCGGGAAACTGCCGTTCATTGGTCACCCGGCTGAACTGCTCGAGGGTGAGGACCGTCGGCCAGCGTCGACCAGTTTTGACGTCGATCTCCTTCCGGTAATCGATCACCTGCTCCGGAAAGAGCATCCATTGAACCAAGTCGACGAGATGGGTGCCGACATCGGCGACGCCCTCCCCCTGTTGGGCGACATCGAAGAACCAAGCCGGTCGAATATTGGGATTGCCGGCCACCAGCTTGAGCAGGTGGTGGATGCTCTCGATGTAGACGGCCGGTTCCGTTTCGCTGCCCTTGAGCATCTCCCCAAAGACGTCTGGGGTATGGAGCAGCTCCTTCTGGAGGATCGTCGTCACTTCATACCGCTCGGTCATGATGTCATAGGCGATCAGCTTCTTGGCCGACGCCGCGGCAAAGGTGGCCTCGAGCTTCGGGAAGTCCTCTTCGCGGATGACCCAGGGCTTGTCGACGAGGACGTGGAGGCCGGCCTCGACTGAGGCCTTGATGCGATCGATCTTGCCGCGATTGCGACCGGAGAGGATGACGACGTTGCCAGGTCGGTCCTGAAGCATCCGCGCCAGGGAATCGGCGTCGGTGTGGATCTCCAGCTCCCACGCGGTTGGATCTTGCTTCCGCGTGTTGAAGCCTTCGATCCGTTTGAGGTGCTCCCGCAGATCAAAGCCGAGTGGGGCATAGACGTGAACCTGCGGCGAGACGTCCGGGTACATCTCCTTCTGTACGAGGGCCGCATGAAAGTGGCCCGGCTCGAGGGTCATCAACCGGACCGGTGCCTTCTCGGTGGTCGTAGCAGGATTTTGGCGCATCGATTTGTCTGGGGTGGAGCAGCCTCCAAAAAAGATGCCGACGAGTAAGGTCAGAGCAAAAGGGGTCAGTGGGCGGGTCTGGATGTTCATCTGGCTGTCACCTCGGTCAAAGCGACGGGTTGACCCCCTCGCGCCTTGCTCAAATCCGCGGCCTCCATGAAGGCCAACACTTCCAACATCTCTTCGGTCGAGATCGGAGAGACGCCACTCCGAAAGAAGCGGACGATCTCGACGACCAGTCCACGGTAATCGATCTTCATCGGGATGGGCGACGCAATGACAGATTGGCTTCCGAATGCGATCGCGCCGTAATCGGCCTTGCCCTCGCGAATCCCGCGGAACGTGCCGGTTCGTCCATCTTTCCATCGCCCGACGACGACGTCACTTCCCTCGGTGTAGACCCGGCTGACGGTTTCGCACCCGGCCCCCATCAGCGTGAAGAGCGCCTCGACGCCGTGGATTCCATACCAGAAGAGATCCGGGTGGTGGGGTTCGGTTGGCGAGGGGCTGAAGGTGATGGCTCCGAGCATCTTCCCGAGCCGATCGGTCCGCTTGAGCTCCTGCACATCTGCGACATACCGCAGGCTGGACGTGCTGAAGAAGGGAGTCCCGGTCTCTTTTGAAAGGCGGGCAATCTCGGCTGCGTCGCGGTAGCTCGCCGCGAATGGTTTGTCGATGAAGACCCGCTTGCCTGCCGCCAGAACAGGCCGCACCTGTGCGAGGTGGGGCCGCCCATCGACACTCTCCAAGAGCACAGCGTCGACCTTCTGACAGAGTTCTTCGATCGTGCCGACCAGCTCGACCTGCCACTTGGTCTGGAGCTCACTGGTGAAGCGATCGACGCGCGAAGCACTCGACTGGATATCTGGGCTTCCCCCCTTGTAGGCCGCGACGACCCGTGCGCCGGGGACGTGCTGCGGATGGGTTGGGTCATTGAGCAGCGCAGTGAAGGCCGTGACGTGCGAGGTGTCCAGCCCAATGATGCCGACGCGGATCGGAGCCTCCTGGGCGTTGGCCCGGGCCACCGTCAGCACAAGCATCAGGCCAAGCGGTACGATCTGCCACCATCTTTTCATCGAACACTGTCCTTTCCGATCAATTCCGTTCATCTTCTTCAACCTTGTCGATCTCTTCGGCTTCGAATGCGCGGCCCGCCACGCGAAGGGTCACCGGGGCGTCTCTCGACCGGTCTCTGCCTGCCACTCGGCACTCGAATGAGGGTCGAGATAGAGGAAGACATTCTCGTGCCGGCGCAGAATCGAGGCCGGATAGCGCGGAGAGATCTCTTCGAGCAGGCAGTTGCGAACGGCACGCGCTTTGCGGGCGTCCGGCACGACGCAGACAATCTCGCGTGCCTTGAGGATCTGCTGCACCGACATTGAGATCGCCTCGGTCGGAACATCGGCGAGGGTCTCGAACCAACCTTCGCCTAACTGCTGCCGGCGACAATCCTCGTCGAGTTGGACGATGAGGTAGGGGGCTTCGGTTTCAAAATCGGCGGGGGGATCGTTGAAGGCGAGATGGCCATTCTCTCCGATCCCGACAAAGGCGATGTCGATGGGTGCCGACGACAGCCGCGCGCCAACCTCCTCGCACGTCCGGGCAGGATCGGCCCCTCCATCGAGCAGGTGATAGTGCGACAACCCGGTCGGCTCGATCAATCGCTCGAGCAGGTATTTGCGAAAGCTGGCCGGATGGGTGATCGGCAGGCCAATGTACTCGTCCAAGTGGAACATCTCGACCTTCGACCAATCGACATCCAGATCCCTCAGCGCCTGCAGAAACTCAAATTGCGATGCGCCGGTCGCGACAATGATCCGCGCCCGGCCGCGAGCGGCGATGGCGGCCCCGATGGTGGCGCTGGCCTGGGCCGCTGCGGCTCGGCCCAACTCGATCTTATCCGATAGTACTTTGACAATCACGATCTTTTCCTTACCCTGTCGAGAAGATGACTCAATCGATCCTGCCCACAAGGGTGCGGTGCACGGCGCCTCTACGGGGTCTTCCCGATGAAGAGGCCGACTGCCGGATCGAAAACAGGCGTATTGTAGCGTCGATGCAGGAATCTTGAGAAGAGCAGATATGCAACCAGCACCATTTCACGGGGAGGAGCACCTCCCTTTTTACTGGGAGGGGGATCGGGCAGCGGTACTGCTGGTGCATGGCTTTCCAGGGACACCCGCCGAGATGCGGCCGCTGGCAACGTCGCTGCGCGAGCAAGGAATGGCAGTCGAGGGGCTGCTGCTCCCCGGGTTTGGGCATCAGATCGAGTCGCTCGGGGAGCGAACGTACCACGAATGGACTGCGGCAATCGCGCAGTCTCTCCTGGCCCTCCGTCAGCGACACGAGCGCGTGCTCCTCATCGGCTTTTCGATGGGCGCGGCCCTCTCTCTCTCGGTGGCGACGTCCGAAGAGTGGGGGGAGCAGCGGCCGGACGGACTGGTCCTCCTCGCCCCCTTCTGGCAGCTGGGGACCGGCTGGCAGGCGGTCGCTTGGCCCGTCCTGCGGCGGGTCGTCCGTCACGTCAGTCCCTTCGCCAAAGCAGACCTGCGCGATCCGAAGCTCCAACGACAGCTCACCAAATTCATGCCCGACGCCGATTTTGAGGACCCAGCGACCATCGCGACGATCCGCGCCATCCGTCTCCCCTTCCGCACCCTCGACCAACTTCGCGAACTGGGATTGGCCACCTATCGACAAGCCCCTGCCCTCCGGCTCCCGACGCTCGTCATTCAAGGGAAAGAAGACGCCATCGTCTCCCCCGCAGGGACGCGCCGTCTGATCGGCCGGTTTGCCTCTCCGCCGGTGTATCACGAACTTCCCGCGGATCATCAACTCCTCGACCCGGAAGCAGCGGCTTGGCCCGAGGTCGAGCGGTTGCTGCACCGCTTCGCGCAGCAGATTTTGTCGGACTGAGAACTTCACTGCCTTGCCTGGCTTGGCAATCAAAGTTATAGAGAGAGCGGAACGACCAATCCCGCACGATGCCCTCTTCCGGCCTCTCCAAGCCGGAAACAGACCAGAAAAGAGAGAGCGACCGATGAAGCTACAACTAATTTCACTGTCTGGATTTTTCCTGTTTGCTGCTTTTGCCTGGGTCTTCTCGACGAATCGACGAAGGATCAACTGGCGAACGATCGCGGGCGGCCTCTTGCTGCAACTCCTCCTGGGGTTTCTGGTCTTCCGGCTGCCGCTGTCACGGCAATTCTTCATTCAGCTCAACGATCTGGTGATGGGCGTACTGGAGGCGTCGAAGGCGGGAACGAGCTTTCTGTTGGGTCCGCTGGCAGCGGGTCCAGGGGAGACCGGATCGATGGGTTTCATTCTGGCATTTCAGGCGTTGCCGATTGCGATCTTCTTCTCTGCACTGGTGGCAGCGCTCTACCACTTGCGGGTCCTGCAACCCATCGTGCGCCTCTTTGCCCGCCTTTTCCACCGGACGCTCGGGATCAGTGGAGCGGAGTCCCTCTGTGGTGCCTCGAATATCTTTGTCGGCGTCGAATCGGCGCTGGTGGTACGCCCCTACCTGGCGAGCATGACTCGGTCGGAGTTGCTGATGATGCTGACGTGCGGAATGGCGACGGTCGCCTCGACAACGCTGGGGATCTATGTCAGCTTTCTCGGTGGAATCTTTCCGCAGATCGCCGGCCACCTCATCTCGGCCTCGGTCATCTCGATCCCGGCGGCCGCGGTCATCGCCAAGCTTCTCCTGCCAGAGACAGAGACTCCAGAGACGATCAAGGCGGTCCCGCGAGAGGATGAATCGACCCGTTCTGGCAATTTGATGAGCGCCCTGATCGTCGGGGCCATGGATGGACTGAAGCTGATCGCGGGGATCTCTGCCCTGCTCATCGCCGGTCTCGGACTGGTCTCCCTGCTCGACAAAATTTTGCTGACGATCAGTCGCTGGGCGGCGCTCTCCCAGCCGATCTCGATCACGCGAATCCTCGGTTGGATCTTCTATCCCTTCACTGCGCTGCTCGGAATTGCCCGGGAGGACTTAGCGGAGGCCAGCCGGCTGCTGGGCGAGCGCGTCGTCTTGACCGAGGTCATCCCGTACCAGGAGCTGGCGTCACTGGCCGCTGCCGGGCAGTGGAAGGATCCGCGGACGATTGTCATTCTGAGCTATGCGCTCTGCGGGTTTGCCCACTTCGCCTCGGCGGCGATCTTCGTTGGGGGAGCCTCAGCGCTCGCCCCGACACGGCGCGATGAGCTGGCGACGATTGGGCTCCAGGCCCTCTTCGCGGCGACGCTGACCACGCTCATGACGGGATGTGTTGCCGGGATCTTCAGCACGGGTTCGGAGGTCCTGCTGGCCATCCCGAAGTGAGCCCGCACTCACGGGACGGGGGCGAATCCCAGCACGCGTCCATAGAACGCGAGTTCCCGTTCGAGCGCGTCGCGGATCGTTGCCGCCTGTCGAAAGCCGTGCCCCTCCCCCGGATAGGCAACATATTCAACGGCAATCCCTTTGTTCCGCAGCGCCTCGACCATCAAGGTCGCCTGATTGGGTGGCACGACCTTGTCGTCCAGCCCCTGGAAGAAGATCACCGGTGTTTGCAACCGGTCGACGTGCGCCAAGGGAGAGCGCTCCGCGTAGAGATCCGCTCGCGCCGGATAGGGGGCGACGAGGGAATGCGTATACCGCGATTCGAACTTGTGGGTGTCGATCTCGAGGATAGCCAGGTCGCTGACACCATAATAACTGGCTCCGGCCCGAAAGTGGTCCGTGAAGGTCAGGGCGCAGAGGGTGGTGTAGCCCCCGGCGCTCCCGCCCCGAATCGCCATCCGCTCGCCATCGACCCAACCGCGTTCGACAAGGTAGCGGGCGCCGTTGACACAATCGGCGACATCGACGATCCCCCAATTCCCCTTGAGCCGATCGCGGTAAGCGCGACCGTAGCCCGTACTGCCGCCATAGTTGACGTCGAGCACGGCGATGCCTCGCGTCGTCCAGTACTGAATGGTTGGGCGAAGTCCGGTCGAGGTCGCCGAAGTCGGGCCCCCGTGGCTCATGACAAGCAGGGGAGGCCGCTCCCCTGGAGGGCCTTCGACCGATCGATTCGCCGGGCGATAGAAGAATCCGTGCGCCGTCTGCCCGCCATCGGTCGGAAACTCGATCGCCTCGGGAATGGAGAGATCGGCTGGATCGAGCGTCCATTCTCCGGACCTCCGCCGCACGCTCCAGGAATGGCGGGTCAGGTCGAGCTGGAGAATGGTGGGCAGATCCGTCGGGGAGGCACCAATCAGCAGGGCTTGGTCTCCTTTGACCTGCAGATCCTCGATCTCCGTCAGTGGAGTGGCGATCGGTTGGAGTTGATGGCGCTCTGGATCGAGGAGCCCAAGGCGGGAAGTTCCCTCTTCGAGCCAAGTGCAGAGCAACCGCCCGTCGGAGAGGATGCCGTAGGTGGACATTCCGAAGACCCATTGCGGCAGACCGAAATCGGCCTCCTGCTCCCATTGCCAGTCGATCTTCCCGTCGGTCCCGACGCGATAATGGTTCCACCAGCCGCTCCGGTCGGAGAGAAAATGGAGATGGCCACGGGGGGACCATTCGGGTTGCAAGATCGACTCGTGCGGGCCGCCGGCGACGCAACGCCGTTCGGTGAGGTGCCCCTCCTCGTCGAACTCGGCGACCCAGAGCTCCGTCCCGTCCCACGGCATGTTGGGGTGATCCCAGGAGAGCCAACAGAGCTGTGTCCCGTCGGGGCTGACCCGTGGAGAGGAGTAGAAGTCGTTGCCCTCGACGAGGACGGTCACGGCCTCTCCAGTCGCTCCGAAGGGAACTGCGACCAGGGTGGTGATCGGTTCCCTGCCTTCTACCGAGTGATCTTCCCGGACACAGATCAGTCGTTGGCGGGATCGATCCTCGACCAGATCGGCATAGCGCCACGGCCCCTCCGGCGTGACCGGCACAGGATCGCCTCCGGCTTCGAGGTGGTAGATGCGCTGATCGCTTCCCTCTGAAAAGAAGATCCCTCCGCCCACCTGAATGACGAAATTCCCTCCCCCATACTCGTTGACCTTGGTGTGCGCACTCATCCCGGCGGGGATGGCGTCGCGTGGGGAGGCGTTTCCCTCCTGGGCAACAACCACACTTCGGCCCCGTTCCATCGGACGGCCCTCCAGCCAGTAGACGGTCGTGTCCTCCCCTGCCCCCCAGCGGGGCTCGCTCAGACGGATGTTGGCCTTGGCAATCTGCTCCGCCGTAACTGGAGAGTTCCAATTTCCGTAGGGTTCTGGTCGCTTTGTCACTGCTCTTCTCCTTTTGCCCCTTCCACCCCTTCCACCCCTTCCACCCCTTCCACCCCTTCCACCCCTTCCACTGTGGAGGGGAGTCCATCTCTACTTGGCCAGGCAGAAAATCTTGCCCGGATTCTCATCAAGTCCGAGTATGATTGGTGTATCCGTAAATGCGTTTGGATTCAAGCGGGGAAATGTCTTTGTCGATGAGTAGCCACAGAGATGGAGGGAGTAGAGATGAGGGCTTGGCAAGTGACGTCGTGGGGAGAGCCGGAGGAGATGGCGCTGGTCGATCGGCCGGTGGAGGAGCCGGGACCGGGCGAGGTCCGGATTCGAAATCGAGCGATTGCGCTCAACTTCTTCGATCTGCTTCTGATCGCCGGGAAGTACCAGGTACGACCGCCACTTCCCTTCACTCCGGGTGCCGAGGTCGCCGGCATTGTCGAAGCGGTCGGCCCGGGCGAGCCTGAAGAGACCCGCGGGCTCATCCCGGGAATGGCTGTCCTGGCGATGCCGAACCGGGGCGGCTATGCCGAATCGACGATTGCCCCCGCCCGCATGACCTTCGCCCTGCCGGAAGGGATGCCCTTCGACGTCGCGGCGGCCCTCCCGATCGTCTATCAGACATCCCTCTTCGCGCTGCAGGAGCGTGGTCAGTTGCGCGCCGGCGAGACGCTGCTCGTTCTGGCGGGGACAGGGGGAGTGGGAAGCGCCGCGATTCAGCTCGGCAAGGCGATGGACGCGACCGTGCTCGCCGCCGTCGGAAGCGAGGAGAAGCGGGAGATCGCCCGCGAATTGGGAGCGGATGTGGCGGTCGACTACTCGGATCCAGGGTGGGTCGAGCAGGTCAAGAGCCTGACCGGAGGCCAAGGCGTCGATGTCATCTATGACCCTGTGGGAGGAGACTTCTTCGATCAGGCGACCCGCTGCCTCGCCCCCGGGGGCCGTCTCCTTGTCGTCGGTTTCGCAGCGGGGCGAATCCCAACGGTCACGACCAACCGCCTCCTACTGCGCAATACGTCGATCGTCGGTGTCTACTGGGGTGGGCACGTCGAACGCCATCCCGACTATCCGGCCCAGGCACAAGCCGAACTCTTCCGGCTCTACCAGGAAGGCCACCTTCAGCCGAGAATCTTCCCGGCGGGCGGTTTGGCAGAGGCCCCACAGGCACTTCGCCAGCTCGCCTCCCGTCAGGTGACAGGCAAGGCCGTCCTGAAGATCTGACCGTCCCCTCGAACCGGGATCCGAGCAAGGCTGCACTGTCCACCTAGCGCAGCCGCTTGACGATCTGCTGCATCAGCTTGAACTCCGCCGTTCCCGCCGGGCAAAGCTCGAAGAGGGCCATCTCGATCGAGGAGAGGATGGCACCGGCACTCCCGAGCCGGCCAGCCGCCACCTCCTGATTGCGCGGCAGCCGGCTCCCAATCCCATCGCGCAGGAGGTGTACCTGGTACCCCTCTTGCAGGAGCTGTAGCCCCGTCTGGGCAACACAGATGTGTGCCTCGATGCCGCAGAGCAGGATCTGCTCCGCGTGGGCTTCGCGCAGCCGCAGGTCGAACTCGCCAACCCCACAGGCCGAAAAACTGAGCTTCTCGATCGGTCGCTCCCCTGCCGGCAGGTGGCGGGCAATCGCCTCCACTGTCGGCCCCAACCCCTTCGGATATTGTTCAGTGACGACGATCGGCACGCCAAGCAGCCGGCACGCCTCGACCAGCAGGCCGAGCCGCTCGCTCAACTCGTCGAAGTCCGCCATCAGCGGGCGGAACCCTTCCTGCATGTCGATCAACGCCAGCACCGTTGCAGACCGCTTCAAAAGGCTTGGATGTCGCATTCCCTTCCCCTCTCGTCTTCCTTCTTCTCCGGCCATCTGAGACAAATGGCGACACTCCCAATCCGGGATGGGCCATTGGCTATACCATTGCAAGGGCTTCGTGACATTCGCAAGATATCTCGCTGCGAAGATCCGCCTCGTCCGTTGGGCAGGGTTCGGCGGACTGGATTACGGGTTCGGGATAAGCGCGAGATCCAGCCCAAACAATACTGCCCGTGCAAGGCCGCCTGGAATAATCGAATGAGATCGCAGTTGGGGCTTTCTCATTCGTTCCCCGGGCGGTCTTCTTCTTTGTCGAGACTCCCTGCCATTCAACGACCAGCAAGGACTTGATCCACAGACACGCGACCAGGGACACGCCACTAGCGTGTCGCCTTTGGTGGCGGCGCAATCTCGCTCGTCGCCCAGGCGGTCCACCAGAGGTCACGCAGGAAGGTGGCCCCGGCGGCGAGACGTTCAACAGCAAACTCTTTGTGCTCCGGGGACTTGGTCGTGGCGCTGAAGGGCTCTTGCTTGTCCAGCTTGTAGAGTGGCTCGACCAGGGCATTCGAGGCATCGACGAAGCTCCAGATCGCCTCCCGTGGTTGCGTGATGGTCCGTGGCGTAGAGGAGATCCGCGGAAGCAGGTCCTCCATCCGCACCTGCGCCCCGACAAACTCCTCCTCAAACCGGAAATGGAAGCCACGCTCCCGCGTATAGGTCGTATAGCCCTGTGGGTTGGGTCCGCTCCACCCGTTGTAATGGATCGTCGTGTGGTGCGGATTGGCGGCGTCGGTGACGTAGTGACCGAGAATACCCGCGTCATTGAGGATTCGTGCTTCGATCCAGCCTCGTTTCCGGGCGTCTTTCTCCTGGCGCCAGAGCCGGAACTCGATCCGCAGTCGCTGGAAGAGTTCGAGCATCCGGTAGGGGCTGAATCCAGTGGTCGTCGGCTTCTGCCCAGCCTTGATCAACTCGGCAGTGAAATCATATCGATTGACGGCACCACGAGCAGCAGCGGGAACCAGTTCGAGGTCAACGAAATGATCTGCGGCCGCCGCTGAGTCCATGCCACGATCGAGCGCCGATTCGGCACGATCGCGCCAACGATCAGGCTCTGGATTGAGATAGGCCAGCTGGTCACTGGCACGCCGGAAGAAGCTCGGCATGCCGGCCGGGAGCTTGCGGGCAGCGGCGTTTCCAGAGATCTCGTGGCCGTGGGCTCCCCAGCCGAAGACCTTCCGGGATGGAGCCCCCCAGAAGATCAGCCCAAGGAACAGAACCGTCCCCCCGAGCAGTGCCAAGGAGCGGTGAAAGCGACGACAGCAGAAGAAAGGTTGGGTGCGCATGGGGGCAGTATTCTCCGCGTGCTGGTGGCCTACCCACGCCGGGTCGGCGGCAGGTCGATCTGATAGAGGGATCTTCCCTCCCGGTTATGAAGACTGACCGACATCCCCTCGGTTCGACCATCGATCCGGATCCGGCCGAAGAACTGCTGCCCGTCGCTCGGAGGACGGTTCCCCTTCATTCCCTCGGGGATCGAGATGAATTTGGCTTCTGGTCCGAAGGTATTGTCGAGCTTCCCAGGTCCAAACGTGCCGGCGTGCAAGGGCCCAGCAACGAACTCCCAGAAGGGACTGAACTCGGTGAACTGCGCCCGACTTGGGTCGTAGTGATGTGCGGCCGCGTAATGGACATCGGCCGTGATCCAGACGACATTGCGAATTTGATGGCGGTGGAGGAAGCGAAGCAGCTCGGCGATCTCCAGCTCGCGGCCGAGGGCGGGTCCATCGCCATTGGCCACCGCTTCAAAGCGCCCCCCGCTATCACCGACGACCAAGCCGATCGGCATGTCGCTGGCAATCACTTTCCAGGTCGCACGCGACTGCTGCAGCCGCTCCTTGAGCCACCGCAGCTGGGCGGAGCCAAGAAACGCCGTCTCCGCGCTGGTGATCGCTTGACGGTTCTGCGTATTGGGGCCCCGGTAACTCCGCTCATCAAGCATGAAGATCTCCAGGCTGGGGCCATAGGAGAAGGCGCGGTAGATCCGCTCCGGGTCGAGCGGATCGAAGCGCAAGGGGTGATAATCGAGAAAGGCGCGCCGTGCCCGTGCCGTCAACAGATCGACACTCTTGATGGTGTAGCGACGATCCTCCTCGAGACGTTGACCAGGGTACCAGTTGTTGCGAACCTCGTGGTCGTCCCACTGCGTGAGGATCGGGACGGCCGCGTTGAAGCGACGCAGCGCCTCATCCTGCAGATTGTACCGATAGTTTCCACGAAATTCGTCGAGGCTCTCGGCGACCTTTGCCTTCTCGGGACTGGTCAAATTGCGCCAGACGCGACCGTCCTCAAGTGGAACGGAGGCGACAATCGGATTGTCGGCGTAGATGGTATCGCCGGAATGAAGGAAGAGGTCCGGCTCCACCCGCCGCATCGACTCGTAGATGGCCAACCCACCAAACGCAGGATCGATCCCCCACCCCTGACCACAGACATCTCCTCCCCAGACCAGGGAGACGTCTCTTCTCTGCCTGGGGGGCGTACGGAAGCTGCCTGTGACGGGCTCGCTGACCTTGCGCGGGTTGTCGAGATCCTCGAAGGTCACCCGGTAGAAGATCCGTTGATCGGCGGGCAGGTCCGTGAGGTCAATACGCGCCGTGAAGTCGGTCGGTTCGAGGGCGACGGGGCCCCGGATTGATCGGGCGTCGGTCATCGACTCGCGGGTCGAGACTTCGACCTGCATCCGGGCTGGGCGGTCGACCCGACTCCAGAGGATTGCGCGGCCTTCGACCAAGTCTCCGGCTTGCACCCCGTGGGTGATGCGTGGGCGCTGCTCGAAGTAGGGAAGGAGCCCGCCTCTCCAATGCCCCGCAAGCATCCCCCCTGCCGCCTGCCCAAGAAATGTCCGCCGTTTCATGAGGCTTCCTCGGGCTGCTGCTCTCTCTCCCAGTCATCGATCTGCGCTCGTGTCCGACGCAGGACAATCCGATCGGACTCGAATCGATCGATCCAATCCGCCGGAATTCGCAGCGGGTGGGAGAGGAGGTGCCCACGCCCAACGACCAGCCCGGAGAGTCGCCGGTCCGGGTCGCTGAGGAGCACTTCGAGCAGCTCCCCGATGCGATGCCCATCATTTGCCTCGATCGGCATTCCGCGCCGAATGGCGCTCTCGGACGGGGAGAGCAGCGGATCGGTGACGATCACGCCCGGCGTGTGATAGGGATCCCCAAAGGCGTTGGCGACCAGCGGAACCAGGTAATGGATCCAGTCTGCCGGTCGGATCTTGGAGCCAGGATGCTCCCCCCGCTCCTCTGCGAGATGGTCGAGCGTGACAAAGTGCTGGGTCTCGAAGTTGGGAAGCCCCTCGATCTCCGCCTCTGTCCGATCGGTCTCAACCTGCTCGTGCGTCGCGCGCCTGACCCAGGCGAGTGGAAGCAGCAGCGAGCGTGCCTGAAGAGGTCCCCCGTGGCGAACCACCAGGTGCGTCACCTCCTCCGTCTCGCGGTCCAAGATCACCCGCTCGATCTGACCGACGTCCTGCCCTTGGCTGACGAGCCCCGCACCAATCCTGATCTCGATCATGCGCTTCTTCTCCCCTCCCCCATTTACGTTCCCCTGCAGAACGCACCGGGGGGCTATGAGCGTCCTCGCGGTCGTGGGACCGGACGCGACTCCTTCGCTTTGGAGCGCTCTGGACGCGCGCGTGGCTTCTCGTCCTCTTCGTCCTCATCCTCGTCGTCTTCAATGACCCGTACAAAGGCGCTGCGAACGGGCGCGGGCATAACGGAATCGGCACCTTTGACCGACTTCCAGATGATTTCATTGAACTCGATGTCGGGCAAGGTATCCTCGCGACTGAAATCGAACTGCGCCGAACGCTCCGCTGCCGGGGCATTCGGCCCGTTGACCTCTGTCCACGGATAGCGAATCGGTCGATGGCGGAACGGCGTCAGGTCGGGTTTCTCGGTGAAGGAGTGGAACATCGGGGTCGCCGCCGCGTCGTACTGGCTCATGGGAGGCAGGCCCAGAATCAACTCCATCGTCCGCAGCATGCTCGAGGTCGTGTACATCGTCGAATCGACGAAGCGCCGCTTGGTGTATGGACTGACGACAAAGGCGATCGAGCGGTGCGCGTCGACGTGATCCGACCCATTCTGTGCATCGTCCTCGAGGATGAAGATGGCCGTCGTCGCCCAGTACCGGCTGTTGGTAACAGCCTCGACGAGCCGTCCCACCGCAAGATCGTTGTCCGCGACATAGGCGCGCGGCGTCGGAACCCCCACTCGCGTCCCCTGCGTGTGGTCGTTCCCGAACCGCACGATCTGAAATTGCGGAAGATTTCCGTTCGCCTCGTAGGCACGGAACTCCTCCATCCAGCGCTCGAAGCGGGTCACGTCCTGGATCGCCAGATTGTACGGGGGGAAGGTTGGACTGAAGTGGCCCTTGAGCGCATCTTCCGAGGTGTAGGTCTCCGACCCCGGCGCGCGGTCGCGAGCCTGATCGGCCTCCCCACCGCCACCCGCCTTGACATCACGAATTCCGACAAATTCACCATAGCTCCGGTAGCTGATCCCGGCCCGCGCGCAGTAGTCCCAGATGTAGCCGCCGGTCGGCCGCGCAATCTTCTTGCTCCCCTCGTAGTCGTAAGTCCGACCCCGGCGGGAGTAGTTGGTGGGCCACGTCTTCTCGACGTAGTCGGTGGCGTAAGCGCCCATCGACCAGTTGTGGCCATCGGCGGAGACTTCGGCGTCGACGTAGAAGTTGTCGAGGAGGACAAACTCCCGGGCGAGAGCGTGCTGATTGGGCGTCACATCCTCCCCGAAAAGGCAGAGGCTCGGATCACCATTGCCCTCCTTGAGATCGCCGAGCACCTGATCGTAGGTGCGGTTCTCCTTGATGACGTAGATGACGTGCTTGATGGGGGAGGGATCGCCGACCCGGACCGGAATCGCCGTCTTCTCTTTCGGGGCGCGCGCCGCCTTGAGCAGGTCATCGGTGTAGGGCGAGTTGGCATAGACCCGACGTGTCAGCTGGGCGAGTTTGGCACGGGTCGGCATGGCGATCAACGAGACGGTGCCTTTGAGCATGCTCCCGATGTACTGGGTCGTCCGGTCACGGACTCGATTGGGCTTGGGCCCTTGCGGATTGGCTGCTGAGGCGACGCCTTTGCCGTTGGCGACGATCAATTGCCGGTTGTCCGGGCTGACGCGGACCGCAGTCGGATACCACCCCGTCGGGATGAAGCCGGTCACCTTACCCTCGTCCGGCTCCG
>JBMOHS010000088.1:0-16942 GCA_049317725.1 Blastocatellia bacterium
CACGACCACTCCCACGACCATTCGCACGACCATTCGCACGAGCACTCTCACGAAGTGGGAGGGCATCGGGGGCTGGCGGAGATCAAGGAGATGATCGCCCGTTCTGGCCTCTCGGCGACGGTCAAAGCACGTGCGACGGGAATTTTCGAGCAGATTGGCCGGGCGGAGTCGAAGATCCACAATGTCCCGATCGAGACGATCCACTTTCACGAGGTAGGAGCGATCGATTCGATTGTCGACATTGTCGGGGCCTGCTGGGCGGTCGAGGCGATGGGGATCGAGCGGATCATCACCTCGCCGGTCCACGTCGGGAGCGGCACCTTCGTCTGTGCGCACGGGAGATACCCGGTACCGGGCCCGGCGACCGCCGAGCTGTTGCGGGGGATTCCGTCCTATAGCACCGGGGAAGTAATCGGAGAGCTGACGACTCCGACGGGGGCCGCCCTGCTGGCCTCGCTGGCGGACGGCTTTGGTCCCTTGCCAACGATGAAGATCGACCGAGTGGGCTATGGAGCCGGAACGCGGACCTACGAGCAGTTCCCGAATGTGCTGCGGGCCTTGCTGGGCGAGCCAGTCGTCGAGACTGGGCTCTCGCCAGAGTCGATCACGGTCATCGAAGCGACGATCGACGACCTCTCGGGGGAGGTCCACGGCTATGTCTTGGAGCGGCTCCTCGGGGCGGGCGCGCTCGACGTCTTCTTGACGCCGGTTCAGATGAAGAAGCAGCGTCCGGGAGTCCTCTTGACGGTCCTCTGTGCTCATCAGGATCGCGAGCGAATGGTGCAACTCCTCTTCGAGGAGACGACAACGATCGGAGTTCGCTATCGGCAAGAGCAACGGGAGGTTCTCTCGCGTCGGACGGAGGTGGTCGAAACGAGCTACGGGCCCATTTCCGTCAAAGTTTCGACCGACCGCTCCGGACGAGTGGTGACTTGCCATCCGGAGTATGAGGACTGCCGACTGGCGGCAATCCGCCACTCCACGCCCCTGCGGGTGGTACAGGCGGCAGCCCTGCGTACCTGGGATTTGGGGGAGTTGGGGGAGTTGGGGGAGTCGGGCCCGGATCGCTCCGCGAATGGATGATCGGCGGTGCCAACAAGCCCGAGCGGGATCTTGCCCGAAATGAGTCTCGCTCGGTATGATGCAGGTTATGAAGATACCGACCGCAGCAATTCTGGTGATTGGCGATGAGATCCTCAGCGGAAAGACGCGGGATCTCAACGCCCAGCTGCTGATCGGGGAGCTGCGAGAGCTGGGGGTCTCCCTCAAGCGGATCGTCATTATTCCAGATGACGTCGAGGTCGTCGCCGCGAGTACGCGGGAGCTGTCGGCAGCATTTGACTTGGTCTTTACCTCCGGGGGAGTTGGCCCGACTCACGACGATGTGACGATTCAGGGAATTGCGCGAGCCTTTGGCGCGCCCATCGTCCGTCATCCAGAGCTGGACAGCCTGATTCGTGGCTATTTCAAGGACGGAGTCGACGAATCTCACCTGCGGATGGCCGACCTGCCCGAGGGGACGGCGCTAGTGGGAGGGGCGGGGCTGAGCTGGCCGATTCCAGTCTGTCGCAATGTCTACATTCTCCCCGGGGTACCAGAGCATTTTCGTCGCAAGTTCGAGGCGGTCCGGGAGCGGTTTCGTGTCGCCCCGTTTCACCTCCACGTCCTCTACACCCTCGAGGACGAGTTCGATCTGGCGACCGACTTGACCGCGGTCGCAGAGGCTCATCCAGAAGTCTCGATCGGATCCTACCCCAGCTTTTCGGCCTCCGACTATCGAGTCAAACTGACCTTGGAATCGAAAGACCCTGGCGTGCTCCAACGTGCCGTCGAGGCACTCAAGGCCCGACTCGATTCGGCGCAGTTTGTTCGGGAAGAGCTCCCCATCACCACGACGGCAGGCCCGTTCGGAGAGTAAGTGCTGGCCCTGTGGAGCGGCCGTGCTCACCTTGGGGGTCACTCGCCAGTCATGCTAGGATGAGGGTTTCCAGGTTGTCATCCGACGCAGCCAGAGGAGCAGTAGCTCCCGAAAGGACGCGTCTGGCTCGAATCAGGCCCAAGTCAGGCCCAAGTCAGGCCCAAGTCAGGCTTGGGCAGCAGAGAGACATGATACAAACGTTACGTGGGACAAGAGACATTCTCCCGGAGGACATGCCGCTCTGGCACCGGGTCGAAGAGGTCGCGCGGGAGGCCTTTCGTCGGTACGGGTTTCAAGAGATCCGGACTCCGATCATCGAGAAGACGGAACTCTTTGCACGGGGAGTGGGCGAAGCGACCGACATCGTCAACAAAGAGATGTACACCTTCGTCGACCGGGCTCGCGAGGATCGGGAAGGAGAGTCGATCACGCTCCGCCCCGAGAACACAGCCTCGGTCATGCGCGCCTATGTCCAACATAAGATGTTCGCGGACCGCTCGCCGGGAGAGCTGACCCGGCTCTTCTATGCCGGCCCAATGTTTCGCCGGGAGCGACCTCAAGCGGGCCGCTATCGGCAGTTCTACCAAATAGGCGCGGAAGTACTCGGTGACACTGACGATCCGGCGATCGAGGCCGAGGTGATCGAGATGCTCGACTGGTTCCTTCGCGAGCTGGGGATCCCCGAGACGACCCTCCTGATCAACTCCGTCGGTGATGCCGCGACCCGGGAAGCGTACCTCGGCAAACTCCGCGCAGCGATCGAGCCCGATCTGGCCTCCTACTGCGAAGATTGCCATCATCGCTATGCCACCAATGCGTTGCGCGTCTTTGACTGCAAGAATGGGGCGTGCCGTCGGTGGATTGCCGGGCTGCCGACGATCACCGATTCGCTCGACGAGGCGGCGCGAGCCCACTTCGACCGGTTCAAGGCGCACCTCGATGCGCGAGGCATCGCCTACACCGTCCAGCCGGAGATGGTCCGCGGCCTGGACTATTACACGCGCACAGCGTTCGAGATCATTGGCCACTCGGGTCTTGGTGCCCAGAACACCATCGTCGGGGGCGGCCGGTACGATGGGCTCTCCGAGACGCTGGGAGGTCCGCCGGTCAAAGGATTCGGGTTTGCCTTTGGCCTCGACCGGATGGTGATGTCTCTCCCCGAGGAGATCGCCACGGAACTCCGTGCCAAAGAGGCACCGGATCTCTACGTCGTCTGTCTGGGCGAGGTCGCGCGGGAGCGGGGCCAGCAGGTGGCACGCCACCTGCGAGCGAACGGCTGCGCCGTCCTGCTCGATGGCACGGACCGCAAAATGAAGAAGGCGATGGGGCTGGCCGCGAAATCGCGTGCGCGCTATGCCCTGATTATCGGAGAGACCGAAGTGGAAACAGGCAGCTATGGGTGGAAGAACCTGACAACCGGAGAGCAGGAGTCTCTGCCGTTGGAGGAGATCCTCGCCCGACTGCGTGCCTGAGCGCTTCCCTTGTGGCAGAACGACGCTGACCTCGGCCCTGCGGCTCCGCTGGGACGACCAGAAGACCAATCAACGGGCCGATTAACCGGCCAAAGAAGTGAATAGAGACGTATGCTCGATCATCTCGGAACCACCAAACGCACTCACCACTGCGGCGAGCTTCGCCAGGAACACATCGGACAACAAGTGACCCTCATGGGCTGGGTCAACAGCTATCGGGATCACGGCTCGGTGCTCTTCCTGCACCTGCGGGATCGCGAAGGAATCACCCAGGTTGTCTTCGATGAGCGGATCGAGCCCGGGCTGCTCGCCCGCGCCCAGGACGTTCGCACCGAGTACGTCCTCGCCATCACCGGTCGCTGCATCGTGCGGGATGAGAAGAACTTCAATCCGTTGATGGCGACCGGGGAGATCGAGGTCGTCGCCGAGGAGATGAAGGTCCTCAACGATGCGTTGACGCCCCCTTTCGAGATCGACAACTGTCGGGCCGCCGAAGACCTGCGCCTCAAATATCGCTACCTGGATCTGCGCCGACCGGAGATGCAGGCCAACTTCCGGCTGCGCCACCGACTGGCAATGACTGCCCGCCGGGTCCTCGATGAACAGGGCTTCTATGAGATCGAGACCCCGATTCTGACGAAATCGACACCGGAGGGGGCGCGGGACTATCTCGTCCCCGCGCGGACGGCGCCCGGCAAGTTCTTTGCCCTGCCCCAATCCCCCCAGCTCTTCAAACAGCTGCTGATGATCTCGGGCTACGACAAATACTTTCAGATTGCCCGCTGTTTTCGCGACGAGGATCTGCGCGCCGACCGCCAACCCGAGTTCACCCAGATCGACATCGAGCGCAGTTTTGTCCAGCCCGAGGAGATCTTCGCAACGATCGAGCCGCTCATCGTCGAGTTTTTCCGTGTTGCGGGAATGGAGCCTCCCCAGATCCCCTTCGCCCGTCTCTCCTATCACGACGCGATGAACCGGTATGGTATCGACAAGCCGGACCTGCGCTTCGATCTCGAGATGATCGACCTCAGCACGCACTTTGCCGGGAGCAGCTTCCCCGTCTTCGCCGAGGCCGTCCGCAAGGGTGGGGCGATCAAGGCGATCGTCGTCCCGGGAGCAGCCTCCTGGTCGCGCAAGCAGTACGACGAGATCATCGAGCACGCCAAGCGGTATGGAGCTGGAGGGCTGGCCTACATCCAGGTACTCGAACCGGAGAGCAAGTCGGCACTGACCAAGTTCCTTGGCGCGGAAGGGATCGCCGAAGTGATTGCGGCCACTGGCGCGGCAGTCGGGGACGCGATCCTCATGGTCGGGGGCCGCTGGGACGTCGCCTGCACCGCGATGGGACAGGTCCGATTAGAAGTCGGCCGCCGCGAAAAGCTGATCCGCGAGGAGGAGAACCGGCTGCTCTGGGTCGTCGACTTTCCCATGTTCGAGTATCACGAAGAGGACAAGCGCTGGTACGCCATGCACCATCCCTTCACCTCTCCCATCGACGAGGACATCGAGAAACTCCAAGGGGGAGATCTCGGATCTGTCCGCGCCAAGGCCTATGATCTCGTCTTCAACGGGAACGAGCTGGGTGGGGGGTCGATCCGAATTCACCGGGCCGATGTCCAAGCGCAGATCTTTCAAGCCCTTGGCCTGACTCCCGAGGAGGCTCGGGAAAAGTTCGGCTTCTTCCTTGACGCGCTGAGTTATGGAACGCCCCCCCATGGAGGGATCGCCCTCGGGCTCGATCGGATTGTCATGATCTTCGCGCGCGCCAAGTCGCTGCGGGAGGTCATCGCCTTCCCGAAGGTCGCGAGCGGCTCGGACCTCATGACCGACAGCCCGAGTGGCGTGAGCCAGACCCAACTGGCCGAATTGAAGATCAAGACACTTGCTTGATCTCAACGCGAGGTGAAAGAGAGGGAAGGGATGGCGACCAACAAGATCCATGTCCTGCCCGACGTCCTCGCCAACAAGATTGCGGCGGGAGAGGTGGTCGAGCGTCCAGCCTCCATCGTCAAGGAGTTGATCGAGAACGCAATCGATGCCGGGGCACGACGGATCGAGATCGCCATCGAGGGAGGGGGACGCCAACTGATCCGGATCACGGATGACGGAGAGGGGATGTCCCGGGATGACGCCCTCCTCGCCTTCGAGCGGCATGCGACGAGCAAACTCCGGGTTGCCGAGGACTTGGAAGCGATCACCACCCTCGGGTTTCGTGGGGAGGCGCTCGGCTCGATCGCCTCTGTTGCCAAGTTGCGGCTGCGCACGCAGACCGCCCAGGATCTGATCGGGACCGAAGTGACGATCTCCGGGGGCCGGGTCCTTTCGGTCCAAGAGATTGCCGTTCCTACGGGAGCCGAGTTCGAGATCCGGGACCTCTTCTTCAATGTGCCCGCCCGTCGCAAGTTCCTCAAAAGCGACGCGACAGAGAGCTTTCACATCGCCAACCTGGTGACCCACTACGCCCTCTCCCATCCGTCTCACGCCTTCCGGCTGACCCACAATCAACGGGAGAGCCTGCGGGTGACTCCCGCGGAGGATCTGCGGACCCGCGCCTATCAGCTCTTCGGGGAGGAACGGGTCGCCGACCTCATCGAGGTCTCACTCGAACGGGGCGAGATGCGGGTGCGTGGGTTTGTCTCGTCACCATCAATCCCGCGGACGAACCGGGAGAGTCAGTATTTCTTTATCAACGGAAGGTATGTCCGGGATCGGGTCATGGGGCGGGCGCTGGGGGAGGCCTACCGGGCGATGATGCCGGCCGGTTCCTACCCAACAGCCATGCTCTTTCTGGAGATCCCGCCGCGCGAAGTCGACGTCAACGTCCATCCAGCCAAGACCGAAGTTCGGTTCGTCCGGAGCCAAGTGGTGCAGGATCTGGTGCGCGACGCAGTACTCCAGGCGATCCGCGAGACCAAAGCCGCCGTCACCCCCTTTGGCGAAGAGACTCCCCTGCCCACCCCTTCGTCTCTAGCCCCCATCCCCCGAGTACCAACGGAACTGGTCCTCCCCAACCTGACCGCCGGAAGATCCGAGTCGGGGGAAAGGCGAAGTCTCCTGCCGGCGATCCCCGAGCAGTTGCGGATCGGGCTGAGGGACGGTGCAGAGGACGAGCCATCCCCCCTGCGTGCACTTCGCCCCGAAGATGTCTATGGCGACGACCCTCTCGCGCCAGATCCGCTGGAAGAGCACGGCACTGAACTCGCGCCTGCCTCTCCGCTGCCCTCGCTGCCCAGCCGGGCAAGGTTGGGATGCCTCGGATCGAACCCACCCGAATCGGCGGGCTCTCCGCTCCGTGCAGCACAGAACTTGACGCTGATCGCCGAGGAGATTACTACCCTCGGCCAGCTCCACCAGAGCTTCATTGTGGCGGCGGATCGGGCAGGGCTGCTGTTGATCGATCAGCACGTCGCGCACGAACGCATCCTCTTCGAGGAGCACTGGGCCTCGCTCCGCCGCCGGCAGATCACCGTCCAGCGCCTCCTCCTGCCGGAGGCCATCGATTTAACTCCCGCCCAGGCCTTGGCCATCGAGGAACTCCTCCCCACACTGGAAGAGAATGGATTTGAAATAGGTCGCCTGTCGGGAAGAACCCTCGCCATCCACGCCGTTCCCGCGATCCTCTCATCGCAATCGGCGCGGGCGCTGCTTCTTGAACTGCTCGACACGATCGGGGAGGAACGGCGAAACCTCTCCCTCGATGGGCTGCACGCCGAGATTGCTGCCTCGCTCGCATGCCGCGCTGCCGTCAAGATCCATATGCCCCTCGCTGCGGAGAAGATGCGCTGGATGATCGATCAGCTCCTCCGGATGGAAAATCCGGCGACCTGCCCTCACGGCCGTCCGATCATCCTCCGCCTGACCGCCCGTGAGATCGAAAAGGGCTTCCAACGCTGAGCGCGAGGCCCCCTTCACCCAGTCGATTGCTGCCGCCGCTTCCGCAGGAACCGCCACACGTAGAAGGCGATCGCGCCTCCGACCAGCACCGAAACAGCGACGCTGTAGATCTGCAGATAGTCGGCCACGCGCCGCCAATTGCCCGCAAAGAGCTTGCCGAGCGAGAGGAGAATCGAGTTCCAGACTGCGGCACTGATCGCACTGAGCAGGGTCGTCCGCCAAAGATCCATCCGTGACATCCCGGCGAAGAAGGAGACGATCGCGCGGGTCCCTGCAAGGAAGCGATTGGCCACGATCACGCCATACCCATAGCGCTGAAAGAGCCCTTCCACTTGGTGGATCGCCTGCGCCGGAAGAAAGCGGCTCCACCGGCCCGAGACGACGTGCCCCTCGAAGTAGCGCCCCAACAGATAGGCAGTGACGAAGCCGAGCGTACTCCCCGCGGTCGCGGAGAGGAGCGCCACCTCGAAATCGACCAAGCCAAACCCGATCATCGTCCCGGCAAAGACGAGTAGCATATCGCTCGGCGCGGGTGGAAAGACGTTTTCGATGTAGGAGATCAGAAACATCAACAGTAGCACCCCCCAGGGCGGCGCCGACTGCAACCAACGAATTCCTTCTTCCAACATTCCCATGGTGTGTCCTTCTTGTGGTGTGTCCTTCTTGTGTTGATGCGACGGGCTTATGTTGATGCTACGGGGCGGTTGACGGAGCCCCTGGCCGGAGGCGCTGGAGAACGGCGAGCCAGTCGGCCAGGATCTCGCGCAGGAGCGGTACTCCCTGCGCCAGATCGGCGAGCTCCTGATCGGCGCGCTCCCAGAATTCACCGAGCTGACAGGCCCCTCCCAGCTCATATTCGACCGCCTGAAGCAGGAGGTCGAGCTTATCGCCCACCTTGACGATCCGTGCCTCAAGAGATTGGCGCTGCTCGTAGGCGAGCCACAGTGCCTGGTAGCCAGCAGTGAGCCGACCGAGGGGGGCGAGGAGATCCGCCGCCGCCCGTTCCTCCGCGAGACGCAACACCCCCGGATCGAAGAGCGGCTTGATCGTGCTGGGCAGGTCACCCATCCGGGCCTCCGTCAGATCGTGCAGAAGTGCCATCCGCAGAACGGCCTCCCCATCGATGACTTGCCCCCGACTCCTCAGCAAATCGGCAAGCACCATGGCGGTGACCGCCACCCCGCAGGTATGCGCAGCAATGGACTCGACTTCCCGAATGCCACGCAGCAGCCATCCCGTTCGCGGGAGCGCCTTCAATCGTTGGAGTTCGGTCAGAAACTGGACCGCCCCCTGCACCTCAGTTTTAAGCGATTCTTCCCCCTGCGCACTCATCTCTCCCCTTCCCGTGCCGATTGTCGTGGATCCTGCCACACGAGAGCAAGTCATCACGATTGTGTTATAGTGCCAAGGGTTGATGGGACCGATAGGCCCTATCATTCTGTGTGTCATCTGCAACCTGTGTGTCCTATTCGTTCTATTCGTCCTACGTGACCACGATGAGTACTCCTTCCTACCCTGACTCTTTCAGCATTGCGGGGCAGTCGATCTCCCCGCCGCTCGTCCTCTCTCCCATGGCGGGAGTGACCGACTCGCCGTTTCGGCGTATCGCCAAACGGTGTGGCCACGTCGGACTGATCGTTACCGAATTCATCAGCGTGGAAGGGCTCACCCGGGGCAACATGCGCTCTCATCAGATGATGAAGTTCACGCCTGAAGAGCGTCCGATCGCCATCCAGATCTTTGGCTATGACGAGGTGCGGATGCGCTGGGCCGCAGAGATCGCCGAGGAGGCGGGAGCCGATTTCGTCGATATCAACTGTGGTTGCCCAGCGCGAAAGGTGATCAACGGGGGCGGTGGTTCGAACCTGCTGCGCGACCTTCCCCAATTGAAGAAGATCCTCACCGAAGTCAAGCGCGCCATCTCCATCCCGATGACGGTCAAGATCCGGGCCGGGTGGGACGACAAATCGATCAACTGCCTCGAAGTCGCCAAACTGATTGAGGACTGTGGCGGATCCATGGTCACGCTCCACGGGCGGACCCGGGTCCAGGGATACCGCGGGCTTGCCAACTGGGACTTGGTTCGGCAAATTCGTGAGACCGTCTCCATTCCCGTTTCGGGCAGTGGCGACATCCTGATGCCGGAAGACGCCATGCGCCGCTTTGTCGACACCCAATGTCACGCTGTCCACATCGGCCGGGGCGCAATCGCCAATCCGTGGATCTTTCGCCAAACCTGGGAGGCCATGAACGGACAGCCGGTCTATCGCCCAACCCCGAGCGAGATGCACGCCCTCCTCCTCCTCTTCCGGGACTATCTGCGTGACTTCATGCCCGAGAAAGGGGTCATCGGTCGACTGAAGATGCTCTCTGCCCAGTTTCTCCGCGGAGTTGCCCACGGGGCCCAGCTGCGAACCTCTGTCCTTCGTGCCCAGACCGTGGAAGAGATGGAGCCGCTCTTCGAGGCCTACTTTGCCCTCGCCGAGGAACACGGGATCGATCCAGCCCTCCAGAGCGCGCCGGATGAGGTCGCCGATTACGCCCAGTGCGGTGTCTAATCCGCCAACCGCTCCTGACATGTCTCACCCAGCCCGCATCTCGGCGAGCATCTCCGCAATCCGACGCCGGACCTCGGCGGTCATCTCCGCATAATCTCCCGTGGGATAGACCGGCTGGCCATAGCGAATCCGGACCGGCGCGAGATGCAAGCGAGAAGAGTCACGGGGGAGGACCTTCCAGGCGCCATCGATCGCCACCGGGACGATCGGCAAGTTGAGCACCGTCGCAAGGATGGCGGCGCCCTGCTTGAATTCGTGGAGATCCCCATCAAACGTGCGATGTCCCTCCGGATAGATCGACAGAATCTGGCCGGCCTGCAATCCCTGCGCTCCCGCCCGCATCGCCCGGATCAAGTGCAGTCCAGCGTCGACGGGAACCACGTGGATGGCCCGAGCCAGGCCTGCCATCCACCGACTGGAAAAGTACATCTTGGCCCCGACGTGGAAGGTCCGATCGAGCACTTCCCGCGGATAGGTCGAACAGATCAAGAACGCGTCCAGATAGCTCTGGTGATTGGGGCAGATCAGGAACGGCCCGGAGATCGAGGTGAGCACTGCCTGCCCCCGCACATCGAGGGAGAGGAAGAGGCGGGCCAGCCAGTAGATCGGTCGCAGCACCAGATAGCCCAGCAGGAGCGGCAAGGGCCGATGGTCCTCGACGGGCGCAAGGTCAGCAGGATCGCCCGGAGTCTCGAGAAGCACCGACCGCCAATCGAAAGCTGCCCCCTCCCGTGCTGCCGCGCGCGGGCCCTCGCCTCCCGCCAGACCTTCGGCAATCGTCAGCAGATCTCCGACGAGCAGGGCTGCGGCCCCTTGCTCCGGGTCGATTGTCCGCCCCAGCCGCCGCTCAAGCGCGACGATCGTCTCGGCCCGGGCCAACGAATCGAGCCCAAGGTCAAGTTCAAGGCTCATCTCCGGATGGACCGTCACCTCCCCCTTGATCTGAGGACGCAGCAGCTCGGTCACCACCTCTCCCGCCGGAGAGGCCATCCTCACCCGATCGGCCGCTTGCCAGATGAAGCGGTTCAGATCCCGATGGGACCCGCCCAGCCCCCCCTCTGCCTCGATCTGACGCTGCAATTCAAACCGGCGGATTTTGCGGGTCGGAGTTCGGGGAAGAGGCTCAATCCGAATCAGGTAATCACGAACCCGCTGATATTCGGGAAGCTCCCGGCCCAGGCTATCGAGCGCAAAACGGATCTCGTGCCGTGCGTTGAGGATCTGGTGCGCCTTGAGATACTCAGCATCCGGCACCACCACCGCCACCAACTTCTCTGCCCCGGCAAATTCACTCTCCGGATCACGAACTCCCATGACACAGACTTCGCTGACCAGGGGACTCCGCAGGTACTGGGCCTCGACCTCTTCCGGGTAGACGTTCTTCCCCGAGGGAAGGACGATGACCTCTTTCCTCCGTCCAGTGATATAGAGGTGGCCATCCGCATCAAACCGACCCAAGTCGCCCGACCGAAACCAGCCGTCATCCGTAAAGGCCGCCGCATTGGCCTCCGGATTGCGGTAATAGCCCGCCATGACGATCGGCCCCCGAATGAGAACCTCCCCGATCCCCTCGGCGTTCGGCTCGTCGATCCGAATCTCGACCGTGCCCAGGGGTTTGCCGACGGAACCGACTCGATTGTCCTCAAAGCGGGTCGCCGTCGCCGCTCCCGATGTCTCACTCAATCCATATGCCTGCAGGACCGTAAACCCCAGCTTGTGGTAGTCGCGTGCCACCGCAGCGTCAAAGCTCGACCCGCCCGAACAGGCCAGGCGCAAATGGCCCCCAAATGCCTCGTGCACCCGCTGGAAGAGGACCCGTCCGAGGTTGATCCCCAACCAGTCCCGTAACCACCCATTCCCTTCCAGCATCGCGCCAAAGAGCGCACGGACGAGGCGCGGCTGTGCCCGCACCCCATCGAAGATCTTCTTGTGGAAGAGGTACCACAGACGCGGAACACCCGTCAGGGCGGTCACGCGACCCTCCTTCAATCCGCGCAGGATCTCCTCGCTGGTCAACTCGCTGATGTAGACGACCGTCGCCCCAATCAGGGTCGCGATCCACAAGTTGACGATCTGGGAGTAGGCGTGAAAGAGGGGCAAGAGACTGAGGATCACCTCCCGATCCGAGAAGCGCATCGCCTCCTCGACGGCTCCCGTCTCGGCGACGATGTTGCCATGGGTCAGCGGGACGGCCTTGGGCACCCCCGTCGTTCCCGAGGTGTAGATCAGAATCGCCATGTCCTCGTGTCGTGCCGGTGGGGGGATCGCGTCGAACCCAGACGGGTGAGGAGTTCCCGCCCAGTCCGCATACCCCGCCAGGGGGCCTGGGGATCCTGCCCCGCGCCCCTCTGGGACGGCGGGCCCAAAGGTGACATATGGGAGGGATCGCCCGAGGCGCTGGCAGATGATCTCGAATTTCTCTCGCGCCGCCTCCGCGACAAATGCCATCCTCGCTTCAGAGTTCTCGACAAAGACCGACAACGATTCAACGCTCCCTGCCGGGTCGAGCGGCACCACGACCGCGCCTCGATAGAGGATCCCCAGATAGAGCATTGCCCAGTGCGGGTGGTTCTCGCCCAGCAAGACGACCCGCTCCCCCGCTCCGATCCCCTCCCGTTCCAATCGGCAGGCCACACTTCGCACTTGGTCGAGCATCTCTCCAAAGGTTGTCTCTTCCCGCCCTCTGGCACCCAACCGCACCATGGCCACCTTCTCCCGACGCACTGACGCCGCCTCTACCAGTTGCTGACAAAAGGTCTTCGTCATTGATCGTTCCCTCCCCCCCCAAGATCCGATGACTTCGATCTCGTGGCTTTTCGCTCCCGCTGCATTTGGTGAATCTTCTGACCGGAAATGGTGTGTACCCTACCACACCATTTCCACCTCTCCCAAGCGGCATCCTCTCCTGCTGGCGCAAGAATGATTGACAGCGTGGAGCAGAATCCGTATATTACATTTTTGTTTTGGCCAGGTAGCTCAGTTGGTAGAGCAACGGACTGAAAATCCGTGTGTCGGGGGTTCGACTCCCTCCCTGGCCATAGAAGAATAGGCTCTATAGGACGAATAGGACCTATAGGTCGGGAAAAACCTATAAATCACAAACCCCTTGTAGTCAGTAAACTTCCCCAATAATACTTAAATTCAGTTAAGTGTTTGGTCCTATTGGCCCTATTCGTCCTATTCCCCTATCCGACAAATAATTTTCATTCCTGCTGCAAACCCGCGCAACCGATTCGCCTCTTTCCGCTTCCAAACAACCGCTAAATAGTGATTCACCCCTTTTGAAGATTTGGCGCCCGATCCGCTCAGGCCTGAGGCCTGCCGTGGTCAGCCTCTGATCTTTGAGAAACTACCACACAACGTCTGAAGTTTTGCGTCAGGTATTTGCCCCACGTGCAGGATGGCAGAGGGAAGAAACCCCTCCTACCCGGCACGATACCCAATTAACCCCGAATAGAGCGTCGGACAATCGCGATGTCGGTGGGACGAAGTTGACAGAAACGGCATAAGAGACGCGGTCCGGCGATCACTCTCCAACAACGCATTGGGGAGGAACTCGCAAGGAATTTCGAGATGGACACACAGAAACAGACTTCACTTGAGGAGTGCCCAACCGGCCAATCGAACAAGAACACGAAGAGAAGCCCCTTCAGAAACCTGCCCCCCCTTCCCCAAAAGAGATCCCTGGGATGGGTCTGCCTCCTGGCCCTCCTCGCCGGGGTTGGCGTCTATGCCCACTTCACTGGGGATCGGGCGCCATCGGTCCTCGCGGCAAGCGCCAATGAGAGTGCGGAAAATGGGATCAACAACGACCTGGAGAGACGTATCGAGGACCGTCAAGCCCAGGCGGCCGCCTTGCAGCGAGATGAGCTGGTCGAGAACCGGTTCCGAACCCTGCAGCAGAAGATGCTGCCCGGTGGATCGTTGCCAGTGATCGTTCGGCTCCGGATCGCCTACGAATCAGAGCACAAGTTGGAAGATCCGCTTGATGTTGCCGCGCAACGAGCCCTGATCGAGCGGATGCAGGGAGAGACTCTGCGGACCCTGCAGGGGTATGACTCCGCCTCGGTCAAGTCTTACCGGTACCTTCCCCTCCTTGCCGTGCGGGTCGATGCCGCTGGACTTGCTTCATTGACCCAGTCGGCCGCGGTGATCGACATCTTCGAAGATGCGATCTCGCTCCCAGCCCAAACAGAAAGTTCGGCCGGTACGGGATCCGCCCTGCCGGGAGGGGCGGACCTCGGAATTGCCCAAGTGCGACAAATTGGTCTGACAGGAATCCATCAGACGATTGCCATTCTCGACACCGGCCTCGACAAAGCCCATCCCTCCCTGGCCGGCAAAGTGGTCGCGGAGGGCTGCTTTTCATCGGCGAGCGCCGAGGAGGGCATCCAATCGGTCTGTCCAGCCGGGGGGAGAGCGATCAAGGAAGCGGATTCGGGCCTCCCCTGCCAGATCGACGGAACCGGGTGCGAGCACGGAACACAAGTCGCGTCGATTGCCGCCGGTCGGAAGGGAGTCGCCCCCGAGGCCAACTTGATCGCGGTCAAGGTGGTCTCCCGGCTGGATGCGCCGGGAGTCTGTCCAGAGGGCGCGAACTCCTGCCTCTTTGCCTTCGATTCTGACCTGCTGCAGGGGCTTGAATACGTCTACGAACTCCGGGAGAGATTCCGGATCGTCGCGGCCAACGTCAGCCTCGCCGGCCCCCTCCTCGGATCGAACTGTGATGCAGAGGCAGCCCCACTGCGATTGGCGGTGGAACTCCTCGAAGGGGCCAACATTGCCACGATCACGGCGGCTGGTAACGACGGGGATTCGGGGGGGCTCAGCTCCCCGGCGTGTGTCTCTTCGGCGATCAGTGTCGGCAGCTTCTCGACCGCGACATCGAACGCGCTGCCGGGGCTGCCTGGCGGTGTGCTGACGGGAATCACGCAAGTCGAGCAGGTCTCGGCCTTCTCCAACAGCGCCGAAGAACTCGACCTCCTCGCCCCGGGGCAGGATGTGCTGGTCCCCACGGTTGGTGGAGGGGAGACGCGGGCCAGCGGAACCTCTTTCTCGGCCGCTTCGGTCGCTGGCGCGTGGGCCTTGGCTCGTCAGAAGTCGGGAATCGCCTCGGTCGCCGAGGTCCGGACCGCCCTGGTCGCGACGGGACGCGCCATCAACGACTCGCGCAATCAGTTGCGCCGATCCCGCGTCAATCTTGACGGAGCCGTGATCGGGTTGGGAACCCTCGCCGTCATGTCGGCGGCTCCGTCCGCTCCGAATGGGGCGATCGCTTTTCCGTATATGGGCGATGCCAATCTGAGCGCACCACACCCCTATCGGATCAAGATCACGTGGCGAGACAATTCGAACAACGAGTTGCACTTCGTGATCATGCGGAGAACCCAAGCCAAACCGGACTGGAGCGCAGTTGGAATGGTCAGGGCCAACGCGACCTCCTTCATGGATGTCGACATCAAACCCAATACACGATACGAGTATCACATCTTCGCCTACAACGGAGCGGCACGATCCAATGCGTCGAATATTGCGACGGTCGTCTCGATGTCCGTTCGGATTGCGCAGCCGACCAACTTGACGGCCCTGGCCGCTTCAGCAAGCGCAATCACCCTCAACTGGACGGACAACTCACGAGAGACCGGCTTCGCGATCATGCGACAACGTCGCGGGACGACCTCCTGGGAGAAAATCGCCATGGTACCGGCGGATACTCCCACCTACACCGACCAGAACCTCTTACCGTCGACCTTGTACACCTACTGCGTCTGCGCCTTCGACAACGCGGGAGATTCCGATCCCTCGAACGAGGTGAAGGTGGTCACGCTCGATGAACGTGGGTTTACCCCACTGCCCGCCGCACCATCAGACCTCGAGATCTCGGTGATTCCGTCTGGTCCCCTTGGACGGTACGGGCAACTCGAGCTGAAGTGGAGAGACAACTCCGCCAACGAATCGGGCTTCCAGATCTGGCGACGGGCTGAGGCGATGAATGCCACCTGGGAACACTTGACCACTCTCCCGCCGAATTCACTGTTCTTTCTCAACACGGGACTGACCACAGAGATGCGCTACCACTACCGGGTCGCCTCCTTCAATGGTGCGGGAGTCTCGATGTCGAGTGAAGAGGTCAGCGCCATTCCCCCGATGTACAACTTCTCCTCGGTGCGCAGCGGGCAGACCGTTTCGGGCAGTCTGGGACGGGGAAGCTTCCAACGCTATCGGGTCTATGTTCCGGAGGGAACGAGCCAGCTTGCGGTGGTCGCTCAGATGCGAGCACAGCTTTCCCGAGGGGACGTCGACATCTTCGTCCGGCGAGAAAGGTTGCCAACGATGACACTGTCGGACTGCAGTTCCCGCTCCACCTCCGCCGTCGAGCGGTGCACAATCAACAATCCAACACCTGGAGATTGGTACATCTCCGTCTACGGGCAAGGATTGGGAGCATCTCCTTTTGAGATGACCGCAACGACTCAGGAGAGGAGAGTCCAGCAAGTTCCCCTGCCGCCCGTCGGGCAGCGACCCTAGTCCTTCCCTCAAAAGGGCGGTGGGAGATCTCTTCTCCCGCCGCCCTTTTTGATCAGTCCGATGCGGCCTCATTCGACAATCGCCGTGACGGCAAAATGGTCGGACGGGGTCCGTCCCTCCCGTTGAGTTCGATCGATCCGTGCGTCCCGTACCTGCCAATCCCGACTGGCCCCGATCCAGTCGATGCGGGGCCCGCGGAGATTCTCCGCCTTGAACCCAGAGAACGTCCCCTCTTCCGCCCCACGGACCGGGGAGACAACGCGGTAGGTATCGAGGAGCGGAGAGGCCGTTCCGGCACCATCCTTTCCTGAATCCCTTGAACCGAAGAGAGCGAGGTATGGATCCGTCCCCTCCCCAGCATTGAAGTCCCCAGTAACGATCACCCGGTGGTCTCGCCTCCAACTCTCGACGCGCCGCCGCAGCAATCTCGCCGATTCGAGACGGGCCTGTTGCCCCCGGTGATCAAAGTGGGTATTGAGAAAGAGGATCGGTTGGGCGCGAGGATTCCGTCGGTCGCGCAAGCGAACCCAGGTCGCCATGCGGGTCAAAGCGGCATCCCAGCTCTTACTCGC
>JBMOHS010000089.1:0-16934 GCA_049317725.1 Blastocatellia bacterium
GGAGTGCTCGGGGCGGTGCGCGAGGTCCACATCTGGACCAACCGGCCGATCTGGCCGCAGGGGGTTCCGGTGCCGGCAAAGTCGGCACCTTGGCAAGCGGGGGGAGGATTCGGGAACGAGTGGACGGCGCGTCGCATCAACCGGGTACTCTCGCAGTCGGTGGTCGGGGAGTACAGTCTCCCCTCGACGCTCAACTGGGATCTCTACCTCGGCCCTGCCCCGCAGGTCGAATATCATCCGATCTATCATCCGTTCAACTGGCGCGGCTGGCTCGACTGGGGCACGGGAGCGCTGGGCGATATGGCGGCGCACCTGATGGACCATCCCTACTGGGCATTGGAGTTGACCTACCCGACGAGCGTCGAGGCGACCTCGACGCCGTGGGGGATGGGCAGCAACAACCAGCCGGCGAGCTATCCGCTCTCGACGCGGGTCACCTACCATTACCCGGCGCGGCGCAACCAGCCGGCGCTCAAGCTGACTTGGACGGATGGCGGGATCATGCCGGATCGGCCCGAGCTGCTGCCCGACAACATTCCGCTCGACCCGGGCGGTGGGGTGATCTACTACGGGGAGAAGGGGATTCTCATGCACGAGACGTATGGGTATCACCCGAAGCTCTACCCGCTCTCTCTCGTCGAGGTCGCCAATAAGGTGCCACGGACCTATCCGCGGGTCGAGGCCAATGACGATGTCGACAAGAGCGCCAAGCACCGGCTCAACTGGGCGCGGGCGATCATGGGCAAGGAGAAGACGACCTGTCCGATCGAGTATGCCAGCCGACTGACCGAGAACATGCTGCTCGGGGTGGTGGCGATGCGGGCCGGGCAGGGGGTCAAGATCGCTTACGACGGCGAGAAGGGCCAGATCACCAACGTGTCCGCGGCCAATCAGTACCTGCACCGCGAGTATCGCAAGGGCTGGACACTCTAAGGCAGTTGAGAAGGCTCCACGACCGGACCGGCAGGGTGCGGTTGTGGAGCCTTTCTGTTTTGACCGACTGGGCCTCGCGGCGGGGCGATCCGCCGGAGGGGAGTCGACGGGCATTCGCTGAACGGATATTGGGATGGGGGTAGAGGAATGGATCTCTTCTTTCCGACACGACGAGATTTTCTGATGGCGACGACGGCGGTGACGATGGAGACGCTGCGGCCGAGCCCGGTGCGCGCAGTCCCGGCCAACCGGATCCGCTTTGGCGTGATTGGGCTCAATCACGGCCACATCTACGGGCAGACGCGGGCGGTGATCCGGGGGGGAGGCGAGCTGGTCTCCTTCTATGCGCCGGAGCCGGAGTTGGTCGAGGCGTTCCGGAAGCAGTTTCCGGGGGCGCGACTGGTGCGGTCGGAGGCGGAGATTCTCGAGGATCGGACGTTGCAGTTGGTGGTCAGTGCCTCGATTCCGAAGGATCGGGCGCCGTTGGGCATCCGGGTGATGCAGCACGGCAAGGACTTCATGGTCGACAAGCCGGGGGCGACGACGCTGGCGCAGTTGGCCGAGGTGCGACGGGTACAGCGCGAGACGAAGCGGATCTACTCGATCCTCTACAGTGAGCGGTTGGAGAATCCGGCGACGATCCGCGCGTTGGAGATGGTGCGGGGCGGGGCGATTGGCAAGGTGGTGCAGACGATCGGGACCGGGCCGCACCGGATCAATCCGCGGACGCGGCCGAGCTGGTTCTGGGATCCACAGTACTTCGGGGGCATCATCTGCGATATTGGGTCCCATCAGTTCGATCAGTATCTGTCGTTTACCGGATCGACTTCGGCGGAGGTGGTCGCCTCGCAAGTCGGCAATGTTCACCACCCGCAGTATCCACTCTTCCAGGACTTTGGGGACGCGATGTTGCGGGGGAGTGGAGGGATGGGCTATCTGCGGGTCGACTGGTTCACGCCGCAAGGGCTCTCGACGTGGGGGGATGGGCGCTTGACCGTGCTGGGGACAGACGGGTATATGGAGTTGCGCAAGTACACCGACCTCGCGGGCCGTGCGGGCGGCGATCATCTCTTTGTCGTTGACCAGAAGGAGACGCGCTACATCGATTGCAGCCAGGGGCCGGTTCCGTACGGCGAGCAGCTCGTCGACGACATTGTGCAGCGGACGGAGACGGCGATGGGACAGGAGCACTGCTTCCTGGCGACGCAGTTGGCGCTGGAGGCGCAGCAGAAGGCACAGCCCGTCAAGAAGTAGGGCAGAGAGACATCGGGAGTCAGAGAGCGGCAAGGCATGGCAGAAGAGTGTGGAGGGAGCCTGGTCGGAGCGATCGAGACCGGGGGAACGAAGGTCATCTGCGCGGTTGGGACAGGGCCGGGGGAGTCTCTGCGGGCCCGTGTCTCGTTTCCGACCGGAGGGGAGCCGGAGCGACTGCTCGATCGGGTCGCGGAATGGCTGTTGGCGCAGGAGCAGGAGCACGGTCGACTGGCAGCGATCGGGGTAGCCTCTTTCGGCCCGGTCGATCTTGATCCGGCGTCGCCGACCTATGGGTATATTACCTCGACGCCGAAAGAGGGCTGGCGGCAGACCGACCTTTTGGGAGGGCTGCGGCGGCGATTGGGCAAGCGGCCGATGGGCTTCGACACCGATGTCAACGCAGCGGCGCTCGGGGAGTTTGTCTGGGGAGGGGCGCAGGGGCTGGCCGATTTTCTCTACCTGACGATCGGGACAGGGATCGGTGGGGGAGGGATGGTCGGGGGGGGGCTGATGCACGGGCTGCTCCATCCGGAGATGGGCCATATGTTGCTGCCGCGCCTGCCCGGGGACGACTTTCCCGGGGTTTGTCCTTTTCACGGAGCCTGTTGGGAAGGGCTCTGTACGGGGCCGGCGATCGAGGCGCGGACAGGCATTCCGGCAGAGGCGCTGCCGGCGGACCACCCAGTGTGGGAGATGGAGACGCGCTACATCGCCTTCGCGTTGGCCAATCTGATCTACTGCCTCTCGCCGCGGCGGATCCTGATTGGAGGGAGCGTGCGCAAGGCCGGGCAGTATGGAGAGGCCAGCTTCTTTGCCGCACTGCGCCGGCACGTCCAGACCGCCCTCAACCGCTACCTTGGCTCTGCGGCCCTCGACGCGGGGATCGATCAGTACATTGTGGCGCCGACCCTCGGGGACGACGCCGGGGTCTGCGGCGCGATTGCGTTGGCGCAGCGGGCCCTGGGTGAGGGGCCGTGAAGTTCCGGTAGGAGAGAGCTGACCGTGCGCATTGTCGGGATCAACTTCGACCACTTTCATATGGGAGATCTGCTGCGGATGGTGGTCGACCATCCGACGGCCGAGTTGGTGGGGATCTGTGATAGCCAGCCAGCGCGGATGGAGGAGGCGGTTCGCGCCTTCTCGCTGCGGCCGGACCAAGTCTTCACCGAGGTTGAGGCCTGCCTGGAGCGGACCCGGCCGGAGGTGGCCATTCTCTGCCCGGCACCGGCGCACCATGCCTCCCTGGTCGAGCAGGTCGCTCCCTTCGGGGTGCACGTCCTGATGGAGAAGCCGATGGCGGCCTCGCTGGCCGATGCCGATCGGATGATCTGGGCGATGGAGCGCGCCGGCAGGACGTTGGCCATCAACTGGCCACTCGTCTGGTCTCCGACGCACCGCACGGCGAAGCGGCTCTGTGACGAAGGGGTGATCGGCGAAGTTCGCGAGGTTCATTATTACGGGGGCAACCGCGGGCCGCTCTACCACGTCGCGGATAAACGCGAGGTGAGCGAGGAGGAGGTCCGTCGTCGCAAGCCGGAGAGCTGGTTCTATCGACGGGCCGAGGGGGGTGGGTCCCTGCTCGACTATCTTGGTTATGGGGTGACGCTCGGGAGTTGGTTTCACGGGGGACGGCCACCGCTCGAGATCATGACGATGGTCGATCGGCCGGAAGGATTGGAGGTCGACGAGCACAGCATTACCCTCGCGCGCTATGCTGTTGGTCTCTCGAAGTTCGAGACGCGGTGGGGAACGTTCACCGACCCGTGGACCCATCAGCCACAGCCGAAGTGCGGGTTTGTGATTGTGGGGAGTGAGGGGACGTTGGCGAGTCATGACTACTCTCCGGTGGTCACTCTGCAGACACGCGAGCGCCCAGAGGCGCATCCTGTGCCGATCGACCCGGTCGAGGCACCGCATCGCAACGCGGTCGAGCACCTCCTCCACTGTCTGGCGACGAGGGAGCCCCTCGTCGGTCCCTTGACACCGGCGATGTCCCGCCTTGGCCAGCAGATGGTCGAGACCGCGGTAGCGAGCGCTGCCGCGGGGAGGGCCCTGCCGTTGATCTGTTGAGTGGAGCGCCGGCTTCCCCTCGGCTTGATGCGTTTCGTCGATTGCTGTTTCAGGAGGATGGATGGATCTGCTGACCTCTCACCCGGTCGCGGCGACCGCGGCGACTCTGACCGATACCCTCGAATTTGCGCAGGAACAGGTTCGTCACCTGCTGCAAGCCTACCCTTCCGACTACTATCCGATGTACACGGTCCAAGGGAAGTTTGGGCAGGACCGGAAACGGTGGACCCACTGGTGTGACGGGTTCTATCCGGGAATGATGTTCCTCTTTGCGGAGGTGAGTGGGGATTCCTTCTGGGTCGAGGAGGCGGTCCAGCGGTCACTCCCGCTCGAAGAGCGCCAGTATGATCGGGCGGTGCATGATCTCGGGTTTCTCTTCTTCTCGACCCATCTGCGGTGGTTGGGATTAGGGGGGCCAGCCGAGCGGATCGAGCCGATCCTGAACCAAGCGGGGCGGACCATGGCGATGCGCTTCATGCGGCGCGGCCAGTACCTGCGGTCGTTTGTCGAGCCGGCCTCGCTCTTCATCGACATCATGATGAACGTTGGGACGATCTTTCGCGCGGCGGAGAAGACCGGGGACGAGCGTCTGTTGGCGATTGCCCACCGCCATTGCGAGACGACCCGGCGGGTGCTGGTGCGAGGTGACGGCTCAACGGCGCACGAGGCGCTCTTCGACGTGGCAACGGGCGAGTGCCTGCGCCAGTCGACGCATCAGGGCTACCGCGGAGACTCCTGTTGGAGCAGGGGACTGGCCTGGTCGCTCTATGGATTTACCCGATCGTACCGGCAGACTGCGCGGCCGCTCTATCTTGCAACGGCGATGGCCAACGCCGACTACTATCTCTCGCACACCCCGACGGATGGAGTGACGCCGTGGGATTATGATGCGCCGGAGAGTGGACCGCTGGCGCGGACGCAGGTCGACACGTCGGCCTGTGCGATTGCCGCGTCGGGGCTGCTCGATCTGGCGGACGCGATGCCGGACGCCGCACGGGCGCGCGCCTATCGAGACCAGGCGCTGACCTCGCTGCTGACGCTCAGCCGGGAGCATCTCGGGCGGCGGCGGCCCGGTTTCGAGGGGATTCTCGACGGCGGCGTCTACCATCTGCACAAGGGGCTGGGCGTGCACGAGGCGGTGCTCTTCGGGGAGTACTTCTTTGTCGAGGCGCTGGTCAAGGCGCTCGGAGTGCTGCGGCGGACTCCGGCGGCAGAGCTGCTCGATCCATACCCAGAGGAGAGCTTGCCAACGTGGGCGCGGCAATGGGCGGATGGACCGACGGAGGAGGAGTTGCCACCTCCAGCCGGAGGAACCGTATGAGTGTCGGATCGAACCGGGAGCGACCCGTCGCCTTGGTGACGGGGGCGGGGCGGGGAATCGGACGGGGCATCGCCGTCGAGCTGGCCCGGCTTGGGTATCACGTCGTCATCAACTACGCCGGCAACGAAACGGCGGCGCAGGAGTGCTTGGCGCTGGTGCGGGGGGCGGGCGGAGAGGGGACCTTGGTGCGGGCCGATGTCGCCGACCGCGAGGATCGCGAACGGCTCGTCGCGGCGACGTGGGCGATCGATCAGCGGATCGATCTGCTGGTCAATAATGCAGGGATTGCGCCGACGGTGCGGGCCGACCTGCTCGAGGCCGGGGAGGAGTCGTTCGATCGACTGGTTGCGGTCAACCTCAAGGGGCCCTATTTCTTGACGCAGCGGGTGGCGCGGTCGATGATCGAGCAGATCGAGGCGGGCCGGATCGGTGCCGACGGTCCACCGCTGATCGTCACGATCACCTCGATCTCTGCCGACACGGCTTCGATCAATCGCGGAGACTATTGTGTCACCAAGGCGGGATTGGCCATGATGACGCGGCTCTACGCTGCCCGTCTGGCGGAAGCGGGGATCCTTGTTTACGAGGTTCGGCCCGGGGTGATCGAGACCGACATGACCGCCGGAGTGCGGGCCAAGTATGACCAGTTGATCGAGCAGGGAGCCTGGCCGATCCGGCGCTGGGGACAGCCGCTCGATGTCGGGCGGGCGGTGGCCATGCTTGCCCGGGGGGATCTGCCCTTTTCGACGGGAGAGGTGATCCACGTCGATGGGGGATTTCATCTGCGGATTCTGTGAGCGCGAACAGAGAGGGAAGGAGGAAGAGGTGATGAGCGGCAAGCGACGGGTTCGGATCGGCTTGATCGTCCTGGTTCTCATTGGGATTGCCCTGGGATGGGGGTTCGATGCCCGACAGTTCGCGGCGGGAGGGGGATCGGCACCCCGCATCGACTACAACCGCGAGATCCGTCCTCTCCTCTCCGACAAATGCTTTCAGTGTCACGGGCCCGACGAGGGGACGCGCAAGGCGCGGTTGCGGCTCGACACGCGGGAAGGAGCGCTGGCGAAGCGCGGAGTGATCGTTCCGGGTGATGCGGCGGCGAGTCGACTGATTGCGCGGATCACGTCGCCAGATCCGGACCAGGTGATGCCGCCCCCGTCGACGGGGCACCGGTTGACCGAGGCCCAGGTCGAGCTGGTCCGTCGCTGGATCGACGAGGGCGCGACGATGGAGACCCACTGGGCTTATCGTGCGCCGCGCCGGCCAACGGTGCCAACGGTGCGGCAACCCGGGTGGGTCCGCAATCCGATCGACGCGTTTGTCCTCGCGCGACTGGAGGCAGAAGGAATCGCCCCGTCACCAGAGGCCGACCGGCTGACGCTCCTGCGTCGTGTCTCGCTCGACCTGACGGGTCTGCTCCCGACGCCGGAGGAGGCGGATGCCTTCCTGGCCGATCGGGCCCCGGACGCCTACGATCGGGTGGTCGACCGTCTGCTGGCGAGCCCCCATTTCGGGGAACGGTGGGCGCGTCCGTGGCTCGACTTGGCGCGCTACGCCGACTCGCACGGGTACGAGAAAGACCGCCCGCGCGTCATGTGGAAATACAGGGACTGGGTCGTCGGGGCCTTCAACCGGGATCTGCCCTTCGACCGCTTCACGATCGAGCAGTTGGCCGGGGACATGCTCCCCAATCCGACGACCGACCAGCTGATCGCCACCGGATTCCACCGCAATACCATGCTCAACCAGGAGGGGGGCGTGGATGACGAGGAGGCGCGCTGGGAGACGCTCGTCGACCGGACCAACACGACGGCAACGGTCTGGCTTGGTGCGACCGTGGGGTGTGCCCAGTGCCATAACCACAAGTACGATCCGATCTCGCAGCGCGACTACTACCGGATGCTCGCCTTCTTCGAGGGGCATGACTACTCGATGCTGGTCATGCCGGGAAGCGAGGGCTGGGTCATCGAACCGGATCTCGAGCTGCCGACTCCGGAGCAGGCGGCCCGACGGACGACGATCGAGGCTGAACTGAAAGCGGTTGAGGCCGCGATCAAGGCCGATTCCCCAGCCCTCGCCGCGGCCCGGGTCGCGTGGGAAGAAGGGCTCCAGCAGGCCCCTGACGATTGGCAACCGCTCGTTCCCACTGAAGTCAAGGCGACAGGTGGGACGCACCTGTCGGTACAGCCCGACAGGTCTGTGCTGGCGAGTACACCTGCGGGGAGCACGGCCCCGGCCAGTGAGGACTATCTGACCACTCTTGCCCTGCCGGCGAAGGGCGGCCCCTGGACGGCCCTGCGGTTGGAGGTCCTGCCTGACCCCAGCCTGCCCAAGGGCGGCCCGGGACGCGATATCTACGGCAACTTCGTGCTGAGCGGGGTCGAGGCGAGGATCGACCTCCCCGAAGGGCAGAAGGAGGGGACTCCCCTGCGCTTCAGCTCGGTGCAGGTTGACGACGCTACCGGCCGATTGACACTCGACTGGCCCTATCGCTGGACGATCGATGCGACGCGGGACGAGACCCGGCAACCTCGCCAAGCCGTCTTCGTGCTGAAGAGCCCTCTTTCCGCGAAGGAGGTCGCCTCGGGGCGCTTGACGATCACCCTCAAGCATTCGGGACGGGTCGTCAACCAGGGACTTGGCCGGATGCGTTTCTCGGTGACGAGTTCACTGGAACCATCGCGGATCGTCGAACTCCCCCTGCGGTTGGGCGAGGCCTGGCGAACCCCGCCGGCAGCAAGGACGACGGCGCAGCAAGAACAGCTCGACGCCCAGTTCCGCGAGATGAGCCCACTGCTCAAGGCGGAGCGCGAGCGCCGGCAGGATTTGCGCCGCTCGCTCGATGAGCTGGGGATCGTCAAGGCACCGATCATGCGGGAGAAGGCGAGCTTCGAGCGCCCCTCGACGCAGCTTCGCCTGCGGGGCAACTACACCAGCCGTGGCGAGCGGGTCTACGCCGGAACGCCGGCAGCGCTCCACCCGTGGCCGGAGGAGGCCCCGATCAATCGCCTCGGGCTGGCGCGCTGGCTGGTCAGCCCGGAGAATCCCCTGACGGCCCGGGTGACGGTCAACCGGTTCTGGGAGCAGCTCTTTGGGATCGGGCTGGTCGAGACGGTCGAGGATTTTGGGATGCAGGGCAGCCTCCCCTCCCACCCCGAGCTGCTCGATTGGCTGGCGGTCGAGTTCCGGGAAGGGCAGTCGTGGAGCGTCAAGCGGCTGCTGCGGCTGATCGTCACCTCGGCGACCTACCGGCAGGCGTCGACCTATCCCCCGGAGACCCGTGATCCTTACAATCGCCTGCTGGCACGGGGGGCCCGCTTCCGGCTCGATGCCGAGACGATCCGCGACACGATGCTCCAAGTGAGCGGCCTGCTTCATCCTGAACTTGGTGGCCCGAGCGTCTTTCCCCTCCAGCCGGAGGGGATCTGGTCCAATCCCTACGATGGCAATTCGATCAAATGGACGACCAGCAAGGGCCAAGATCTCCATCGCCGGAGCCTCTACACCTTTCTGCGGCGGACGGCGCCCTATCCGATGATGACGACCTTCGACGCGCCGAGCCGCGAGTTCTGCACGGTGCGGCGGGTTCGGACCAACACGCCGCTGCAAGCGCTGGCGCTGCTCAACGACGAGGCCGCCTTCGGGATGGCACGAGCGCTCGCCCGGACGGTGCTGGCGCACTCGACGACATCTCTTTCCGAGAAGATCACCGTCGGCTTCCGGCGTGCCCTGATTCGGCCACCCACATCGGCAGAGGTGGACCGGCTGCGGCGCCTGCACGCCGAACAGCTCGCGCTCTTTCGTGGCGATGTGGCGGCGGCGCGCAAGGTAGCCGGCGATCTGCCGGGACCACCCGAGGAGGCGGCAGCCCTGACAATGGTCGCCAATGTGCTGCTCAACCTCGATGAACTGCAGACCCGGGAGTGATGCTCATGCCAACCAGACCACCTCTCGCGCAACCTGATGTCCCAGCAGAGACCCTGCGGGACGAGACACGACGCCACTTCTTTCGCCAAGCCGGCTTTGGCCTCGGCGGGGCCGCCCTCGCCGGCCTTCTCGGGACGGGGGCGAGTGCGCACCCCGGCGAGGCCGAATCGAGCGAGGGCGGGCGTCCGCTCGGGCTCCACTTCGCTCCCAAGGCGAAGAATGTCATCTTCCTCTTCATGGCGGGGGGGCCGTCGCAGCTCGACCTCTTCGATCCGAAGCCGATGCTCAACCGCTATGACAACCAGCCGATCCCGGCCGAGCTGGTCAAGGGGGAGCGTTTCGCCTTCATCAAGGGGACACCGCTCTGCCTCGGATCGCCTTTCCGTTTTGCCAAGCATGGGCAATCGGGAGCGGTCGTCTCGGAGCTGCTCCCGCACCTCGCGCGCCACGTCGACGAGCTGGCGATCATCCGGTCGATGCACACGACCCAGTTCAATCACGCCCCGGCACAGATCTTTCTCAACACGGGCCATCAGATCATCGGTCGTCCGAGCCTGGGGGCGTGGCTGATGTATGGCCTGGGGAGTGAGAACCGCGACCTGCCCGGCTTCGTCGTGCTGCTCTCAGGCGCGTCCGATCCAGATGGCGGCAAGGCACTCTGGGGCAGCGGCTTCTTGCCGACCGTCCATCAGGGGGTCGAGTTCCGCTCGAAGGGCGACCCGGTACTCTTCGTCTCGAACCCGCCGGGGGTCAGCGCGGCGGCACGGCGGTCGAGCCTCGACGCCCTGCGCGACCTTAACCTTGCGCATCGGGATCGCCTTGCCGATCCAGAGATCACCACCCGCATCGAGGCCTACGAGCTGGCCTTCCGCATGCAGACGAGCGTCCCAGATCTGACGGACCTCAGCCGGGAGTCGGCAGCGACCCACGCGCTCTATGGTACGGAGCCAGGCCGGAAGTCGTTTGCCAACAACTGCCTCCTTGCCCGCCGTCTGGTCGAGCGCGGGGTCCGGTTTGTGCAGCTCTTCCACCGCGGTTGGGATACCCATGGCAACTCCGTCGGTGGGGACATTGCTGTTGCCCTCCCGCGCCTTTGCGAAGAGATCGATCAGCCGATCAGCGCGCTCCTGACGGATCTTCGCCAACGCGGTCTTCTCGACGAGACGTTGATCGTCTGGGGAGGGGAGTTTGGCCGGACGCCGATCAATGAGCGGCGCGAGGGCTCGAACCTCATGGGCCGCGATCACCATCCACGTGCCTTCACCATGTGGATGGCCGGCGCTGGCGTCCGCCAGGGCGTGACCATCGGCGAGACAGACGATTTCGGCTACAACATCGTCTCCGATCCGGTCGATGTCCACGATCTTCACGCGACCATGCTCCACCTCCTGGGAATCGATCACACCCGGCTGACCTACCGGTTCCAAGGGCGTGACTTCCGCTTGACCGATGTCCACGGCATCGTCCAGCAGAAGCTCTTGGCCTAGCCCGCACGTCCCCTCTTGCCCAACTGTGGGGGAGGGAAGCGGGATGGCATCTTTACCTATCGGCGTTCGATCTTCTCTCAGGTGCGCATGCGACCCATTGCCCGAGCTGTTCTCTTCTCTCTCGTCCTGATGTTCTCCTGCCAGCCGCAGACCGAATCGGCCGGACCGCCCAACATCGTCATGATCGTCTCCGATGATCACGGCTGGCGGGATTACGGCTTCATGGGGCATCCGCACATCAAGACTCCAGCCTTGGACCGGCTGGCAGCCGAGTCGCTGACCTTTCCCCGCGGGTACTCGCCGACGCCGCTCTGCTCCCCGAGCCTGATGTCGATCATCACGGGGCGCTATCCGCACGAACACCTCATCACCAGCAACGACCCGCCTGCTCCCCCAAGTGGGAAGCAGGGCAATTGGCGCGAAGACCCGCAGTACCTGGCCCAGTGGGAGGAGATGCGGCGGCTCAGCCAGCAGACACCGGCCTTGCCCCAGATTCTGCAGTCCCAGGGTCATCTCAGTTTCCAGACCGGCAAATGGTGGATGGGGAACTACCGCAGCGCCGGCTTCACCCACGGCATGAGCCACGGCGAAAAGTCGCGTGGAGGCCGTCACGGGGATGAGGGGCTCGAGATCGGGCGCCAGGGCATGACCCCGATCTACGACTTCATCGCCGAGGCGCGTCAGCGGCAGCGCCCGTTCCTCGTCTGGTACGCGCCATTGCTTCCGCACAGCCCACACACCGCACCGACCCGCTTGATCGACAAGTATCGGGCGGTCGCGCCCAGTCTGGAACACGCCCGCTACTGGGCGAGCGTCGAGTGGTTCGACGAGACGATTGGCGAACTGCTCGACCATCTCGACCGGCAGGGACTGGCCAAGGAGACGATCGTCGTCTACGTTACCGACAACGGTTGGGTCCAGTCGGAGAAGGGCGACGCCATCAGCCTTCGCTCGAAGCGGACCCCGTACGAGGCTGGTGTCCGCACCCCGATCCTTGTCCGGTGGCCGGGCCGGATCAAGCCGGAGCGGCTCGAGAGCTATGCCAGTACGCTCGATCTCGTCCCGACGCTCCTCGCCGCAACTGGCGGGAAGATCCCTGCGGGGCTCTCCGGAATCGATCTGCGCGATCGGCGGTCGGTGATGGCCCGGCGGAGAATCTTCGGGGAAAATTTCAGCCACGACGCGGTCGACATCCGGCGCCCATCGACCAGCCTCCTCTCCCGCTGGATCATCGACGATGGCTGGAAGCTGATTCTCCCCGTCCCGGGAATCAACGCAGAGGACGTCCCGGATCGCCCCTTGCTTTACCAGATCGATCGCGACCCCGACGAGCAGCACGACCTCGCGGCGCGCGAGCCGGGCCGGGTTGCTCAGTTGCGGCGGCGACTCGACGCTTGGTGGAGTGGGCGATGAAGAGACTCCTCATCCTCTCTGCCTTTCTCGTCGGGCCCTGGCTGCCGCTGGCCGTCGCCACCCAGTCGCCCCCGCTCGATCTCGGCACTCGCCTCGAGCTCTTTGTCGATCGCACCCTCGTCGAACGGACGGATGGTGTCACCTTCGAGCTGCAGCAGCCGATTGATGCCGGGGAGGTCCTGCGCTTCAACAAGCCCTGGGAGGGGCCATTCGCTGGCTACTGCACGGTGATCCGGGATGGCGCGCGGTACCGCCTCTACTACCGCGGATTGCCAGAGCCGCGGGCCGATGGCAGTGAGCGGGAGACGACCTGTGTTGCTGAGTCCCCCGATGGCATCACCTGGACCCGGCCGGAGCTGGACCTCTTCGAGGTCGACGGCCATCGGCGCAACAATGTCGTCCTTGCTGGCCAAGCCCCCTTCTCGCACAACTTCAGCCCGCTGCTCGACGATCGACCCGGCGTGCCAGCCGACCAGCGCTACAAGGCGCTCGCTGGGACGCAGAAGACGGGCCTCTACGCCTTTGTCTCCGCCGATGGATGGCGGTGGCGCAAGCTGGTCGACCGGCCGGTGATCACCGAGGGTGATTTCGATTCGCAGAACGTCGCCTTCTGGTCCCCGAGCGAGCGCCAGTACCTTGCCTACGTCCGTGTCTTTCGTGACCGCATCCGCCGGATCGCGCGGACGACTTCGACCGACTTCACCCACTGGACCGCGCCGGTCCTCATGGGCTACGGCGACGGACCGCTCGAGCACCTCTACACCAACCAGACGCACCCCTATTTCCGGGCCCCCCAGATCTATCTCGGCATTGCCGCGCGCTTCCTGCCCGGTCGCCAAGTGCTGACCGCGGCACAGGCGGAGAAGGTTGGAGTCAACCCGGGCTACTTCCGGGACCTCTCCGACAGTGTGCTGATCACCACCCGCGGCGGGGATCAGTACGATCGCCAGTTCCCGGAGGCGTTCCTCAAGCCGGAATTGGGCTTGGAGAACTGGACCTCGCGGACCAACTATCCCGCACTCAATCTCGTCCCGACCGGTGAGGCCGAGATGTCGCTCTATGTCCAGAAGAACTATGGCCACCCGACGCACCACTTGCGACGCTACCGGCTGCGCACCGATGGGCTGGTGGCGGTCCGCGCGCCTTGGCGCGGCGGTGAGCTGTTGACCCGTCCGCTCCGCTTCAGCGGTCGCCGGCTCAGGATCAACTTTGCCACCTCCGCCGCCGGCGAGATTCGCGTCGAGATTCAGGATGAGGCCGGTCGGCCTCTCCCGGGCTTCACGCTGGATGACAGCCTTGAGCAGATCGGCAATGAGATCGCCCGTGAAGTGACCTGGAAGAACGGGGCCGATCTGGCGACGCTGGCCGGACGCCCGATCCGGCTGCGGTTCGTCATGAAGGACGCCGAGCTCTACTCGATTCAGTTCCGCACCCTTCCCTAGGGAGAAAGGGGCTGCCATTGGTGTCGAAGATCCGGTCAGCCCGCCTCCCTTTTACTTCGATTTAGAACCCTAGAGGAGACCAACCCATGAATCGATCTATCGTCCTGTTGCTGGCGCTGCTGTTCACCCTGACCGGCGAGAGTCTGGCGGATGTTCGCCTGTCGTCGATCTTTGCCGACGGGATGGTGCTGCAGCGGGAGCGGCCAGTACGCGTCTGGGGCAAGGCGAACCCTGGCGAGGCCGTCACCGTCCGCTTCCGTGGAGAGGAGCGGAGGGCGGTCGCCGACGTGCTCGGTCGCTGGGAGGTCTTCCTCAAGCCCGGCTCCGCCGGTGGTCCGTTCGATCTGACGATTCAGGGGAACAACTCGATCCGCCTTGCCGATGTCCTCGTCGGCGAAGTCTGGCTCGCCTCCGGCCAATCGAACATGGAGTGGCGCGTCAGCGCCTCGAACGATGCCGAGCGGGAGATTGCGGCGGCCAACTTTCCGCAGATCCGCTTCTACAAGGTCGAGCACGTCGTCGCCGACGCGCCGCGCGACGACGTCAAGGCAGCTTGGCAGGCCGTGACTCCCCAGACGATCGGGGCCCTCTCTGCCGTTGGCTACTTCTTCGCCCGCCACCTCCACCAGCAGCTCAAGGTCCCAGTGGCCATTCTCCAGGCACCGTGGGGAGGCACGCCCGTCGAGAGCTGGATCAGCCCGTCGGCGCTCGCCGCTGATCCCGCGCTGCTCCCGGCCTACTCCTACTGGGCGCGCATCCTCGAAAATCACCCGGCGGCGATGATTCGGTATGAGCAGGCGGTCGCCAAGTGGGAGGCCAATGGCAGCAAGGGGGCACGCCCCGGGATCCCGGCCGGCCCCGGCCATCCCCACGCCCCGTCGACCCTTTGGAACGGGATGATCGCCCCGATCGTTCCCTACGCCATCGCCGGCGCCATCTGGTACCAGGGGGAGAGCAACGGCTCGAAAGAGCGCGCCCCGGTCTACCACCGCCTCTTTTCGGCGATGATCACCGACTGGCGTCGCGCCTGGGGCCAAGGCGACTTCCCCTTCCTCTTCGTCCAACTCGCCAATTTCGGCAAGGTCGCCGGCGTCAGCGGCTGGCCGGAACTGCGCGAGGCCCAACTCCAGACCCTCCGGCTCAAGAACACCGCCATGGCGGTGACGCTCGATATCGGTGACTCCGCCGATATCCATCCCAAGAACAAGCAGGATGTCGGGCTGCGCTTGGCACTCCCCGCCCGCGCCCTCGCCTACGGCGAGAAGCTGGTCCACTCCGGTCCACTCTTCCGCCAACAGACGATCGAGGAGGGCGCTCTCCGCCTCTTCTTCGATCACGTCGGAGGTGGACTGGTCGCACGCGGCGGGGAGCTGAAGGGCTTTGAGGTTGCTGGCGCCGATGGCCGTTTTGTCGCCGCCACTGCCCGGATCGATGGCGCGACCATCGTCGTCTCGAGCCCGGAGGTCCCCCTCCCGACGCAGGCCCGCTACGGCTGGGCTGACGACCCGGTGACGACCCTCACCAACCGAGAGGGCCTCCCCGCTTCCCCCTTCCGAACTACCTCGAATTGAGGCGGTGTGTCGATCTTCGGCCAAGTGGCCGCCCAGTCTTCGCTGGCGGCCACCGGAGGCCTCCTCATGGGATATGGTCTTGATCCTGTCGGCCACGCCCCGGTTCTGATTTCGCCCCCGCATTTTTCGAGATACCAGATGAATCATTTCGAGGACCAGACCATCACCACCGTGACCCGTCGGCTGCTGCCCTTCTTGATGCTGCTCTACCTGGTCGCCTATATCGACCGGTCGAACATCTCGGTGGCTGCCCTGCAGATGAACGCCGAGCTTGGGCTGACCGCGACGATGTATGGTATTGGGGCGGGGCTCTTCTATGTGACGTACATCATTTTTGAAGTTCCAAGCAACGTGATCCTCACACGGGTTGGTGCCCGGCGTTGGATCGCCCGGATCATGGTTTCGTGGGGGGTGGTCGCCTGCGGGATGGCCTTCATTCAGAGCGCCAATCAGCTCTATCTGATGCGTCTGCTGCTCGGCGCGGCGGAGGCAGGCTTCACTCCGGGAGTCATCTTCTACCTCAGTCGCTGGTTCCCGGCCAATCGGCGGGCGCGCGCGATGTCCTACTTCTACATTGCGGCGACGCTGGCTTCCGTGATCGGGCTGCCACTTTCCGGCGCGTTGTTGAAGATGGACGGGATTGGGGGATGGAGTGGGTGGCGCTGGCTCTACTTTGTTGAGGGGGTACCCGCGATCCTGCTCGGACTCGTCGTCTTACGATACCTCCCAGACAGTCCATCAGAGGCGCGCTGGCTGAATGGGGAGCAGCGGGCGTGGCTGACCAAGACGATTGCTGCCGAGCAGGTGAACGCGCCGGACGCACACGCCGACGGCTGGCATCGCGCTTTCAGTGATTCACGCGTCTGGGGATTGAGCCTCTTCTGGCTGCTCCAGGCCTTCGGCACCATCGGGATCACCATCTTCCTGCCGCAGATCTTGAAAGGGATCTCGAGTGCCAGCAACTTCGTGGTGACCCTCTACGCCGCGCTTCCATTCCTCTTTGCGTCGCTGCTGATGTATCTCAATGGACGGCACTCGGATCAGACACGGGAGCGGAGGCTCCATCTGGCGTTGCCGATGCTGCTCGCCGGTCTGCTGCTCGCGCTGAGCCTGCGTTCCGGCAGCCTGCCGGTGACCTACCTGCTGCTCATCCTGACCATTGGGCTCAACTGGGCGGCAACGCCAATCTTCTGGGGGGCGACTACCGAGTATCTCGCGGGAAGCCCGGCTGCTGCCAGTTCGATCGCACTGATCAACTCGGTCGCCAATGTCGCCGGTGTTGGGCTGCCGCCATTGATTGGGCTGTTGCGCGACCGGAGCGGTTCCTATGATGGAGGCTTGGTGATGGTCGCCGTGGCACTCCTCCTCGGGGGGCTGCTCGCCCTCGGGTTGATCCGCGGTCGGAAGACCGGCACAGGTCGGAGGTAACCATGCCAACATGTGGGCGATGGTGGGGGGCTGGGCTGGAGCCCATCGGGTGAAACCGTCATCCAGACCGGAGAAAAGAATGATCAGA
>JBMOHS010000090.1:0-16738 GCA_049317725.1 Blastocatellia bacterium
AATGCATTCCTGATGGGGGCGGCGGGCTCACACGAAACCCGGAAGCCCCTCAGTTTCAAACGAGAGGCAAAGGAGAGGACACAGGATGGCACGGAGAGGCGAGGAGCTGAACTGGCGAGGTGTTGAGGGGATTGCGCCGCCGCTGGGAGAGACACAGGGAGAATCGCTGGCGCAGGAGTTGGGCGGGCAGTTGGGGGTGCGGGTCTATCCGGCCTCGTTGCTGGCGGCGGACGGCCATCTCTTCTTTCTGGCGCGCCGAGCAGAGGGGCCAGGAAAGGTTCTCGGGGTAATCAGCGGCGACCCGGCATTTCTGACGAGGTTCGAGGGGGTGCGCGGGGAGGGGATGCTCGATGGTGGGCACGCCCACTGGCTGTTGGGGGAGTTGAGCCCGGCCAATGCCGAGGCGCTGCGGGGGCTCTTCCCGTTCCTGGTGGCCCAGCCGTTGGGGCTGCAGAAGTCGGCAGGGTGCGGAGACCGGCTTGGCTTGGCGACGCCGGGCCACGTGCGGGCGATCCGCAAGTCGACGATGGCCCCGATCCTCGCGCAGCAGTCGATCCGCGAGAATGCGCGGACCGGGCGCACGCCGCAACAGGTCATGGACGAGGCGATGTGGGGCGTCCTGCAGGAGGGCTGGCGCGGAGGGTTCGGCTCTGATGCCGACCATCTCAAGACGACGGCCGACATCGACCTTTGCGCCGCCGCTGGTTTCACCTTCTACACGATCGACCCCGGGGATCACGTCGACAACGAAGCGAATACTGCCGGGGTGGAGCGCCTTCGCGAGCTGGTGGCTGCGCTACCCTGGGCGGAACTGGAGACGAGTTGGGAGGGGACGGTCGCCGCGCTCGGGCGCGCTCCGATCGATCTGGGCGGCTTCTCGGTGACGCTCTCCGAGGAGGATCTGCTGCGTGCTGCGGCCAAGTATGGGAAGGTGGTCGCCTACACGGTGCGGATGTACCGCCACCTCGCTGCGGTCAAGGGCGAGGCCCCGTTTGAGTTGGAGATGAGCGTCGACGAGACGGAGACGGTGACGACCCTTGCCGAACACATCTACATTGCCCACGAGCTGAAGCGGTTGGGTGTCCGTTGGGTCTCGCTCGCGCCGCGCTATGTGGGCGATTTTGAGAAGGGGGTCGACTACATTGGCGACTTGGCCGCCTTCGAGGCCTCCTTTGCGGAGCACTTCGCGGTGGCAAAGACCTTTGGGCCCTACAAGCTCAGCCTCCATTCCGGATCGGACAAGTTCAGCGTCTACCCGATCGCTTCACGGATCGCCGGGGAGCTGGTCCACCTTAAGACAGCAGGGACGAGCTACCTCGAAGCCCTGCGGGCGATCGCCGAGGTCAACCCGTCGCTCTTCCGGCGGATCGTCGCCTTCGCGCGGGAGCGGTATCCGACGGACCGGGCGACCTACCACGTCTCGGCGGAGGTCTCCCTGATGCCAGTGCTCGAGGGGCTCGACGATGCCCATCTGACCGACCTGCTCGACGATTTTCACGCACGCGAGATTCTCCACGTGACCTATGGGTCGGTCCTGCAGCATCCAGACTTCCGGGAGCCATTCTTGACGACGCTGCAAGGGGCGGAAGAGGTCTACTACGGAATGCTCGAGCGCCATTTCGACCGCCATTTCTCGCCCTTTGCGGAGACGGCCCGGGCGACAGGGGATTGATCCCCCACCATTCTTGTTTGGGAAAAGGAAGACGATTCATGAATCAGCGCGACATTCATCAAATGTACGATTTTACGGGACGGACGATCGTCATCACCGGGGGGGCAGGAGTCCTCTGCGGGGCCATGGCGCAGACGCTCGTCAGTTGTGGGGCACAGGTGGTCATTCTCGATCGGGAGCCAGAGCGGGCGGCGCCGATCCTGGAGGGAATGGGGGAGGACGGGGCCAATCGGGCGATCGCGCTGGCGACGGACGTGCTCAAGCCGGAGGCCTTGCAGCAGAACCTGCAGGAGATCCTTGACCGGTTTGGCAGGATCGACGGGCTGATCAATGGTGCGGGTGGGAACAGCCCGCAGGCGACGACCCGGCCCGACCTCTCCTTCTTCAATCTGAGCGAGAGCGGACTGCGCTTCGTCTTCGATCTCAACATGTTGGGGACGATCTTTCCGTGCCAAGTCTTTGGGAAGCAGATGGCGGAGCAGGGGGATGGGGTCATCCTCAACATCTCCTCGATGAGCGCCTTTCGGCCGTTGACGCGGGTGCTGGGCTACTCGGCGGCGAAGGCTGGGATCAGCAACTTCACGCAGTGGTTGGCAGTGCACCTCGCGCAAGAGTACTCGACGCGGCTGCGCGTCAATGCGATCGCGCCGGGCTTTCTGGTGACGGAGCAGAACCGGGCGTTGCTGCTCGATCCGGCGACGCAACAGTTGACGGCGCGGGGGCAGAGCATCATCAACCACACGCCGATGGGGCGGTTTGGTGATCCGGAGGATCTCTTGGGAGCGGTCCTCTGGCTGCTCTCGCCGGCCTCGGCTTTTGTGACCGGGACGGTCGTGCCGATCGATGGGGGCTTTGCCGCCTTTGCTGGAGTCTAGCGAGAGCTGGGGCTTGCTGGATGGCAGTGGGGGTCGATCCGGCCAGATGTCGAGGGCCGTTGGGGAGAGGGAGGAATCTGACGTGCGAGTCATAGGACAAGGCTATACCGATCGGTTTCTGGCGGAAGAAGAGGTTCGTGGATTGATGGAGGAGGCGTTTCGCCAGCACCCGCTGGAGGGGAAGCGGGTGATCATCCTCATCCCCGACGGGACGCGGACGGCTCCGATCCCGATGATGGTGCGCCTCTTTCGCGAGGTGTTGGGGGGGAAGGTCGCCGCGCTCGATTACCTCATCGCACTCGGGACGCACCAGCCGATGAGCGAGTCGGCAATCGAGGAGCTGGTCGGAGTGGCGCCGCGCGAGCTGGCGGCGCTGACGCCGCCGACGCGCGTCTTCAACCACCACTGGGAGGACCCGGCCAGCTTCGTCGAGCTCGGGCGGATCTCCGAGGAGGAGATCGTCCAGATCTCGGACGGGCTGCTGCGACAGGCGGTCGACGTCCGGCTCAACCGGTTGATCTTCGATTACGACCAGATTGTGATCTGTGGGCCGACCTTTCCGCACGAGGTGGTCGGTTTTTCGGGAGGGAACAAGTACTTCTTTCCCGGGATCAGCGGACCCGAGGTGATCAACTTTTCGCACTGGCTGGGGGCCTTGATCACCAGTTACGCCTTGATCGGGCAGAAGCACACGCCGGTGCGGCGGGTCATCGACCGTGCGGCGGCGATGATCGATCGTCCGAAGCTCTGCCTGAGCATGGTCGTCAAGGGCGACGCCCTGGCTGGGCTCTACATCGGGACGCCGGAGGAGGCCTGGGAAGCGGCGAGCGACCTCTCCTCGCAGCACCACATCGTCTGGGTCGATCGCCCCTTCAAGCGGGTGCTCTCGGTGATGCCGAAGCTCTATGATGACATCTGGACTGGGGCCAAGGGGATGTACAAGATGGAGCCGGCGATCGAGGATGGGGGAGAGGTGATCATCTACGCCCCCCACATCGAGGAGATCAGCTACACGCACGGCCACATCATCGACGCGGTCGGGTACCACACGCGCGACTATTTTCTCAAGCAGTGGGATCGCTTCAAGGACTATCCGCTCGGGGTGATTGCGCACAGCACACACCTCAAGGGGATTGGGAGCTACGATGCCGCGACGGGGATCGAATCGCCGCGGATCCGGGTTACGCTGGCGACGCGGATCCCCCGGGAGCGGTGTGAGCGGATCAATCTGGGCTATCTCGATCCCGACACGATCCGGATCGAAGAATGGAAGAACCGGGAAGCGGAGGGGATCCTGCTGGTTCCCAAGGCGGGAGAGATGCTCTACCGCATCAAGCCGGAGGCGGCCGCTGCTTCTGGCGACTGAGCCGGGAGCGGCCATGAGATGGAGGCACTGACGTGGAATCAACAGCCGCAGGTCCGCGCGTGGTTCGTGGCGCTTGTCCGCACGACTGTCCCGACACCTGCGCGCTTGTCGTGACGGTCGAGGACGGGGTCGCGACCCGGGTGGCCGGGGCGACCGACCATCCGACGACGGATGGGTTTCTCTGCACCAAGGTCAATCGGTATCTCGAACGGACCTACAGCCCGCAACGCGTGCTCTATCCGATGCGCCGGGTCGGGCCGAAGGGGAAGGGGGAGTTCACGCGAATCTCCTGGGAGGAGGCGATCGCGACGATTGCCGAGCGGTTTGGGGCGATCGCGGCTGACGACCCGCAGGCGATCCTGCCCTACAGCTATGCCGGGACGATGGGCATGGTTCAGGGAGAGTCGATGGATCGTCGCTTCTTCCACCGGCTGGGCGCCTCGCTCCTCGACCGCACCATCTGCGCGAGCGCTGGTGCGGCGGGCTACAAGGCGACGATCGGGGCGAGCATCGGCACCGATCCGGAGCGCTTTGCCGAGGCCCGACTGATCCTCATCTGGGGATCCAATCCGATCACCTCCAATGTCCACCTCTGGCCCAAGATTCTCGAGGCACAGCGGAACGGTGCCCGGGTGATTGCGATCGACCCCTATCGCAGCCTGACGGCCGAGAAGTGCGACCAGCATCTTGCGCTCTTGCCGGGGACCGATGGCGCGCTGGCCCTCGGGATGATGCACCTGCTCATCGCCGAAGATCGGCTCGATCACGACTACATCGATCGCTACACGGTCGGCTTCGACGCCTTGCGCGAGCGCGTCGCCGAGTATCCCCCGGCGCGGGTCGCCGCGATCACCGGGCTGCGCGAGGAAGAGATCGTCGAACTGACGCGCGAGTATGCCACGACGAGCCCCGCAGTGATCCGCCTCAACTACGGGATGCAGCGCCACGCGGGCGGTGGGATGGCCGTGCGGACGATCAGTTGCCTTCCGGCGCTGATCGGGGCGTGGCGTCACGCTGCCGGGGGGATCCTCCTCTCGACCTCGGGGACGTTTGGGATGAACACCCGGGCTCTCCAGCGGCCAGACCTGAGCCGCACGACTCCCCGCACGATCAACATGTCGGCGATCGGCGACGCCCTCCTCGGCTTTGACCGGGTCGGGACGGCTGACTCCCTGGTTGGCGAGGAGGTTGGCGAGGGGGATGAGATCGCGCACCCGCTGCGCGAGGAGCTGCGTCCGCTCGATCCTCCGATCCGTGCCGTCTACGTCTACAATTCAAACCCGGTCGCCGTCGCGCCCGATTCGGCGAAAGTCGTCGCCGGCTTTGCGCGGGAGGACCTCTTCACGGTCGTCCACGAGATCTTCCAGACGGACACGGCCGACTATGCCGACATCCTCCTGCCGGCGACGACGCAGCTCGAGCAGTTCGATGTCCACCGGGCCTATGGCCATCTCTATGTCGTGCTCAACCAGCCGGCGATCGCTCCACTCGGCGAAGCGAAGCCGAACACCGAGGTCTTTCGATTGCTCGCGCGGGCAATGGGGTATGAGGATGATTGCTTCGATGACACGGACGAGGATCTGATTCGACAATCACTCAACTCTACTGACCCTCGGATGGCCGGGATCACCTACGAGGCGCTCCAGGCGCAGGGCTGGATGCGCTTGGCGGTGCCGGAGCGATTTGCCCCGTTTGCCGAGGGGGGCTTTCTGACGCCCTCGGGTCGGTGCGAGTTCTTCAGTCAGACGCTGGCAGAGCAGGGCCTCGATCCTCTCCCGACCTATATCCGGCCGCGGGAGTCGGCCGAGAGCGATCCGGCGCTGGCGGCGCGCTATCCGCTCGCCTTCCTCTCTCCGCCAGCGCACAGCTTCCTCAATTCGAGCTTTGCCAACCTGCCGAGTTTTCTCAAGGCGGAGAAGGAGCCGCGCCTCGACCTGCACCCGGAGGATGCGGCGGCGCGCGGCATCGTCGACGGGGACTGGGTGAACGCCTTCAATGACCGTGGGAGTTTGCGGCTCCGCGCGCGGGTGACGACCAAGGCGCGACCGGGAGTGGTCATTGCCCTCTCGATCTGGTGGCGGAAGCTGACGCCCGACGGACAGAACGCCAATCAGCTGACGTCCCAGGCCTTGACCGACCTGGGGGCGGCGGCGACCTTCTATGACACCCTCGTCGAGGTCGCGAAGGCCTGAGCAACGCAGTGCGGGCACGGGAGGATCTTCAGGATGGAGCGGGAAGACTGGATCATCGTCGCGATTGCCTTCAGCCTCTTTGCCGTCTGCATGCTGCTCGAATGGAGGTTCTGGGAGCGGCGCGGGGAGAAGAAGTACCGGCTGCACGACTCGCTCGTCAACTATTCACTGGTGGCGATGCAGTTGTTGTGCGGAGTCATCGGGAAGTCCCTCTTCATCCTCACCGCGCTGGAGAAGGTGCGGAGTTGGGGGCCAGGGCTGATTCCGGACGGCTGGTGGACGGGGATCGTCCTCTTCCTCGGCGTCGACCTCGGGTTCTACCTCTTCCACCGGGCGAGCCACCGGGTCCGCTTCCTCTGGGCCATTCACGAGTCCCACCACTCCTCGCCGCGCATGAACTTTTCGGTCGCGCTGCGGCAGCCCCCGCTTGAGCCGTGGGTTGATTGGCCCTTCTTCATCGGGCTGGCCTGGGTCGGATTCTCGGCGAAGGCGATCCTGACGATGTATGCCTTCAACCTCTTCTACCAGTTCTTCATCCATACCGAGATGGTCGGGCGGCTCCCCCGTTGGGTCGAGGCCATCTGGAACACCCCCTCGCACCATCGCGTCCACCACGGGACCAACCCGGCCTACCTTGACACCAACTATGGCGGGGTGCTGATCCTCTGGGATCGGCTGCTCGGGACCTTTGCGGAGGAGCGGGAGCCAGTCCGCTATGGGGTCCTTCACCCGGTCGACTCCCACCACCCCCTGACGGTCGGCTTTCACCTCTGGCGGCAGATCGCCGAGGATCTGCGGCAAGCCCGCGGCTGGAGAGACCGCCTCGCGCTGCTCTTCGCCCCACCGGGCTGGGCCGACGCTTGGCGCAAGGCGAGGTCCCTCTGACCCTCTCCCACTCAAGAGGTGGTTGTCGGATACTTCCGGACAATGTAGTCGTTGAGGATCTCGAGGAAGTCCGGCACGATCGTCGCGCCCTTGAGGGTCGTGCGCAGCTTGCCGTCGACGAAGACAGGTGCCTTAGGTGCCTCTCCCGTTCCCGGCAGGCTGATCCCGATGTCGGCGTGCTTAGACTCCCCGGGGCCATTGACGACGCACCCCATCACCGCCACCTTCAGCTCTTCGACCCCGGGATGTTTCTCCCGCCAGACCGGCATCTGCGACCGCAGGTAGGAGCCAATCTCCTCCGCCATCTCCTGGAAGAGGGTGCTGGTCGTGCGCCCGCATCCAGGGCAGGCCGTCACCTGCGGCACGAAGCTGCGAATCCCCAGGGACTGCAGGATCTGCTGGGCAACGATCACTTCGTCGCAACGGTCCCCGTTGGGGGCTGGTGTCAGGGAGACCCGGATCGTGTCGCCAATCCCTTCCTGGAGCAGGATCGACAGGGCGGCCGAGCTGGCGACAATCCCCTTGGCACCCATTCCAGCCTCGGTCAGCCCAAGGTGGAGCGCGTACTCCCCGCGGCGGGCCAGCTCACGATAGACATCGACGAGATCCTGCACATTCGAGCACTTGGCGCTGAGGATGATGTGGTCGCGGGAGAGCCCGTACTGCTCGGCCATCTGCGCCGACTCGATGGCGCTGCGGACGATGGCCTCCTTCATGACCACCTGGGCCTCTTTCGGTTCGGCGAGGCGTCCGTTCTCATCCATCAACCGGGCGAGAAGGGCTTGGTCGAGCGAGCCCCAGTTGACCCCAATCCGGACCGGTTTGTTGTTCTCGATCGCCACGTCGATCATCCGGCGAAAGTTGTCGTCGTGGTGCTTGCCCGCTCCGACGTTGCCCGGATTGATCCGATACTTGGCCAATGCCCGGGCGCAGTCACGGAACTCGCTCAGCAGCAGGTGGCCGTTGTAGTGAAAGTCACCGATGATCGGGGTCGGATAGCCTGCGTCCCGAACCCGGGCGACGATCTCCGGAACGGCTGCCGCCGCCTCGCGGTTGTTGACAGTGATGCGGACCAGCTCAGAGCCAGCCCGGGCCAGCTCGATGATCTGCTGGGCCGTTCCCGCGGCGTCGGCCGTATCGGTGTTGGTCATGGACTGGACTGCGATGGCGTGGCCACCGCCGATGCGAATCCCTCCGACCGGGACCGCGATTGTGGATCGTCGTTCGATGATTGCCATAAATTCCGCTGGAAGATCGGGGAGGTTCTCCCTTATTGAATCTCGATGGTCAGGGGGTTGGCCGCCCGCCCATCGGCTGTCAGTTGAATGGTCGCTCCCCCACGCCCCTGGAGGGTTCTTGGGAGGAGCAGATTGACTTGGTCGAGGCCGAGGAAGGTCCCTTGCGGCCCAGCGTATGGGATCGGCACCGCGACGCCTCCCACCTGTGCCTGCGTCGAGGCCGGACTGTTCCGGAGCCCGGTGCCGAAGAGGACCAGGAAGGTCTGGTCGGTCGCACTGCCCAGGTCGATCGCCAGTGGCACATTCCGGTTCGTCGCCGCATCGAAGCGGCTGATCGGAATCACTGTCAGTGAGCTGTTGGCACCAAACCGCAGAGCATACCCGGCGGGGACTCCTGTCCCGTCGGCGTTGGCGCTGAAGAGGGAAGGGGCGACCGACTCGATCTGGGCCGTACCCATGGCGACGGTACCGGTCCCAGACGTGACACTCACCGTCGCCCGCCCGACCTCTGTGCCGACCGGAATCTTGAAGTTGATCTGGCCCGGAGAGACGAAGAAGAGTGGCGCATACCGCGTCACGCCCGCCTGGTCCCGCACCGCCACCCTCGTTCCAGAGAGCGTCGAGGGGAGTGGCACGCTCCCCGCCACCGTCACCGTGGAGGCCAGCCCCGTCCCAAACGCGCTGACGATCGCTTCAGCGGCAATCGACGATTCGCGGAAGCTGGCTGCGCTGACCGTCGTCACGCTTCGGGGTGCGCTCAGCCGGTAGATGCCCCTCCCGTGGGTCGCCGCGTAGACCGTGTTGGTCGCTGGATGAAACTGGATGGCAAAGACGGCCAGCCGCGGCATCCCCTCTCGCAGCGGAACCCACGTCGCCCCGTTGTCCAAGGTCCGGAAGACCCCGAGGTCGGTCCCAATGTAGAGGATCCCCGGGTTGGTCGGGTCCATGGCCACGCAGGTCACTGGGACATCCGGGAGATTACCGCTGATGTTGGTCCAGGACTGGCCGAGGTTGGTCGTCAGAAAGACGTGCCCGGGCGTCGACGGCGTGTTCTGGCTGAATCCAGAGAAGGTGACCACCGCGCGTTGCCGGTCGTTCCGGTCGAGCGCGATGCCCGAGACGAAGCGGTTCGGGAGGGGCGCGCGCGTGACGTTGGTCCAAGTCGCATTGGCCAGCGCACCCGCGTTGGTTGTCACCTGGACCAGCCCGTCTCCCGTCCCGACCCAGACCGTCTCCCCCGGAATCGGCGTGCCTGAGACCAGTTGTGGGTGGGCGGCGATGGCAGTGATCACCGAACTGCTTCCCGTCGCCTTGGTCAAATCGGCTCCAAATCCATCGGTGCTCGGGCCGAGCCCTGTCCACGTCTCCCCCTGATTGGCAGTACGGTAGAGACGGTTGGTGCCAAAATAGACGACATTCCCGGTCGGGCCGGTAAACCCGGTATGCTGGGCCATCGGCGCGTAGAAGGCGACCCGATCGGACGGGTTGAATCTGTCCTTTGCATTATCAGCGGTGCAGCTGAAGCATCCTCGCCTGATCCAAGTGAAGAATCCTCCCCCCTGCAGGGAGACGCGCGGGCCGATCTGGGCAGGATCCTCACTGTTATTGACGTTGAAGAAGGTGTGATACATCGTCAACGGGTTCGACTGGTCGATGATCACCGCGCCCCCGTCTCCATCGGCGATGTGATCCCAGCCGATCTCTCCGCGGTACCGGTTGGTCCCGTTGTCCTGTGTCCCGCCAATGACAAGGTTCGGATCAGTCGGGTGGAGCGCCATCGAGACGAACTGGGTCAGGCTGAGTGTGTCGTTGAGTTGTCGCCAAGCGGTCGTCGGGGTCTCAGGCGTCGCCGTCCGCCACATGCCACCATCGTTCCCGGTGAAGAGGATCGGCGAGGCCGTCCGGCTGAAGACGATCCGGTGCGTGTCGGCGTGGAGCCCGCCTCCACCACCTGGACTCGTGCTCGCGTCCTGCCACGAGACTCCCCCATTGAGGCTGCGCCAGAGGGTCCCCCCGGTATTGAAGTTGTTGGCGGAGGTGCCATAAAAGACGATGTTGCCATTGCGGGGATGAACGGCGATGTCCAAATTGTAGTTCGTCTGCCCACGCTGTTGCGGCAGCGCCGTCTGTGTCCAGGTAGCCCCGTTGTCAGTCGATCGCCAAACCCCCAGGAGGGTATCGTCCGGTGCGGCAAAGGCCGCGTAGAGGGTGTTGTCGGTCGAGGGGGCGATCGGCGGCCCAATCGTCAAAGCGGCTCGCCGGAAGGGCGAGGCCGACGGGGTCGAACCTGGATCCGGCAATCCCCCGCTCAGTCTGACCCAGCTCCCTGGCTCCCCGCGCGAATCGGAGCGGAAGATGCCAATGGTTCGCACCGCCGCAAAGACGCGATTGGGATTGCCTGGGTCGAGTACCAGGTCATGGGCTGAGTACTGTCCGCCAGATGCTCCTGGATCGAGGTTCCGCCACGTCTCCCCACCATCGGTCGACCGCCAGACTCCCACTTGTCCCAGCGGCAGTGACTGCACGCCGCGCGTGGCATGGGCTGTCGTGCCAAAAGTCGTGCAGGCATAGATCGTCGAGGGGGTCTGTGGATCGACGACAATCCGGGTGAAGGCGGCGTTGCGAAAGACCGGCTGTTGCGGAGGATTGGGACTGATCGGCCCCTCGATCAACCGCCACGTCTCCCCCCCATTGGTCGATTTGAGCAGCCCCGCACCATAATAGCAGAGCCCACAGCGGCTGCCCTCGCCGAGACCCACGTAGAGGGTCTCGGGATTCTGTGGATCGATCGCGATTGCCCCGACCGCCTGCGACGGTTGGTCATCGGTGAGGGGCGTCCACGTCTCCCCGCTGTCGATCGATCTCCAGACGCCTCCCTGGGCACCTCCGGCATAGACCGTCTGATTCGTCGCCCCGTCAAACCGGGGATCGAGGGCCAGCGCTGAGATCCTGCCCGAGACGTTCTGGCGCGGCGAGCCAAAGGTCTGGCCAGCAATAATCGGCTGGGGGCCGAGCGGGACCCAAACCTCCGCGGGGAGCCCGTCCGTCGTCCGCATGAGCAGCCCCGCCGACTGGTCGACCAGCTCCTCGAACTGTTCGACCATCCGCGCTCCCGCATCGACGGGGATGGTCTCGGCCGGGTAGGCCCGCTGCTGGTAGAGCCATTCGGCATACCCTTCGCTCTCCCCTCGGCCCTCCCTCTCCCCGTCGCTCGAGTGCTGCTCGGCCCGTTCGATGGGGGTGAGCGGACTCCTGCCCTCTCTCAACGCTTCCCATCCCAAGGCGAAGAGAAAGATCGTCAAGAGGAGGATCTGTCCGATCGAGGATCGGCGAACCCGACGGTGACTTCCGACTTTAGCGTTGGTGATGGCCTTCGTCTCCACTGCTTCCCCCTTCTCATTCTTCGATCTCAAATTCGTAATTGTTCTCGGAGATGACCTGACCGCTGCGGTCCCGGATCGTCGCCCAGAGGACGTATCGCCCGGGTTGCGCGAGTTGGAACGCGACCTCCTGCCATTTGAGGGAGGAGTCGGCGGCGAGGGTGACGGGCGGATCGTCGTCTTTCCGTTGTACCTCCGACCCATCCGCGCGAAGAACGCGCCACCCGACCCTCGCTTGCGGAATCTCTTCCCAACGGTCGTTGATCAGCCAGAGTTCGGTCTGGATGCGCTCCCCGGCTTTCCATCGTGCCCGGTCGTAGGCAAAGGAGGGGAGCACCATCTGAAACGATCGCTGGACTGTCGCGTAGGATTTGGTCGGCTGGCGGTAGTAGTCGAGTGCCGCCATCGTTACCGAAGGCCAGAGGTCGACCGCGTGAAAGTGGAGGATCCCACCGGCTGGGGCATATTTCAGTCGCCTCATCCGCTCGATGGCCAGCTGGAAGAGGCGGGCGACATAGTCCTGTGTCTGCGGGATGTATTCGGCGAGCGTCTTGCCCTCTGGGCGTCCCCACGCGCGCATCGCTTCGCTGATCTGCAGCTTGCGGAAGATCCACTCCGCCGCGTGGTCTTCGATCGGCCAATGGTTTGGCAGGAACCGGATCAGACTGTCATAGTTGGGGAGGGCCGTCGCACCCAGTTCCGAGATGAACTTTTCGGTCACGTTGGCATAGGCCCAGATGGTCCCTCCATACCAGCCTTCGTAGACGTGCGCGTCCCCATACCGACCTGTCGAGCGGACGACCGGGCGGCGTTGCGGATCGTGGAGAAATGGGCGGGGTTCGAGGTGCTTGGTCAGGTCGCGGTAGTTTTCGAGCGACTCCTCGTCGCTGGTCGCCCAGAGCGCGATCGAGGGGTGGTTGCGGACGTAGCGAATCAGTGGGTCGTAGAGCCGCGCGGCTTGGAAGGAGAAGGCGCGATCCTCCGGATACCAGGCTTCCAAGTAGTCCTGGAAGAGGAGCAGTCCCAGCTCGTCGCTGAGGTCGTAGAATTCGGGATTGCTGAAGTGGCAGTGCAGCCGGACCATGTTGATGTTCATCTGCCGCATCAGGCCGAGATCCCGTTCATAGTCAGCTCGCCGCACGTCGGACATGAAGAGGTTGTAGTAGGCGTTGGTCCCGCGGATGAAGAGGCGACGTCCGTTGAGGTAGAACTTCCAGTCGATCTGCTCGATCTCCCGAATACCGATTCGGAGGGATTGGGCATGGCTCAGCGTGCCTTCGACCTGCACGTCGGCCGAGAGGCAGTAGAGGTTGGGCCGGCCGTGATCCCACGTCCACCAGAGCGCCGGGTTTTGGACCGGGATCCGGTACTGTCGGACCGTCCGCCCCGCTTCCAGGCGGACCGTGTCGGTCAGGAGAATCCCCTCCTTCCCTGTGAAGTTGTCCGGCCGCAGGGTCAGGCGCAGATCTGCCGTCAGTGCCCCCACTGCCTCGAGGGTCAGATCGACGACCACCGTCGCACTCCCCCCCGGATCGAGGCGGGTATCGACCGCGATCTCTTCGATTCGCGCTGGCCCGGTCGTCTGCAGATGGACCGGCCGTGTGATCCCGAGCGCGGTGATCTTGTCCGGCTTCTGGTCGACCGCCCCGTACGAGCCCTTGATCGTGTAGGGGCGATGGCGCCAGTAGTAGCTGACCGGCGTCCAGACCCGGACAGCAAGCTGATTGGCCTCTCCGGGGCGCAGCAACCCGGTCACCTCGAACTGGTACGGATCGATGTACCCCTCGTGCCGACCGAGCAGCTTTCCGTTGAGGTAGATGTCGGCGTAGTAGTCGGTCGCCTCAAACCGCAGCCAGCGTCGCCTTCCTTCAAGGAGGGGGGGGCCGCTCAAGGTGCGGCGGTACCACCACTCCTTGGCACTGATCCACTCTGCTTCGCGTGTGTGGAAGGCCGGTGGGGCGAGCAACTGGGTGTGTGGCGAGCCGGGCACCGTGACCGTTCGCCAAGCCTTGTCATCGAATGCCTCCTGGTGGAATCCTCGCTTCTCCCCCTCGGACTTTTCCGCCCACTCGATCTTCCATGGCCCGCTCAGGTCGAGCGTCTCGATCGCCGAGGGTTGGCCATTCGACGCCGTTCCAGGGAGGGGAAGTCGATCGACCGGGATCGTCTCGACGCGCGGACCTTCCCGCTCAGAATCCATCCTTCCGACGGCGATCTCCGGAGCTTTCTCCAGACGACGCATCACCGAGAGAATCGGCTGCGTGTACTTGCGGTATTCACGGCGGGCCTCGACGATCGTCAATGTTCTGTCCCAGCGGGGAAAGGAGAGTCCAATCTCGGTTCCGTGCTCTAGTGCGGTCAACTGACGGGTCGTGTAGAACTGGCGTCCTCCAATCCCCTGCCAGTCCAGTGCCCGATCGAGTTCGAGAAAGCCGAGTGCGCCATAGTTCTCTTGGCGACGATAGTAGACGAGGTGCCCCCCCGGCAGGTCTTTCCAGGCACGCGGCCCGATCGGCTCATCCGGCGGGTTGTCGACCTCCCAGCCATCCGGAAAGCGCGTCTCCTCCCCGTCGAGCCACTTGTCGAACGGTTCGTATGGGGTCGCCGAGACTGAGGAGAAGAAATGGCCATAGCGCACTCCGTCGGTCTTACCCTCGAGCGATGAGCGCCAGCGGAGGATGGGACTGCCGGCGGTCGCGGTCAGCTCCCAGGTCTCGACCCGCTCTCCGTGTCGGGCACCCCGCAGTCGCACCCGCAGCCGGTACGGCCCCGGCTCGAGCAGGTCAACCTGGTCGAAGATCCCACCCGGTGGCAAGGGGGTTGCCTCCCCAGACTTTTCGACGCTCTCCGCCCAGGTCCCGAACCCGGCACTCCGCACACCGTGGGCGAGCGGCTCCGCCACATCCGGGCTGGTGTCGACGAGGTTGAGCATCCGCAGCTCGGTCGCGCCCTTGTGGTAGACGCCAACAATCGCCGGGGTCGTCTTCTCCCGTCCAAGGTTGAGGATCACTCCGTAGCGGTCGTGGACAAGCTCGAGTCGTCCGACACCAATCCGGCGCACTTCGAGCCGGGGTGCTTGGCCCGTCTCACGGCTGGAGGCTGGCTTTCCCGGCTCCTGGAAGAGGACGTAGGTCGGACGCTCTCCGGGCAGGAGGGTCACTGGAAAGAGGATCTCCACCTCCCTGAGTGAGCCGTCGGGATGGGAACTCCGGGTGACCACTTGCGGTCGCAGAATCTCTTGCTCTGGTGTTTGAATGCGGAGCCGCTCCGCCTTGGCCTCCCCAACTGCAAACGTGGCCTTGACGCTGACGACCTCCTCGTCGCGACGATCGATCCCGGTCGGCTCTTCGAGGGTGATCTCCCAGGCGGGCAGGGAATCGACGCCACTCCCCGTCGCCTGGGTCCTCTCCGGCACCCAGAGCCAACCCAGCACACCCAGCACCACCCCCGCCAGCCCGGCCACTGGCAGGAGTGTTCTCCCTCTCCCCGCCGCGACACGATTCCTTCCCATTACTGCCAACCCCCTATTCCTTCCTGCCGAAGGTCTGTGTCCAGACCTCCCCTCGTCCTCTCCCGCTCCTTCCGTTGGCCGAATCCTCTCCCCGGGCGTGCCTCCTCCGCCTCAGTCGAGCGACTGTCGCCAAGTCCCTCGCGCGACGGCTGGCACGAAGTCCGTGATCGCCTGTGGGTCGAAGGCGATCGTCCGCTCCTCCTCGGCGCTGCGGTAGGCAATCATCAAGAGCTGAGTGACCTCCAAGCCGTCGTAACAGTTGATCTCGGGTTGCTGGCCGTCGAGAAAACGGGTGACGAAGTAGCGGTTCTCCGCCTCATAACCATACTCCGAAGCCTCGTTCGGGACGACCGGCATGAGCCCCTGCTCGGCATTCTGCTTCTCGACCAGATCCTCCCCGGCATTCCCGCTGACGCGGCGGCTGAAGAAGAGTTGCAGGCTCGACTGCAGGGAGTTGATCGAGAGAGAGTACTCTGGGCCGAGCAGCTCCGTGCTCAGCCGCAACCCCGGCCCAACGTAACTCCACGAGGTGGTCACTTCGGCGATCAGCGGCAGTCCGGCGTCGTCGACGTAGTGGATCGTCGCCCGTGCGAAGTCCTCCGAGGGGCGTTGCAGGTAGTCAACCTCCGGCCCCATCGTCCTCCGCAGCTCGGCGGCGTACTCGGGCCGGGAGTACTTGAGGCAGGCGATCGTCGCTGAGACCTTGACCGGTCGGATGCTGCTCCGCGGTTTGGCCGGGTCGGTCAAGAGGTAGCGGGCGAGCTCGACCGAGTGGCACATCATGTCGTTGAGGACGCCTCCGCCGCCGAGATCCCCCTGCCAGAACCACGGCCCGTGTGGGCCGCTGTGCTCTTCTGCGCAGCGTGCAATGTAGGGGCGTCCCGTCAAGGCCGCTGCCCGCTGCCAGACAATCTCCCGGCCCCGGGTCACGGCTGGCTCGAAGAGTTGGTCTTCCAGATAGCCGTGGAGGACACCGGCCTCTTCGAGCAGCTCAATCACCCGGACCGCCTCCGCCGCATTGCGGGCGAGCGGCTTCTCCACCGCAATGCCCACCAGCGAGCCCTTGCCGCTGCGGATCGTCCGGACGATCGCTTCCAGATTTTCAATCCTGGTATGATTGGGCCCACACAGCCAGATGGCATCGATCTCCGGTGCGGCGACCATCTCTTCGATCGATCCGTACGCTTGGCAATCCCCCACCCGCAGGGAGCGTGCCAACCCCGCCGCCTTCTCTGCATTCGCCCGGGTTGGGCTCCAGACCCCCCGCACATCTCCGTCCCGCACGCCTACAAAGGACTGGATGTGGAACTTGGTCATGAAGCCGCTGCCCACAAACCCGATTCCCAATCGCTTCATCGTCGATACCCTTTCCTGTTGCAGTCGTTGAATGCGCCAACTTTCCCTGGACAGGGGCGAGGGGGAAGGGGGAAGGGGGAAGGGGCGAGGGGATAGGGGCGAGGGGCGAGAGAAAGAATAAGAGCATTTGGGCGATCCGCTTCTTGAAAAATTCCGTCCCTCACCCCTCATCCCTCATCCCTCGCCCCTAATCCCTCATCCCTCACCCCTCATCCCTCATCCCTCATCCCTCACCCCTCACCCCTCACTCCTCATCCCTCATC